>CAZUUK010000466.1:714-1500 GCA_964622675.1 uncultured Planctomycetota bacterium | reverse complement strand
GGCGGCCAGCCGGCTCGCTTCTCGACCCACCGGTATACCGCCGGCACGTCCGTCGTCAATGGCGAACAGTGGTCTCCCCCCGCCACGTTTTCGCGGACGCGCCGGGACGCACTAGGACGCCAATGGGAGGGATGGTGATGCGCGCCGAGCCCAGCGTGCGGATGAGCCGGCGGCAAGGCCCCCGGCCTTACCGCTCGCCCTCCATCCGGTTGTTCGGCGCTCCCTGTTCTTCCATCTCCCGAATAAGGGTATTGGCTTGGCGCAAGACCCACCTCGCATCTTTCTCTGTCACCCTTTCGCCAGACTTGCCATGTACAGCTACGTTTCGGAGCTGCATTATCTTTGTCACCACTTGCCTTGTACCAGCATGCAGGGATAGGTCGTCTACCATACGACTCAGTTGTCCGAGCGTCCGGCGCCCTTTCTTCTGTTGGCGCAAGTGCTTACTGAATGCCTCCTCCAAGCCAGCAGCTATCATGGTTACGGCGGCGTCGTGGCTGCCGAACTTGATCAACTTCTCCCCTTCCACCACCCTGTGGGGAACGTGGTATAGATCTCTCGCCTTTTCTGAAGTGAGAAAGCGAGAGGGCGCGACGACTTTGAGACTACCGCGCGAGAAGTCAATCGTAAGTCGAAGGTTGGACAGGCACGATTCTATGCCTAGAACGACTGGGCTTCGAGAAGCCATTTGCGAGTCCCCGGAGACAATCGCGAACGGGACTTCATCGAAGCGTAACCAGGGAGAGAAGTCCTCCCGGCACAGCAGAAGCGCTACCTTCTCTATCC
>CAZUUK010000466.1:0-704 GCA_964622675.1 uncultured Planctomycetota bacterium | reverse complement strand
ATGCGCCCATGAACCGAGAGGACAACACTCACCCCCCGGCCCTCGCCCGAACCCGGATCGAGACCAAGATCGGTAGCAACGCTGGACGACATGGTCGAAAGCTGAGAGGCCGTATCAACAATCGCATACTGGCTTAGCCTCGCTGCGCTCCCCAAGCGCACTGGCAGTGCGGCAAGCTGGGCAATTGGTGGAGCCAGATCAGCGCGCGCCTGTATTGACGGCACAAGGTCAAACGTCTCGGTCGTGTTTCTGGTCATAGTTCCGTTCCTCCGGCGTCTTGCTCTCGTAGCCGGACTTCGTGCTGGCGCAGCGCGGCCAGGATCTTCCATGCGGCCTCATTCGCATCACCGAAGTACTCCACCGTGTGTCTTCTGAGAACCCTGTCTCGGAAACGCGACAGACGTCTAACCTTTTGCGGGTCCTGCTCGACGTGAGCGCGGTTCACTTGCGCGTTCTGGCACGGTAGCAAGATTATCTTCTCCATGGGCAGTTGCGTGGCCAAGTTGTACTCAAGTTCCGTGTACGAAAGGACCCTTCCGGCTGGGCAGGATCCGTAGAGATCCCCGATAATGCCCACATATATGTCGGATCCCCGCAGCGCTGTAAGGCACACGTCGAGAGGCGGCTGTGCTTGGGCAGGGAAATGCTCCATGCCGCGGAAAGCATAGCCGCTAGTCTCCAGCGCCAAGCGGAGTACTTCGCGG
>CAZUUK010000465.1:0-1512 GCA_964622675.1 uncultured Planctomycetota bacterium | reverse complement strand
GATATAGCCTGAATGATGAGGGCAGGTTTTATACGCCACAAACAGTCGCCGCGCTTTCTGCGGCGAAAAGAAATCGGAGGTCATTGCAACAATGGAGAAACTTGTACTTACTGCACAGCATCGTGAGGAGACGGGAAAGGGCTCCGGCCGCCGACTTCGCGCCCAGGGCCTGCTACCCGCCGTTGTCTACGGCGAGAACAAGAAACCTGAACACGTGATCATTAGCCGCCATGATCTGCAACAATTGATGCACCATGGCACAGGCGAAGGTACCATCATCTCGCTGAAAATCAAAGGCACTAAGGCCGCAAAAGAGCAGAAAGTGCTCATCCGCGACGTTCAGAAAGACCCGGTGACGATGTACCCCATCCACGCGGATTTTTACCGTATCTCCTTGACTAAGAAACTCAAAGTCGAGGTGCCGGTCCGTGCGCTCGGAACACCCGAAGGAGTCAAGGCCGGAGGAATCCTGGAGTACCTCACCCGCACCGTTGAAGTTAAGTGTCTGCCCACCGCCATTCCCCGCAATTTTGAGGTTGACGTAAGCGACCTGGCCATCAACCACTCCGTCCACGTTAGCGACCTCAAGGTGGCTGAGGGTGTTGAAATACTCAACGATCCGGAGACCGCGCTCTTCACCGTCCAGCCGCCACGCGTAGAGGAAGAAGTGGTCGCTGCAGTTGCCCCTGAGGAGGCGCTGGCTGAAGGGGCCGAGCCTGAACTCATCACTCGAAAGAAGGGCGAGGAAGAGGAAGAAGAAAAGAAGGAAGAGAAAGCGGAAGAAAAACCGGAGAAAACGGAAACCAAGGAGACCAAGGAGAGGAAATAATCTCCACCGTTTCGTCTCAGCTCAAAAACCAGCTAATAACCTATACGGCCATTGCCAACTGAGCGCCGGGACGCCCCTATAGATAACGTCTCTTGCATAATGAGCTGCGTAGCCATTAAAAACTCGGACTCATATGGTTCCCGTCTGGACCGACGGTCGGGTTGCTGCATCTATGCCAGCGACTATTCCATGGCCCGTGCGAAAAGAGCGACATAATAAATTGCAACTCATGCAGACCAGTCGAGAGTAAACGCCGCATGTATCTCATTGCCGGGCTTGGAAATCCGGGACGCAAATATCGCACCACGCCTCACAATATCGGTTTTGACGTCATCGCTTCTCTGGCCCACCGCCATGGTATCCGGCTCAGGGCATCGCGCAAGTTCCACGCACTGCTTGGAGAAGGCACGATTGCCGGCCAGCAGGCTTTCCTCATGCAGCCAACTACCTTTATGAACCAAAGCGGCGAGGCCGTTGTCCCATACCTCAAATACCACAATATGCCGCCCGAACAGCTGGTGGTGATTAGCGACGACGTCAATCTTCCGATGGGGCGCATTCGCATCCGCGAGCGTGGAAGTCACGGAGGACACAAGGGGCTGTATTCGATCATCTGCATGCTTGATTCAACGGACTTCCCCCGCGTGCGTGTAGGCGTCCTGCCCCCCAATGACGTCTACGAC
>CAZUUK010000464.1:0-1514 GCA_964622675.1 uncultured Planctomycetota bacterium | reverse complement strand
GACTGCTCGCGTGGCAGAGGCGCTTGCTCAGATTTCGGGGCGACCGGCCGAGATGCCGGATCCGCCCGAGTGGCTGCGCATTTCAGAAGCGGCGGGCGAACCGAAGGAGGTATTCGGCCGCTTCGCCTCGTGCATCGGAGCTCTGATTGCAGCCCACGGCCGGTTGTGTGATGAGGCGCCCGCCGCCCCCACTCTTCGCCTCCCTGAGACGCATTTCGGCGGATCGGCTGTCTACAGGCGGTTTGGCCTCGTGGCAGCCAGTCTGTTGTTGGTCATAGCTTTTGTCGCTGTGAGCTTTGGCGTACGCAGTGCACAGCTGGGGGCTGCAAATCGAGGCCTCCGCGAAGCACAGTCGTTGTTGGAGGGCATCGAGGTGCTCGAAGAGGAAGTCAGGATCCTCCACATGGAGAGCGAGCGTCAGAGGCCGACCATTGATCTGCTCCTCGCTCTTGCGGAAGCTTTGCCCGATGGGATACTCGTGGGCGACCTGACCATTGATTCCAGGGGCAATGTGACCATCCTGGGCAAGGCGCCTTCCGTCGAGGTGGCATCAGCGGCTGTAGAAGCATTGTCAAGCTCGGAGAAGTTCGCCAACGCGGAACTGCAGCGATGGTCAAGGGAAAACGATGAGATCATATTTCGCATCACCTGCGTTGTGCGCATGAGGGGAGCATGAGAGAACAATGAAGCTGTCGCGGCGCGAAAAACGGATGCTGGTTGGGGGAGCCATCGTTGTGGTAGCGGTGATCATTGTCAACTGGATCATCGCGCCTTTGGGCCGGAAGTGGGCTGAGATGGGAGGGCAGCTCGCGCCTAGGCTCATGCTGCTCGAAGCGGCCCAGTCGCGTGCCGAGCGGTACGGTTCGCTGTTGGCACGTCGTGACCACCTGAGCCGCCAAGTCGGTTCGCTCCTGGGCTCTGCGCAGCCCAAAGAGTCCCAGAAGAACGATGCCGGCAAGCCGCCCGGTCCCCCCACAGGTCATTCGGAGCGGCCGGAGACACCACAGACGGCAGAAGACGGCCCGCGCAGCATCGAGGTCGAGCTGGAAAAGATTGCCGGCAAATCAGGTGTGAAACTGAAGCTCGTTTCCGCGAAGAGAACGCCCCGGCAGGCCGGGGGCCTCAAACACTTCAGGATGACCGCCCTGCGAATTGAGGCCGACACTGATATCAACTGTCTCATGAAAATGGTGCACGCTCTGGAAAAGGGCAATCGGTTCATTCGCATAGATGCTCTGAAGATTCATCAGGATCTCAAGAAGCCCGGCGCATTGAATCTCACCATGGAGATTGTAGCCTACGCGCCCGCAGATGAGGCTTAGGGAGACCAATCGTGGTCGGGATAATCGGAAAACTGCGGAAGTTCGACCTGAATTTGTGGCTGGCCGCTGTGGCAGGCGCAATTCTCATCCTTCTCATTGTCCAGGTGGTGCGCTATGCAGGGGCCAGAAAACTAGGAGCAGACCTCGTTCGGGCATCGCTGTCGCAGCGGGCTTCGCCAGGCCGGTCGGACG
>CAZUUK010000463.1:0-1523 GCA_964622675.1 uncultured Planctomycetota bacterium | reverse complement strand
CGCTCGAGCGGTTCTATGCACTCGGTTGTGACCCCGGTGTCACGTTTATCTCGGCCGTGTTTCCGGAGAAGGACCTACTGGCCACAGTGATCGGGAATTCGGACGATGCCGGCTGGGCGATGTGGCGCACGTTGGAAGAGCACATCAACTAGCTGAGATCGACGTTTCTAGAGGCAGATCGCAATCCCTGCGACTCCTTACTCTGATAGCAAGAGTATCCCCAGCGCAATCCTGTAATCTTGGGGTCGCATGCCGCTGTCTCATCTCACCACGCCCGGAACCTCACAGGAAACTCCACCTTGACAGGATCACCGCGCGGCACTACACTACGTGCAGTATACGTATAAGGCGTAGAAGGTGACCCCATGCAGAAGAAACTGACCATTACCATTGACGAGCAAGTGTACGAGAGGTTGCACACTGTCATCGGTCCTCGCCGCATCAGCCGCTTCATCGAAGGACTGGTGCGTCCCCACGTCATGTTTCCAGACCTGGAAGCTGCCTACCACCAGATGGCCAAGGACGAAAAGCGTGAAGCAGAGGCGTTGGAGTGGGCGGAAGGAACGGTGGGAGACGTAGGCGATGAAACGCGGTGAGGTATGGTGGGTGAACTTCGAGCCCTCCGTGGGAGGCGAGATAAGAAAAAAGCGCCCGGCAGTGATCATCAGCAACGATGCATCGAACAAGCACCTAAACCGGGTACAGGTTGTACCACTCACCTCCAAGATCGGGCGGGTCTACCCTAGTGAAGCGGTGGTGTCGCTCCACGATAGGCCGAGCAAGGCGATGGCGGACCAATTGACGACGGTGAGCAAGCACCGGTTGATCGAGCAAGCAGGGCGACTGTCGCACGGCGACATGCAGAAAGTGGAGCATGCAATGAAAATCCAGCTCGGCTTACTAGAGACTAGCAGCTGACAGGGTTATGCCGGAGTTCTGACTTGGCAAAGTCAGGCTATCCAACTTGCAAATCGCAAGAGAACCTGGGTTAGTCGCCGAAAGCTCAAATCACTTTCCGTACCTGCTCTCTAGCTCGTCGTAAATCGCGGTGAGGAGAATGCCGTGGAGACCGAGGAGCACAAGCACGTGATAAAACAGGTCGGCGACTTCGTAGATGACTTGGTCTTTGTCGTCTTCCATCGAGGCGATGAGGACCTCCGAGGCCTCTTCCATGACCTTCTTGAGAATTCTCTCTTGCCCGGCGGAGAACAGTTCGCAGGTGTAGGAGCCTTCCTTGGGATTGCGCTTGCGATCCGCGATCACGTCGTGGACCTTCTGCAGAATGGCTGTCTTGTATGCGTTCCACAGCACCTCGTTTGTTGAGACTTCAGCCAGCCCGTCTCCTTGGACCCTGCGGTAGAAGCAACTGCGCGCGCCGGTGTGGCAGGCCGCGCCCGTTTGGTCCACCTTGAGCAGCAGCGCGTCGCCGTCGCAATCCAGACGGATCTCCTTGGCCGTCTGCACGTGGCCGGAGGTCTCGCCTTTGCGCCACAGCGCCTGGCGCGAGCGGCTCCAGAAGTGAG
>CAZUUK010000462.1:0-1531 GCA_964622675.1 uncultured Planctomycetota bacterium | reverse complement strand
TCGCGCAGCTCCCTCAAGATGGCGAAGCTCCGCCGGCCGAGCAGCCGCTCCTGAATCCGGAACATAGCCCTGGCTATTGTCCGCAACATCAGCCAACTCCTCTGCCTTCCCGGTTGCCTAGTGTCGCCCCACCGACTCGGCCCAACCAACAACGCCGCAACGACCGGCGGCTCGTCGTCAAGATCGTCTCAAGACGAGCAAGGCCCTCCGGAGGACTGACCTGAAACGCCGCATTAGCTCGGCGACGCCGCATACTTCTGCCTCGAACTCGATTCCTGAGATATGCATTCCATCCAGAAACCGACGAAGTGCGAAACGGTGAGTCCCACGGTAATTCAGTCCCGGATCACAGGTTGTGGCGCTCGCTATGCCTTCGTCTGCGAGAATAGGGAAGAGCTCCTCGTGCCATACACCGGTTGGGTAGCAGAGATGTTGCAGGGGGCGACCCACCAGTGGCTCAAGGATCAAGCGGTTCTCCCGGATCTCCCGGCGCGCCAGGGCGGGGTTCTGCGGCATTCGGTGGCGATGGGTATGGAGCTGGACGTCGAAGCCACTAGCCGCCGCCTCCCGGATCTCGTCGGCGCTCATGATTGAGAGGCCTTTCTGGGCCCACAGCGGCTCGTAGGGAACACCAAGGCGGCTTCCCAGTTCGGCAGCCAAAGCGCAACGGTCATGCTCGCTCATCTCGCCTTCGGCGTGGTGGATGATCCTCCAGGTGACCTTGCGCCGGTCGGCTCGGCCTTTGATTGGAAGCGGTCCATCTACTGGAAGCCCGAGTCCGGACAGATCCAGCATTCGCCGCGACGTTTTCCAGAACATGTGTTGGACGGCCAGACGGAAGACGGGGTTCCCTTTGACGGAGTAGTACGTTGTGACATAGACGGTTCCCGGAAAGCCATGTTCTTGAAGGACGGGAAGCGCTTTGCTGAAGATGCTGTGGAAACCATCGTCGAAGGTGAGGACGACTGGGTCTGGTGGCAGCGCGCCTTCTTGGAGACCGCGCACCGCTTCTGCCAGAGAAAGGACCGAGAACTCCGCCTCCTTAAGGAAGGCCATCCGCTTGCGGAATGTCCTCAGATCCATGAAGAGATGAGGCCTGAACTCGTGTTCATCCGTCAGAGAGAAGCCGTGATAGCACAGAATCCGAAGGCCATGCCGCGTTAGATAGCGCGCGATGTGAAAACCCCCAGTCAGCTTCAGCACGAGGAAACCGAACATCTTCAAAGTCTGAAAAGGCTCAGACATCGTGAGACACTCTTGTTCCGGGGCCAGCTTCGCCGTAGCGGCACGAAAGCCTCAGTCTGCCTACTCGTGATGTGGCCGCGCTTCTCTGGCAGTTCATGTCAGATCCAGTAGATAGCGTTAATGCCCTGGACGACTTTCCGTGTGATGGGTCTCCAACGCGATGTCAGCGTACAGGGCCGGACGGCCCCGGCCTCGTACCGGCCGGCGTCGATCGCCTCGGCCAGTTGGGCGAACGTGTACGTCGGGTACTCGTCGGCGTTCTCCGCCAGCCAGCGGCACAGCTTGC
>CAZUUK010000461.1:538-1534 GCA_964622675.1 uncultured Planctomycetota bacterium | reverse complement strand
GGGAGAAATGGGAAGCGAAGCGGGAGCGCTGGGAAAGGCGCGAGGACCGGAACGCATTGATCGCCGACCTCATGGATGAAGGATGGGGCAACGGGGAGATGGCCGAGAAGGTCGGAGTGCAGCGGGTAACGGTCTGGCGGCACCGCAGGAAACTCAACGATATGAGTGAGCAGTATGCTGGATGAGCCGTTACACAAGAACACAGGGGTTCAACCGGAGACTTTCCGTCCAATTTGTCAGTCTTGTCTGTGGGGTGCGAGAATGAACGAAGCGAAGAACGTGGCGGTTCGTGTCGCAACGCCGAAGCTCTTGACCGTTGACGAAGTTGCCGAGGCCCTTCAATGTTCCCCTCGGGCCGTGGCGGCATGGACGGCCTCGGGGGAACTGGCGTCCGTGAAGCTTGGCAGGCTGCGGCGCTATCGCCCCGAGGACGTGGAGGCGTTCATCCGGCTGCGCGTGGAGGGGCGCCCGGAAGAAAGTGCAGATAATTCCGGGAATAATGCTTGACTCAGCGCCAAGCATCGGGTAAGATAAGGGCATGAGCGCCAAACCGACCAAGTTCAGCGACCAAATCCGCAGAGCCGTTGAGGAATCCGGCATGACCCGTTATGCCATTTCCAAGGCGACGGGGATTGATCAGGGCACGCTGAGCAAATTCGTGCACGGGCACGTGGGGCTGAGCATGGACAGCCTTGATGTGCTAGCCGAAACGCTCGGCCTTGAGGTCGTATCGCGTCGGCGCAAGCCGAAGAAAGGAGCGTGAATCATGGCAAGCGTTGTGAAGAGGCCGAACGGAACGCGGGAGATCGCCGTTGTCGTTGACGGCAAGCGGCCCGTTATCCGTCTCGGCAAGGTGACAGCGAAGAAGGCGGAGGCGGCAAAGCTCCACATTGAGGAACTTGCGACCTGCAAGGCGCTTTCGGCAAGCCCGCAGAACGCGACGGTCGAATGGGTCAATTCGCTTGACCAGACGATCAGGCGGCGGCTGGAGAAGGC
>CAZUUK010000461.1:0-528 GCA_964622675.1 uncultured Planctomycetota bacterium | reverse complement strand
GGTGCCGACGCTGGTGGCATGGCTCGACACCTACATCGACGGACGGAAGGACATCAAGAAGCGCACCCGCATCAACCTTCAGCAGGTGCGGGACCGGCTGCATGAGTGTCTGCCCGGCGAAACGCGCCTTGACCAACTCACGCCTGGCGATGCCGACAGATTTTCTGTGTGGCTTCGCACCGACCGGGGACTGTCCGAAGGGACGGCCCGGCGAAGCGTGAAGCGGGCCAAGCAGTTCTTTGCAGCGGCAATCAGACGGCGGCTCATCGGGGAGAACCCCTTCGGGCACATCAAGTGCGGCAACTACGCCGAGGACCGTTACTATTTCGTATCGCGGGAAGAGGCGGCGGCAGTGCTGGACGAATGCCCCGATGCCGAGTGGCGGCTGATCTTCGCCCTGGCGCGCTTCGGGGGGCTCCGCATCCCGTCTGAAATGCTCGGCCTCGACTGGGGCGACGTGCCCTCGGAGAAGAACCGCTTCACCGTCCGAAGCCCTAAGACGGCACACCACGACGGCAAGGGCTCCCG
>CAZUUK010000460.1:0-1534 GCA_964622675.1 uncultured Planctomycetota bacterium | reverse complement strand
GGCGACTGTCTGATCTCAGGGTGAATGGAAAGATAGTCGAAGAAGCGTTCACTGGAGGCGAAGAAGTCGGCGATTTGCTCGAACGACATGGCAAGTGTTAGCAAAGGGAAGAGAAAGGCACGAAGATAGAGGACAAAGGCCGCGAGGGACCCGACCATCAAACTCCCGCGTAGGGCAAGAAAGCCCCCCAGGCCGATCGCGATCGCAATCGAAAGGCCGTTGAAAAGCTCTGCCACAGGGAACATTGAAGCCATTGGCCGTATTACATCCAGGCGGCGATCATAGTGGTACCTGTTGACATCAGCAAATCGGCTCCGCTCGTGTTTTTCTCTGCCGAAGGACTTAATTACCTGAATGCCGGAGAAACTCTCCTCCAGTTTCGACGTCAGGGATGACTTGGCGGTGCGGACCCTCCTGAACCCGCGATGCATCCGGCCCCCAATTCGGTAGACGGTCAGGACCTGAAGGGGCACGACCCACAGGCAAGCAAGGCCAAGCTTCCAGTTGAGTGAAAGAAGGACGGCAAGCGACCCGAGCACCATGACCCCTGTGGAGAGGAACGCCTCGGGTCCGTGATGAGTGACTCCCTCGACGACGTTTAGGTCATCGACGACGCGCGCCAGCAGGTTCCCGGTCCGCTCGCGGTCGTAGAACTTCATCGGCTGACTCTGGAGGTGTGCGTAGAGGTCGTTTCTCATATCGTATGTGACACGCTGGGCGATTTCATGGCCGTGGTAAATCCGCAGGTAGCCGATCAGAGCACGCAGCACAACGGTTCCCAGCAGCAAGCCGATAAGAGGGAGAAGCGCCTTCGCGTTGTCCCCTGCTAGAACATCGTCGATGAGGAACTTGAGAAATAGGGGGAAGGCGATCATAAGCCCGGCCGTAAGGACGTGCATCAACTGAACGGCAATATAACGGGGACGGTAGGGGCGGAGGTAGGGTGCGAATTTGGACAACAGCTGGATATGCGCTTTCATCACGACCTCTATCCTACCGGAGTCGGAATCTGAGGCGCAAGCTGTGTTTACACTGAGGCGTTAGCATTCCGATGTGCCGAGGCTGCTGACGTTGAGACCCTTTATGCGGGTTGTCTGACGGGATGCCGTGCAATTCGATGAAAAGCTTTTAAGGTAGCACAAGGGTAGACCCTTGCCAAGTTCGAAGGAAACGCCGCAGCCGGCGAAATCGGAAGGGTGTGCGAAGAGCCAAAGCGGGGACGACCAAACACACATGCGTGCGGGAGGTAGGAGAGGCGGCCTTATCAAGGCTCTGAATACCACCAGGCTCCCCGGGCGCTGTCTCTCCCCTACCTTCAGATTTCTCTAGAACAAAAGCTTCCATGTCGTCCGGATGGCAGCTCTCTATGGGTACACCGAATGCTTTCTCCATTGATTCGAGTATCTTGATGCAGTGGGGAGACGCCTTGGCGCGCACCTGGAATAGAAGGAAAGACGCCCATTCAGGCGTTCGCACACAAAAAAGCTTGAGGGAGCCGGCGGAGAATAGAAGCTGGGTATCCAAGCTCTGAGAC
>CAZUUK010000459.1:0-1543 GCA_964622675.1 uncultured Planctomycetota bacterium | reverse complement strand
CAGCGTCGATGGGGAGTACAACGATTACCGCGGCTGGTACGTTGACGACGTCACCGTGACGAACGTGACCTCTCCGTAGAGCAGAATAGAGGCTATGGACCAGGTGGAGCCGGGGGTCCGCTCCGGGCCCCCGGCTCCTGCTTCATCATCTCCTTCCGCCTTCCTCCGTCAGGCCAAGCAAGATCTCTTCAATGATTGCGAAGTACGTTGCCAGCGGTTCAGATAGCCCTCCGCCAACATTTTCCTTGACGGCGCCCTCCCCGGCCATTTATATCTACTTCGCGACATCTGAAAGGGGGACCGTCGCATGTCGAGGGGCTTTCCATCGTCAGTCGCGACAGATGTCCTTCGCCCGCGGTACGCGCCCCAAGTCCCGGAACTCAAACCCGTTTCAAAAGGAACCAGACCCCACTCTGAGGAGGTGCAAGGATGAAACGACGCCTATCGCGCTGGATCGCTCTGGCCGCGTGTCCTATCCTCTTCGCTGTCTTTTCGCAGAACGCAGTCGCCGACGCCGTCCCCGACGAGATCGCCTTCCAGGGAAGGCTTCTCGATGACTCCGGTATCCCCATACCTGAAGGCAATAAGCAGATTTACTTCCAGATCTTCGACGCCGAGACGGGAGGCACCGCCCTCTGGTCAGAAAACCAGAGCGTCTATATCGGCGCCGACGGCTACTACACGGCCTACCTCGGCCGGAAAAACCCCTTCACTCTCCCCTTCGACCAGGCCTATTGGCTCCAGGTCAAGGTCGCTGACGACCCGGCCATGACACCCCGATTTCCATTCAAGCCCGTCCCCTACACCTTCCGCGCCGCGCACGCATACGAGGCGGAATCCGTAACAGATCTGAGCATCACCACATCCAAGATCGTCAATCAGGCCATAACCGCGGTCAAGATCGCCGCCAACGCCGTTACATCGCCGAAGATTCAGGATGGCGCCGTCACCTCCTCGAAGATCACTGACGGCACCGTCTTAGATTCCGACATCTCACCCGCCGCCGCCATATCCCCCGACAAGATATCCGGCGGCGCCTGGACCGCCGACAACGACGGCCCCGCAAGCGGCCTCGACGCCGACCTCTTGGATGGCCAGCACGCCTCGTCCTTCGCTCCCGCCTCCCACGACCATCTCGGCGAAACCTGGACCGGCTCCGACCCCACCGGCCTCCAGATCATCACCACTTACACATCGGGCAAGGCAATCTACGGCCACGCAAGTGCCGCCACCGGCATTAACTACGGCGGCCAGTTCGTCAGCAACAGCACCTCCGGAACCGGCGTCCACGGCTACGCATCCGCATCAACCGGCACAACTTACGGAGGTAACTTCGAGAGCTCCAGCGCTTCCGGATTCGGCGTCTACGGCCGCGCAACCAGCTCCACCGGAACCACCTACGGAGGATACTTCACCAGCAGCAGCACCTCCGGCCGAGGGATGTACGCGCGCGCATCTTCCGCAACCGGCATCACCTACGGCGGCTACTTCCAGGCCGCTAGTGACATGGGCACCGCCCTCTACGCCACCGGCACCTACGGCC
>CAZUUK010000458.1:0-1544 GCA_964622675.1 uncultured Planctomycetota bacterium | reverse complement strand
GTCCAAGTGACGAATCCACCTTAGCCCCGCGCCCAGTTTTCCGGGAGCACTATAATCACGCGATTTCGGGGGCCAACGAGAGGACCTCGCCTCGGCATTCCTCGCCGAGGGCGCAAGCTGCGTCATTGCGTGTCCGACGCCGGTGCGCGACGATGTTGGCCGAATGCTGGCAACACTGCTTTACGTCCCTTCGATGCAGGACAGCCGTGGTCTCGCCTTCACGTTCAAGCGGGTACGATCGCTTGTTGAGCGCAAGTGTCGCGGCAAGAGTTACTGGTGGACGTGGTTCTGGATGCGTTACCAAGGGAACCCATACGCCCGCCTTCCGTTGGGGACGTGCGATCCGGACCAGCCGGCCCTTCGGGAACACCGAGAGCCGAAAGCGCTTCAGCTTGTACGCGACATCATCGAGAACGACAGGGACTGACGGACAAGCACAGAACCCGGCCGATGACCTCCGGGTTCCGCCGCCGGAGGTCACGGGTTCGTGGGGCTGCCGCAAGCTCTGCTTGGGCCGTGGCTTACGCCGCTGGCCGGAACTTCTCCCAAAAGGCTTCCCTGGTCGCGTGAAGCGGTAGCGAGCGCGCCCCCGCTAGTCCGGTAAGTATAGCCGAGAACGTGAGTTGCGTTCACCCGCCGAAAGGCGGAGCGGCCGCAAGCCGAGATCTGAATCGTATACTCGTATACGATTCGCCGATCCGGGAGGTCGCAACATGGAACGCACTCGCACACCCCGCCGCAAGCACCGTCCGACTTTTTCGCCGAAATTTCGGCGGCTGCGCCGAAGGACAGGCCGCGACCTGGCCTTCGTGGAGATCGAAGGCCAGCGGCACTACCTCGGCCCGTACGATCAGCCCGAAAGCCGCGAGCGGTACCACCGCGTGGACGGGTCCTCACGGCGACCCCCGGCATAGGAAACAAGGAGCTCGCTCTTTTCGAAATGGGCCTGTCTCGAAAACAGTAGCCTGAGCTAATACCGTTGCTGAGAGCTTCCGACGAAACGTCACCCAGCCCTCGGCGGCCGCCTCCCCTGGGTGCTTCTGGCGACGGATGCCCCCCCGTGCCCCGTCCCGCTAGGCGAGCCGCGGAGACATTACTCGTGTCTCTGTTTGTACTTGGAAGAGGGTTTGGACCGCTCCACGCGCTCCACGGGTAACAGGACAAGCCCACGGACCGTCAGTCAGCAGCCGAATCCGTGACTTCATGCAGCGCCTCTGGATTGCCACTGTCGCTGACGACGCACACCGAAACGAATCCCTCAGTTCAGTTCCGAAGAGAATTCGCTTGACACAACCGGGATGCGCGGTATAATTTCTGGCCATTATGCCGGTGGGGCCAGCCCCAGGACATGTTGCGCGGAAGGAGTTCTAGCGCAGAATGTTGGGGGCCAGCACACAGGGCGGTTGGTTGCCTGGTGCTGCCCACTCGGAGGCTGCTGTCGCCTTTCGCGTCGTTCGCTGACAGACAGGGAGGACGAGAGACATGTTCTCTTCAAACAGCCGCGCGTATAAGTAGCTCTGCCGTCAATACCGCATGGTCCTTCT
>CAZUUK010000457.1:0-1549 GCA_964622675.1 uncultured Planctomycetota bacterium | reverse complement strand
CCTTCCCCCCTGCGCTACGCATCTCTCGAATCCCGCTGGCATCTCTCAGGCCCTTCCTTCCTCTTCCTCCACCTCTTACTGCGCTACTCCGGCAAGTTGCGCCATGCCCGAAGCTGGCGCCGGAGAAGCGGTTTGATTTCCTCCCTGTCCCAGACGCCCGGGTTGTTCAGGACTTCTTGCCCCAGGCATGGCATTACCTTTTCCCCCGTAGCCTACGTCCACACGGTAGCCCGCGCCCATCCGCTGGCCCATCGGCGGCGTCACCGGCGCGACGCTTCCAAACGGCTCACTGGTCGGCATCATCTGGCCGCGCAAATACAGTTCGTCAATCTCCGGGATGTTCAACTCCTTTGCGACAAGCTCGACTAGCGCATCCACGTTCGGTATTGACCCCTGAGCGGCCGCAAGCTGTGCCGTCGGCAGGATGACACGCTCAAGCAGAATCATAAGCTTCTGGAAGTGGAGCGCTGGGTTCTCCTCGCCCATGCTGTACGGCTGAATCTCAAAGTTGTAGTCGAGGAAATCGCCCTCCATCGCGGCCGGCGTGAACGTAACGGGTATTTCCGTCGTCCCGCCCGTCACCCGCTTGATAAGCGGAATCTGAATCAGTGGATCGCTCACAAGATACCAAGCCAACTTCTCGATGTTCCGCCTCCCGAACTCGTAGACTTGGCTCCGGAGATCGTTCTGGATAGTACTCGCATTCGCCTGAAGGAGAAGGTCTTGACCGAGTGTCGGGGACTCCGCCTTCGTGCCACCCTGTAGATTCGTACTCCCGGAGACTCGGCTGAACTCACTGAGGAGCCATTGCGTGAAACGGTAGGCGTCATCCTGGGGCCCGCCGAATTTGATTTCTCTCATGCGATTCACATCCTGGACCTTCACTGACTCGCCATCGGCCGCCTCGACAATCCGCTCCGCATCCTCGGCCGCGCGGGCCTCGTAAGCCAGGACCACCTTTTCTCTGTCCGCCTGCCGCCTGAGCTTCCGCGTCATGGTGTTGATGAGCGTGTGCAGGTCCCGCCAGATGTTCACCGGCGCAACCGGCAGTACGTGGTCCGGCAGGTAGTGGTAGCCCAGCATCTCATACGGTCCCCGTTCCGGCCCCTCCCACTCGACGACGCGGATCGGGAGGTCGCCGTGCCCTTCCGATGGAAGCGTTGCCACTATACCCGTCTCGCCCTCGAACGGGAGCCAAGCGTCATAGAGCGTCAGTTGCCGCTGAATTTCCTCGTAGTCTTTCTCGCCCAGCCCTATACCCCGCGCGGCTTCCTCATGGGCCTCCTCGTCATCCGAGCTCCAGAGGGCATCGGTGTTCTTGAAGTCGTCTGACTCGCGCACATACCACAAGGGCAGTTGATAGCGGTTGCCTGTGAACCGGCATTCCTCGATTGCGCGTGCCGGCGGGTCGTGGAACCAGTCGTCGAGGTCAACACGTGCGAAGAACGCCTGACCCATATCGGCAAGATACCCGTGTGCAAGTTCGGCGATCCTGCCCTCTTCCATCCCGGTCTTCGAGATCCCGACGCTGAAGAGGCTGTCAGTGACG
>CAZUUK010000456.1:0-1550 GCA_964622675.1 uncultured Planctomycetota bacterium | reverse complement strand
TTTCAGTACCGAAGCCCCCTCAATCTCACGCGCTTGGGCATCTCACAGACAGGTATGGACTTCAATGGCGGCGCAGCGCGGGGGTTCTTGACGAACTTTGAGAGTCGCCTTTCCTTCTCTTTGATCGCAGCCAGACGCGCTTTGATCTCGGCCTGGCGGCGCACCCATCGCTCGCGCTCCTGCTGGAGCCTGTGCTTCTGGTTAGCGAGGGCCGACATCTCGAGGAGCGCGCCCGCGGTGGTCCGCGTCCGCCGCCCGTCCACCAGGCCCCCCATGGTCTTAATGCTTTGGACGCCCCGTCGTTCGTTTGTCACGCCTCGTCCCTTTCGGTTCATTCAGACGGGCTGGGCCGCTCCCGGGCGGCGCCGTCCGCTCAATGATCTCATCCACCATGTCCAGACCCACGGGCTTTTCGTCGCGTGTGACCTTGGTGGCTTCCATGCTGAGGACGTCGCGGCAGACCTCGCGAAACGCCGGATCATTGCGGGCGACGCTTGCCCGACGCAGTGCCGTGATCTTGGCGAGCATGATGCAGGCACGGATGGTCGGGTGATGGTTGTTGACGCCGATTGCTCGAAACTCACGCACGATGTTCACTATCGTGCCGGCGACGTGGCGTGGCAAGCCGGATTTGGCCGCCGTGATAGCCGTCTCCGTGTCGCGATCGTAGTGCGAGAGCCTGATCGTGACCATGCGGTCCATCAAGGCGTCCTGGGTCTTGTGCACGCCCGCGTACTCGTCCGGGTTGCTGCTGAATACCGCGTGGAACTCGGGGTGCACCTGCATGTACCCCTCGCTGAAGCGATTAGCCGGCAGTTCGAGCAGCCGCTCCTCGAGGATGGCGAGCAGCACGTTGTTCGCCTCGGGTCGCGAGCGCGTGAACTCGTCGTAGATGAGGGTGAAGCCGTACTTGCACGCCGTGGTCAGGCGGTTATCGACCCATTGCGAACTCATGCTCTCTTCTTTTTTCAGCACTGAATGAATGTAATTGTCTATGATCTTCGTGCTGCGGTACCCCAGTTGGCCGCCGATGAGATCAGAGCTTCCAAACTCATCGTCCCCATGTATCAAGACGACCTCACGCCCGAGTTGTGCGGCCACGTGCATGGCCAAGGTGGTCTTTCCCGTCCCGGCGGGCCCGCTGAAATGGACCGGGTAGCCTGCTTTCAGGTAGGAAAGAGCTCGCTCCGTGATATTCCGAACGTAGGGGGTCTCCACGAAGTCCGACTTCGCCTGGAGAGAGAGCGCCTCCGGCAGTTCTTCGCCGTTGTTCACGGTATCCAGACTCCTTCCCTGCATGCGCCTTGCTATGTTTTCGGATAGTACGCCCCCGTGTGCTTGTCCTTGCGTATCGCCGCTTTCCTTTTTCGCGAAAGCCGCGTGCCGATTCTGCCGGCACCCGTCGGAGAAGTGCCGATTTTTTTGCCGATCTCCGCGGCAGACATCCCTTGCGGATGGTCGGCGATGGTCTTAAGCACTTTCTGCTCCACGCTCATCGCGTTCCAGGCCTGTCTCTCCGCCTTCTGCTTGAGCCGGCGCGTTTCCTCCGC
>CAZUUK010000455.1:0-1550 GCA_964622675.1 uncultured Planctomycetota bacterium | reverse complement strand
ACGGGGCGAAGGTGGTGGCCATCGAGGGCGTGTTCGACGACGCCTTCCGCATCGTGGTCGAGATCACCAGCAACTATCGGGTGCAGCTCGTCAACTCCATCAACCCCTATCGCATTGAGGGCCAGAAAAGCGGCGCCTTCGAAATCTGCGACTCCCTCGGCGATGCCCCAACCTATCACGCCATTCCCGTCGGCAACGCGGGCAATATCACGGCCTACTGGAAGGGCTACAAGGAGTATAACGGAGCTGGACACAGCCGCCGCCTGCCGAAAATGCTGGGCTTTCAAGCGGAGGGGGCGGCCCCGATTGTCCGCGGGGAGCTGGTGCTGGACCCGCAGACCATCGCCACCGCCATCAAGATCGGGAATCCGGCGAGCTGGAAGACGGCGGTGGCCGCGCGCGATGAATCCGGCGGCCTCATCGGGACGGTCACGGACGAGGAGATCCTCGAGGCCTACAAGATGCTGGCGAGCATCGAGGGCCTCTTCGTCGAGCCAGCGTCGGCCGCCTCAGTGGCGGGGATTGCGAAGCTCGTGCGAGAGGGCTACTTCGTCCGGGAGGCCGAAGAGGGAATCCCCGATGACCCCTCCGTCGTCTGCATCCTCACCGGCCACGGCCTGAAGGACCCCGACCGCGCAATCGCCTCGGCCGAGGAGCCGGCGGTGGTGCAGGCGACGACGGAGAAGGTGGTGGAGGTGTTGGGGTTGAGGGAGGTGGCGGGGGTGGGGGCCGAAGTGTATTGATGCCGTCGTCGGACAGCACTGTCGGACACGATGCAAGCGGAGGCGTGCGGTGGCACCGCCGAAGACTGAACGGCTGAAGAAGGCCCTGGAAAGCGCCCTGGCTGAGGGTGAGTCAGAGCGGGCGGATTTCAAGGAGAAGGGCTACAGCCTCGGCAGTGAGGAGCAGAAAGCGAAGTTCGTGAAGGACGTGCTTGCCTTCTGTAACTCGGTCGAACGTCCCGGCGATTACCGGCATGTGTTCGTGGGAGTCAAGCGAGACCCTACAGGCAGGCAGAGCCATAGCTTCCCGCGCATTCCGCAGCACCCCGACGACGCTAACCTGCAGAATCTCATGAGGGATTGGACAAGAGATCCTCCGGCTTTCAGCTACTCAAGGTTCGAGTATGCGGGAGCCAGCATCGGGGTCTTGGAGGTCACGGGGGGCATTCACCTGCCCTATGTGGCATCAAGAAGCGTCGGAGACACATTGCGGGCAGGCAACGTGTACGTACGCCACGGCTCCCGAAATGATATCGCGACACCGGAAGAGACCCATGCGATAGTCGAACGGCGGGAGCTGTGGAGCCGAGCAGTGCGTACGATGCCCGAATCCGAGCGTGAGGTCGCCCTCAGTCCCGCGGCGCAGAACCTTCTCCAGTCGGCCAGTGAGTCACGGGGCGAGATCCATCTCCTGACCACCGATCAAACTGGGGCTTGGGTCAGAGCAGGAGGGAAGGACTACATCGACGAGAGTGATCCGGCGATTGCCGCGACGTATCGGGACGCGCTGGAAGACCTTGTTTCCAAGGCTTACGCGCGGCCCGAGGG
>CAZUUK010000454.1:0-1553 GCA_964622675.1 uncultured Planctomycetota bacterium | reverse complement strand
GAGTATTACAATCAGCTACGCCTTCAGAGTGCGATTGGTTATCTTGCCCCAGCGGACAAGCTGGCCGGGCGCGAGCAGGAAATCTTCGCCGCCATTCGCTCCCAGGTAACCATCCGCCAAGTGCTGCACCGGTTGGGCCATCTCGATCGCCTCCAGGTGATCGGCTCGGAGCATCGAGGACCGTGCCCGGTTCATGGCTGCGATGATGGTCACAATCGTTCGTTTTCGGCGAACATCGAGAACAACGTGTTTGGCTGCTTTTCGCCCAGTTGCGGTGCCGGGGGCAACGTCCTGGACCTTTGGGCGGCCGTCCATAAGTTGCCCTTGCGCGAGGCGGCCTTGCAGCTGGTCGAGACGTTCCATCTCGACGTCCGGAACCCAGAGGAGAGGCAGCCCGTAGTCCCCTTACCCCAGTCCGACCGTCCGGTTGCCATCAACGTCGCTACACGCGACAATGTCGACAGGGTCCCCCGGCCCATAACCACACAACCACTACCCCAACGTCGCTAAGTCCAAACCAGCAAGATTCCAGTTCACGGTGAGCCATTACACAAGGACTTCAGACAGGAGAACCCAGCATGTCCACCAGTATGTTGTACCGTGTTTTTGGGGTTCGTGACTACCGGTACGCGAGAACCGAGTATGTTCCGGGCGGTGTGATCTTGGTCATTCATCACAAAGCGAAGGCCTGCTGTTGTGCGGCGTGCGGTTCGCGGAACGTACGGCCGCAGGGGACGGTCCAGCGGCCCATTCGCACCCTGCCCATCGGAGGCAAGGCGGTGACGCTGTTGGCCAGGATTCCCCGGGTTGTGTGCGACGACTGCGGTAAGACCCGTCAGGTGCCGATCGGCTTCGCCGGACCGCGGCGCACATACTCCAAGTCCTTTGAGCGATATGTGTTGGAACTGTCCCGGCACATGACCATCAAGGATGTGGCGGCGCATCTGGGCGTCAGTTGGGACGTGGTGAAGGACATTCAGAAGCGACATCTCCAAAAGCATTACAGCAAGCCGAAGCTCAAGCACCTGCGGCAGATCGCCATCGACGAGATTTCCACAGGCAAGGGACATCGCTATATCACGATCGTGTTGGATCTGCAAACGGGCGCAGTGGTTCACGTGGGCCGAGGAAAAGGGGCCGACGCCCTGGAACCCTTCTGGAAACGGCTCCGCGCCAGCCACGCGAAGATCGAGGCGGTTGCGACCGACATGTCGCCCGCCTACATCGATGCCGTAACCACCCATTTGCCGGACGCCACGTTGGTGTTCGATCGCTTTCATGTGATCAAGCTCTACAACGACAAGCTTTCCAAGTTGCGAAGGGCCTTGTACCACCAACTGAAAGACACTATGCAGAAGAAGGCTCTGAAGGGGGTTCGATGGCTGCTGTTGAAACGTCCCGAGAACCTGGACCCTTCGCACAAGGAGCCAGAGCGTCTGCAGGAGGCGCTGAGGTTAAACGAACCACTAGCCACCGCCTACCTCCTGAAGGAGGAACTCAACGAAATCTGGGAACAAGAGGACCAGGAAACGGCCACCGCGCTGCTCATGGAC
>CAZUUK010000453.1:0-1560 GCA_964622675.1 uncultured Planctomycetota bacterium | reverse complement strand
TCTGGTCCCGAAAACAACGATACGGCAATCCAAACAATAATAGCCGCTGCCAGGATCGCAATCGTTCCACATCCAATGAGAAAAGACTTCAGAATCGGCCTTTTCTTTGACGGGTCATTGCTCATGCGTTCTGGCTCTTCAGTGCGCCTAACGGCAGCGTTCTCGCGCGCGCGTTTGGCGCGTCGCTGAGCAACGCTTTGTTATGTCTCTTTCCGGAAGCCTCTGTTTCCTTCCGAATAGGCGACGATCATATCGGCGTCCGCATCGCCTGTGTTTACGGCATTGTGCATGATGCCCGGTGGAACTACCACCATGTCACCAGCCGCCATCTCAATCAACTGGTTCGCGAGGGAGTGTTTCAATTGCCCCTGAAGGAGATAGAGGATTTCCTCGCAATTGTCATGACAATGCCTTGGGTTCGATCTGCCTGGTTTGATGACCACCCGCCCGACCGTGACATCGCTGCCCGTAAGCTCGGCGCTCGCCAACCACGTCAGGCTTCCCCAGTCTTCCACAATCGCCTTCCTGTCTGATTCGTTCTTCGTCCGTAATTGGCATCTCATATCCACGACTCCTTGTCTGGGTTCCGTCGCTAAAGCAATATCTGTCTGCCCGGCCCTTCGGCAAAGGCCTCAAATATCCGCGTTACCTGCCATGCCTGTTCGAGCGTTCCTTTCGATGGAGAACGGTCCTTCAGTATGGACCGGGCAAATTCGTTGATCTCGTTGTAGTATCCAAGGAGAAACAGTCCCTTGTTGTAGAGCTGTCCGAGCGAGAACTCCGGCTCCCATACGACGGAGGCCTGATCAAGCGTTCCGGTATAGAAGCTTGGCGTAGCGCCATAGCTGGCGGGAGGTGTCCGATGAAGGGTGACGCGCGCATTGTTCTCGACCGTGATGTGCTGCCCCTTGTCTGATACGATTGCCGTGCGTTCCATGCCACCATTGCGCGATGAACCATGGGTCAAAACGATCGAGGCTATGGCGCCCGAAGTATAGCGAAAAGTCGCAAGACCTGCACCGTTGTTGCTCCGCTCGTAGTGCAGCGACTCCGGCATGCCGAGCAGATATATCAAGAGAGATGCGGGGTGACACAAGTGATCAAGAAACCCGACGACGGCGTTCCGCTTGCCGTGTTGGAAGTACTCGTCAAACTCCCCAAACGAAGGCACATACTGGGGGTACCGTAGCGTCACAAGCTGGGGGCTGCCGAAATCCTCAGAAGACATCAACTCCTTCGCCTTTTCATTGGCGGGGAAGAACATCTTCTTCATTCCCACAACAACGTTCTTTCCGGCTGCTCTTGCCGCATCCTGCATTCGGATCACGTCGTCGCAGTTGGCGGCTGGCGGCTTCTCGATCCAGACATGGCAGCCCGCCTGAAGGCAGTCCATGGAGAGACCGGGGTACAGCGGTCGTCCTCTGTCGTCGTACCCGGTGCAGATGAACACAGCATCGAGATGCTCATTGATTAGCATCTGGTGGTGGTTTGAATACGCCGACTCAGCGCCGAACTTGGCGGCAAACGCTTCTGCTTTCCGTACGTCAACATCGCATGTAG
>CAZUUK010000452.1:0-1562 GCA_964622675.1 uncultured Planctomycetota bacterium | reverse complement strand
CAAGAGTAGCGGCCGGTCGTTACGTTCACAGAGAAGGGGCGTTTACGCCCTGACGTAGAGCCATGCAATGGGCAACGTCCGTACCATTGATCACCCCTTCGACTCGTGGGCTCGAACCGGATCAACTTGAGTACTTGCTCCATCGTAATCTCAGCGCGAAGCCTGTTGAAGTCGACACCGGGCACAGCTTGTTCGTTTCTGTGGCTTGTTTCGTATTGGTAAAGGAAGGACCGTTCCGTTCCCTCTTCCTATATGGGGAACGGGGAACGGTCCTTTTCGCAGTCAGTCGGCGCGTTGCCAACCAGCGGGCGTGCGACTGATCCGGCCGGCCCCCTCCAGAGACTCCAGTGCCACACCCAGCCGCTCATTCTTGACCGAAAGCGCGTTGCGGAGCTTTTCACGCGTGAGGACGGCGCCCTTGGCAAGACGAGCTAGCACCTGATCCTGGAGACTGCGTCCGTTCTCGGCCTGAAGTTCCGCGATGACCTCCAGATGGATCGTCTCGGCATGGGTCGCGACAAGCTCCAGATACACGGGCGGCGAAGCCGGCGCGGCGCGATGCTCGCTCGACAGCACTAAGCGTTCCCTACTTCGCCTGAGGTAGAGGTTCGAGTCGCCAAAGGCATGCAAGTCACTGGAGCCACGAAGTCCCTGACCGGCGGCGATTCCCCCCGCAGCGTTTTTCCGCGTGTGATGCACCAGCATGACCGACAGGTCGAGCCGCCGCTGAAGCGAGCGGAAGTAGGCCAGCAGCCCAGCCACATCGGTGGCGCTATTCTCGTCGATTCCGTGAAGTCGCACCAAGGGATCCAGAAGCAGAAGCCGAGGCCGCAGTCGCTTGGCCGTCGCCAAGAGCCGCGCGCGGTGCCGATCGCGATCGAGCCGCAGAGTCGGGGCGGTGATCACGTGGATCTCCACCCCATTGAGATCGAGTCCGCGATGCCGGGCCATTCCCTCGACGCGTTCGCGCACAACCGGCAGCGCGTCCTCGGCCAGATAGACCAGGACCGGCCCCGATTGTGGGACGGCGTACTTGCCAAGACACGCTGTACCGGTTGCCACGCTCAGCGCCAGATCCAGGCCCAGCCAGGTCTTCGAGCACTTGGGGGCGCCACCGATCACACCGACCGACGACGTCCCCCAGAGTTGTTCGACAAGCCAGCGCTGGGTATTATCCTCGCTTGGGATCTCTCCCACGCGGACGACGGGAAGCGGCTGGTCACATTCAACGGGCATTTTCAAACCTTCGCTTTCTTCTTCGAAGCCGCGCGTGGTCGTTTCGGCTGAAAAACCTCGAGGTAAAGCTTCTCGTCGAGTTGTTCGACCTCGTGCGCCATGCCATGGGCGAGCAGCTCGGCGCCCATGGTCATGAGCAGACGGTAGTTGCCAGCAGAGTGGTCGACGAGCGTGTCGATCAGTTCGGACGTCATCAGAGACGCGTTGCCCGCCTTCGAGAGCGCGTGGCCGAGCAGCTCGGAGAGTTCCTCGCGCGAGGCGAGCTCGGTGCAGAGTCGTGTGCGGATCCTGGGCCCCAGCGGAACGAGGTCTTCGTGCCGCAACAG
>CAZUUK010000451.1:0-1566 GCA_964622675.1 uncultured Planctomycetota bacterium | reverse complement strand
AGGAAGATGCGTGGGCGAAAGCCGAAGAAGCCGGACGAGACGCCGGGAGCGAAGGCGAAGGCCAACGTGACCGATCCGGAGAGCCGGATCATGAAGACACGTGCAGGCTACGTGCAGGGGTACAATGCCCAGGCAATGGTAACCGAAGACCAACTGATTATAGCCGCGGACGTGACGCAGGAAGCGAACGACGTGAGGCAGTTGCATCCGATGCTGGATCAAGCGCAGGAGGAATTGGAGGCGGCCGGGATAGAGGAACGGATTGGCGTTGGGCTTGCAGATGCGGGGTATTGGAGTCAGGCGAATGTTGGAGAGGCGGATCGGCATGGGCCGGAACTGCTGATCGCTACGACGAAGGGCTGGAAGCAGCGAAAGGCGCTGCGAGAGAAGGGGCCGCCGCGTGGACGTATTCCCAAGAACCTATCCTTGCGAGGCCGGATGGAGCGCAAGCTGCGGACCAAGCGGGGGGCGGTGCTCTACAGCAAACGTGGCTGGATGGTAGAGGCCGTGTTTGGTCAGATCAAGCAGGTGCGAGCGAGCGACCGCTTCATGCAGCGCGGGCACAGCGCTGTTCAAAGCGAGTGGCGTCTGATAGCCACCACACACAACCTGCTCAAGTTGTGGCGAAGCGGGAAGGCAGCCTGGGCCTGAGAAGCCGCCAAGACGGCGCAACCAACAGGCCATTGACGGGTGGTGGACCTACGTCGAGTTCCTGGCCTGCCTGCTGGAGGACGAGGTGGAACGACGCGCCTAGTCAAAGCCAGCCCCTCGATTCACGCATACCGCATCTTCCATGCAGCCCCAATGAGGATTTGGGCAACAGACTCTTCTGTCCGAATGAAACGTGTGAGTTTTACCAAGATCTGCAGAGCGCTCGCATCGTCCGGTATGGTAGAATGGCCAAAGGCACGCAGCGCTACAAGTGCAAGCACTGCGGGACGACCTTTGTGGAGACAGAAGGGACGCTCTTCCACGGGAAGCATACGTCGCGCGAAGAGATCCTGGAGGTGCTGGCGATGTTGGCGGAAGGGATGCGCATCAGCAGCATCAGTCGCGTCAAAGGCTTCAAGGAGGATACCATCCTGAGGTGGCTGCGGGAGGCGGCGCGCCATGCGGAGCAGGTCGAAGCGGTCCTGATGTATAACTATCAGGTGGAGCGGGCGCAGATCGATGGCTTGTGGGCCTATGTCGGCCATAAGGGTAGAAGAAAGGCTATCCCGAAAGCGAAGAGCGGGGCGAATTCTGGCGCTGCACGCTGATCGAGATGGAGACTCGCCTGCGCGTTGGGCGGGGGCTGGCCAAGACAGAGACCGAGGCATCAGTACAGTGCCTTTCCTTGCTCAAGCGACGCAGCCAATCCGATCTCCCGCCAGGGTTGGTTTCGGACGGCTGGGGCGGCCATCGGGAAGCCCTGTTGGAGGTGTACGGTCAGGTTCCGCCCTATCAAGGGTATGGGCGACCGCCGACCAAGAAGTGCCCTCAGCCAAACTGGCAATATCTGCAGGTGGTCAAGCAGCGAGAAAAGGGGCGGGTGATCGGTACCGAAACGCGCGTTGTCTATGGCGA
>CAZUUK010000450.1:0-1567 GCA_964622675.1 uncultured Planctomycetota bacterium | reverse complement strand
CGCTGGACTACATCATGGCGATGTTGATCAATATCGCCCTGTGGATAGCTGTCGCGCCGCTCACGGCGGCACGTCGTCAGCACAAGCCAAAGGAATAAGGGCTTTTGGAAGAGTATCCGACGTAGTTGGCAAGCAGAAGGCTCCGGCCTTGTGCTTGCTTTCTCATTGGTCAGTACCTATCTGAATGTACTGGGAAGGGAGTCAAGAATGTCCGAGGAGAAAACCCGAACCGAAGAATTCGCGATCAGCGGAGAGAAGCTCGTCGCCACGGTGAAGAAGCTAGTACATCAAGGCAACATCCGGCGCATTACTATCAAGAATAAAGAGGGCACGTCACTTATCGACATTCCACTCTCCATTGGCGTGGTCGGTACCCTGCTCTTGCCCACCCTCGCCGCCATCGGGGCCATTGCAGCGCTGGTGACCGAGTGCACGATCACGGTGGAGAAAATCGAAGAGTGACCCCGACTCACAACAGCATGAGCTAAACAGCTTTGTACCATCTCTCTCTTGCAACGGAAAAGCAACCCGAAAGATGCTGCGTGCTCAAGAATGCTTTGACTCTGCCGCTGTGTAAGACTGATACAGGAAGGAGAAGGACATGCCGAAGGTGAAGATCACGGTCGTCAAGCGAGCGCTGCATCAGGATCTGGTTGACGACTACATCAACAAGGATCGCTATCCCGATGGCTTTGGCGCATGTTCTCTGTGGACGGAAGGCCAGGAATTCGTCATCGCGGACTGGCCGGAGAGGCCCAAGGATTTTCCGTGCGACTGGGCGTGGGCCGACATCCAGCGCGACGTCGCAATGATCATGTTCGGCGCAAACCCGCCGTGGATGGCCAAGGAGGGAATGGCGCTAACGTGCTGCAGTGACGGGTTCCGGCCCGTGTCGTTCCTCATCGAGCGAATCGCCGAATAGAAACACGGATAGGAAAAGCCGCGTCGTGATTACAGACGAGCGGGGGAGAGGTACACGGGTCCGGGGTGGTAGACTGGTACCGGCTGAAGAACCTGCTACGATTGCGTTCTCTGCTTCTGGAGAAACCATCCTTGAGCCACACCTGGAAGTTCGGGGGGTTGATACGCCCAATCCTGAAGATGAGACGTCACTCGGCAGCCTCCTGTGGGATCTCAAGCTGTGGCCAGAGGAGCTGCCTCACAAATTCCTCCGGCCGTTCGACGCGACTCCTTGAGTGAAGCGGACAGGCCGAAGGACCAAGAACTAAATGGCCCCAGGCTCAGCCAGCCTCTGCAACACAAGATTGCTTCTGTTGCCACGAAAACGCTGGGACTCTCAAGGAAGCATTCAGTAGTGGGACGCCTCAACCTGGTACACGCTGACCAGATTCTTCTCCACGTACACCTCCACTGAGACGATCAGGAGATCCGTGGCATAGATCAGCGGCCGCACGATGCACAGGCCCCACGCAAGGGACCAATCGACACCTTCGACCAGTTCGCCTATCGTCTCAGTCAAGTCGTGCCACTTGGACGCAAAAGGAGCAAGCGACTCGGTCACCGCAGCGAGGGAGCTCCCCAAGGAATCATACAGCTCCAGGGTATA
>CAZUUK010000449.1:0-1568 GCA_964622675.1 uncultured Planctomycetota bacterium | reverse complement strand
CGACTCCCGAAACAACATCTCCGGCGCTCAGCTTGACTGGCTCAAAGCCGACCTCGAAGCGAACGAGCACGCTCTCCACACCTTCGTCTTCCTCCACAAACCCCTTTGGCAGACCCCCGAAAGCAACTGGAACGGAGAAGTTCACCCCCTCATGGTCCAACACGGCGTTGACATCGTCTTTGCCGGCCACGTCCACGAGTACCAGAAGTGCAAAACCGCCGACGGCGTCCGATACATCATCACCGGCGGCGCCGGCGCGCCCCTGCGCGCCCCCGAACTCCTCGGCGGCTTCCACCACTTCGTCTTCGTCACCGTCCGCGAACCCGACGTCAATCTCGCCATAGTCAAACCAGGCAGCGTCAAAAACGAAGAGTACGTCACCACCGCCTTCAAGCAGGAAGTTCAGCAGCTAACCGCCGCCCTCTCCCGGCCTCACACGATTCGGCCCTCAGGCCGCGACCCTCAAAAGCCCTATCGCGATCACTTCGTCCGCACCCTCGCCAACCCCTTCGCTCACCCCATAAAAGGCAAGCTCTCCTGGACCCTTCCTTCAGACCTCTGGTCCGTCACCCCCCAGCAGCTCGAGTTCGAAATCCCGCCCGGCGCCGAGCGCAAATTGGAATTCGACATCGCCGCCCAGCCCGGGGCCCTCACCGAGATGCCCCAATTCCACGCCTCCGTCGAAATCCAAAAAGACCGCATGCCCCTCGAAGTCGACTGGCAAATAACTCTCGCTCGCGCCGCGCAGATCCCCGTCGCATCCGGCACGATCGCCATTGACGGAAGCCTTCCCGAGTGGCCCGGCCGCCAGCCCACAGTCCTCATCAACTCCCGCTCTAACGTCGCCTCAGGCGCCCAAAACTGGACCGGCCCCGCCGACCTCTCCGCCGCCGCTTACGTCTCGCGCGCCCGCGCCGACATCTACATCACCGCCAGAGTAGATGACGACCAGCTAGTCGCAGGTAACCCCGAAGACATCCGCACCGGCGACGCCATCGCCTTCTACTTCAGCGCCGATCCCCCCGCCGAAGACAAAGACCCCAACCGCGTTTACATCCGTCCCCCCGTCGGCGGCCGCAAAGCCGACATCAGCTACAAAGGCCCCCTCAGCCAGCTCATGGAGAAAATCGAAATCGCCCCCGTCACAACCTCATCCGGCTACGCCGTCGAAATACGCATCCCCCAGGAAGTGACCGTCCCGCTCCTCCGCCTCACCGCAGAGCGCTCCTTCCTCTTTGACGTGCTCGTCAAGGACGACGACGGAGAGCCCGGCTACCTCAAAACCTCCTCCCACACCTGGTCCGGACAGCCAATAGATATGCAATCGCCCGCGACCTTCGGCCAGCTTACCCTCCAATAACGCCGCTCCGCGCGCCCTCAACTATGACCTGACCAGGCAATCCCCTTCATCTCCCCCGCTTATCCTCCCTTACAATACTCCCGTTGCCCCTTGACAGCCGCTTTCTATCTGTACATCATTTGACTTCACGTCCCAAATCACCAACCCCGCTCTTTCCGAAGGCGATCATGCGCCGGTACATCGAGCTGACACCTGAAAAGAGCCTCTT
>CAZUUK010000448.1:0-1571 GCA_964622675.1 uncultured Planctomycetota bacterium | reverse complement strand
CCTCACCTTCACGTCGGTCTGGGGATAGGCCGGGTACGTCACCGGCGATACGTCGTACAAACGCACCTTTAATACGTGCCTCACGATGTCATGCTTTTTCTCGTCCCACATCGCCATGAATGCTTCATCCACGCTCGCTTCTTCCCCATCGACCTCCCATGTCTCGCTTTTCTTATCACGAAGGTTAAAAGCGAATGACATCTGCGTGATGTCGCCCCGCCCGATGGATACCACCAGGTCGCGCGCATAGTTCGTGTCCGGCGGTTCGTTTTCGATATATAGCCCCTTCTCGTCCTCCTCCAGCTTCAGCGTCCCCGCCTTCGTCCGACCCAGGATATAGTTCGGGTCGTGGTTGAACAGCGACCGTACGTCGTCCTTCTTGATGGCCTCGGCGAACGCCCCGGGCATTATTTCTTCCCTGAACCCACCGAGGTCTTCGGAGAGCTTGTTGAATACCGCCGCATGTCCCCTTATCTTCGGCGCCTCGTCGCCTTCCGCCCTTACCTCGATATCGTCGAGTTCGAATGTCCTGACTTCGCGTTTTCTACTCATGGACTTTTCCTCCTCTTCGCTGGCCGCCTCGAATTTCCCCTCCCGGCTCTTGCAGTGCTCACGGGCATCGTCCTCCTCCCAGGTATCCGTCTTATACCGGAGCGCCTGTATCTCCGACTTCCCCTCCTTGATTCCGTAAATCACGTCGATGCACTTGCCCTCGTGCTTCTCCTCGCAGTTCTTACGGTTGAACTTCTCGTATTTGTCCGGGTCCTCCAGCCGGCAGCTGTGCTCGTTCGGGTATGGCATGGTGACCTCACCCCCTTAGTCCCCCTCTTCCTGGCAGGAGAGGGGGAGGATATAGTAAGAGGGGCGCAGCCCCTCTTAAACTCCCCGTTCGTGTCATTCCCGCGGAAGCGGGATTCTGCTATTTCTTGCCGGTCTTATGGCTTCGCTTCACGGGTTTGGGTTTGACCGGCGCCGTTTTGCCTTCCGCCCAGTCGGTTACTGGCTGGAGAACGGATTTCGGCACCCCGATACCCTCCAGTGCTTTGATGAGAATCCGCGCCTGTTTGAGATTCTGATTGCTGAACATTCTGTCGCCTCCCCGATTTTTCTATGGGTAATAAAAAAGCCGCTGTAAACAGCGGCTCGTGATGCATCATTCTGCACCACTTTGATGTAATGTGATGTAATTTACCCCGGCGTCACCTGGCACACACACCCCTCGTGCACCGGCGCGTGCATCGTCGGACGGTATATCTTCATGTCGCTCTTCCCCTCCGCCTCCAGCACGTCGTCCTTGGCCACGAATGGCTCGTCTATCCCCACCACCTTCCCGTCGAGCTCCTGGCAGAAGGGACAGCTTTCGCTCCCCAGCGCCGTCCAGCGCAGCTTGGTGACCCCCGCCCCCGCGAAGACCACCTTGGCCACGGCATTGCTCAGCTGTACCGTCTCGTTCATGGCAACCTTCCCCGGCCTTCGGCTTTCCCACTCGTTGAGTCTCGACTCAACAACTTCGACCGCGTCCCCGTCGTTCTGGCTGGGCACGGGCTTGGCGGTCTCGATCCGGGCGCGGC
>CAZUUK010000447.1:0-1572 GCA_964622675.1 uncultured Planctomycetota bacterium | reverse complement strand
GCGGAGTGACGGTTATACTTGCGGTTCCTGAACTCATCGATGATATCCCGGCTTTTTTGTCTCTGGCCGTTCAGCAGGTAGCACTCGGCCAGGGCGCCTAAAACCTCCGCCGCCCGCGTATAGGCTTTTCGATGCTTGTTGGAGACGATCTGATCGACCCGTCTCCTTCCGATTCTGACCGCCCAGCTCAAATACGATTGTCTCTGTTCCGGGGAAGCCGGCATCGGTACGTTTCTCAATCCTCTTAGAATCTCCGCAGAGATGCGGAATTCCGCATCGGACCTACCTTCCGCATGGCCTTGCGCTTCGTCTTCTGTACCTTCTTCCGCCTCTTCCTCCATATCGTCGTCGAAGATGGACACGGACTCTCCATAATCGGAATCCGCGTAACGCTGCAGCACGCGTTCAACAGTGACCGCCTCCTCGATCCTTTCCAGGCAGAGGAAAGACAGGACGGCACCGAACAGCACGGCTCCGGCGTGTTCCCTCGGGGGCCATCCCGAAGACCAGCCCAGGGGGCGGATTGTACCCGCCATTTCAAAGGCCGTTTCCAGTCTGCCGGTCATGAGAAGCAGTTTGACCAGGAACGCCTTCCCGCACTTTTCCATCGAGATGAAACGCTCGAGCGTCCGGTTCAACTCCGCGTCCCGGAGGTTCCGCCTCTCGGCCTCCCAGATCAGCTGAAGAAGATGCGAGTCGCAGGGAAGTGAGTAGAACACCTCCCTCGTTCCCGTCAACACCCAATCGCTTCGGCTCGTCCTGCGCCCCGACTCCGCGAGCCGCCGGGCGATCAACGCCCGAAACTCGCCGGGAGTGACCAAGGGCAGTGCCTCCATCGCGGTCCCAGCCACAGCCGGCCAGTCGGCATCAACAGCCTGAAGCCGAATCAAGAACAGCCAGGCCCGGGGCTGACGGCCGCCCCATTCACGGACGAGGGACTGGACTGCCTCGAGCCCTTCCAGCAGATTGACAGCCTCGAGCAGCAGCATCCGGGCCCGCTCGGAGCTTTGGGCGGCGAGGGCCGCTTTCCACTCGGAGAGAAAGGGGAAAAACTCATCCTCTTCGGCAAGCTCCCCCGGCTTGCTCTCGATCACGTCGCGAATCATGGGATGGTTGTTCTCGAACACGTCGAATCTGACGTCACTCAGCCGGGCATGGACCTTCATGGCGGCGACCATGGCAGGGACGCGTCCGGACAGCGGGGTGGTTTCATAGACGCAGCGACAGTACCGGGCCCTCGCTTCCCTCATCTCCACCCGAAGCGAGTAATCTGAAATGTTGTACGACTCCTCTTCGTCCTCCTCGCCTTCCCCATAAGGGTGCTCCAACAACACGAACAACGAAGAGTACACCTTCCGCGCCGCTTCCAGCCGCCGGAAAGAAAAAGCCGGTCCGCCTCTCCGAACAGCGCTTCGAGATCCTCTGTCTGTTCTTGGGAGAGGGTGTCGGGAGGCTCATCATGGAAAGCGTAACCGTAGCCCCGGCGGCCGTGCTCCCTGTAATGCTCCTCATAATAGTCTTCGTCGTAGTAGGTTCCGTCCTCGATCGACGCCATTCGCCTGCTGATATCGC
>CAZUUK010000446.1:592-1572 GCA_964622675.1 uncultured Planctomycetota bacterium | reverse complement strand
GGTTCATCCTCGCTGGAGTTGATGGTGAGGTTCTTGAGCTTATTGGCGCCCTTGATGTAGCAGCAAGGTCCTATCTTGACGTCCTTGATGATGCGGCAGTTCTTGATGACGCAGTTGTCGCCGATGGTGCCGTAGAAGCCGCGCCGTGAATCGAACTGGTTCTGCGTGATCTCGGCGAGTTTCCCCATCAGCTCCGTATCCTCGCGATATCGGGCCCAGATGTAGGCATCCGCGGGGATCATGCCGTCGAAAGGCAAGACGGCCCGCCCTCCGGTCTCGTTAACCAGGTCGAGCCATACCCGCACGTCCTCGTCTTCGCCGTCCTTCAGAACTCCATTGCCGAACTTCGCGTGGCTCGTCGTGTGCATTTCATCGAGGTTCAGCAGGGCGACATGGTCGCCGATAATGTAGTGGGCCAGGTGCCGGACGTTATGGATCGCCGCGTTGTCGCCGATATCGCACGCGATGATCCGGCTATTCGTGATGCCGACGAGGACCTGGAGCTCGTGGTGTTGGAGGACGACGTTGTCCAGCCGGCCGATGCGAACCAATCCCGAGAACTCGCAGTTCTTGATCAGGTGCGGATCGAATTGGTCGGCGACGAAGATCCTGTCCCAGTCGTCGCAGCTATCGCCATTCTTGACCAGGGCCTCGATCTCGTCGGATCGAAGGTGACGCCAATAGCCTTCAGGCTTGGGTGACTGCTCGTTCCGCAGGTAGTTCTCGTCCTTACCTTCGGGCAAGTACTCCTCGGGAATGAACCGATGGCCCAAGGATTCTGCCGGGAGGATCTTGATTTCTCTCACGGTTTGCTCCTTCCTTTGTCATATCCGGCTGAAAGACCAATCCAAACCTGCCCACCCGCCCAGCCGGGCCCGAGCCGATCGTCTGCTTACCACCAATTCAGGGCGGCTGCAAGCCCATTCCGGCGGCCCGTTGAAAACGGGGATGGGGCTATTTCAACATAGGAGCGCGAATGC
>CAZUUK010000446.1:0-568 GCA_964622675.1 uncultured Planctomycetota bacterium | reverse complement strand
GGCAGGCACCCACTTCCGGCATTCCGCCGAGAACCGGCGGAAGTCCGCCGAGTTACGGCCGCTCCCCTCCGGCCAAGGCCAACGCCCCGTGCACGACGACCTCCTCCCCCAACTTGGCCGGGACGATCTCGAAGGTGCCCCGAAGGGGAGGGAAGGCGTAGCGGCTGGCGTACTCGCGCAGCGGAACGAAAAGCAGCTCTTCGCCGACCAGCGAGACACCGCCGACGCGGCGGCCGAGGAACATGCGTAGTGGTGAGTGGAGAGTGGTGAGTGGTGAGGGCTTGGGTCTTGGCTGGAACGCCCGCGGGCCGTGTCCCGCGGGCTTCTTTGGCGGGGACGGATTCGGCTGCCGCCGACAGTCCGCCCGCCAGCCGAACCAGCTTATCACGATCTCGACTCGCTGACGATCACCAATAGAAGGAGGCCGCCCGAAGGCAGCCTCCTGGGGAAACGAATTGCACAAAGTGCGGCGCGGGGCTTGTGACGGGCCGTCTTGGACGGCAGACCGATCTGAGAGGCTATCCGAGAAGTCCGTTGCCTCGGTCCCCTCTCCCTCTGGGAGAGGGTT
>CAZUUK010000445.1:0-1579 GCA_964622675.1 uncultured Planctomycetota bacterium | reverse complement strand
GCTGTATGTCGAAAAACTCACCGGGTGCGAAAGTACCGAGATTGCCGTGTGGCTTGTCTCAAGCGCGTTGCGAAGCAGGCTTGCGAACTGCTTGACAAGCTGGGGGTAGTTGTTTGAGATTCTTTCCTTGATAGAGCCGTCGTCCATTGTGACCAAAGGCTGCTGCCAGCAGTCGTACAGCGTGCCGTCAACGTCGAAGAATCGCATCGGTCTGCCGGAGCCGCACATGTATCTGTTGAAGAGGTTGATCGGATTGCCTATGAAAGCAAAGAGCAGCCGGAAGCCATTTTCGAGGTGCAGCGGAACCCAGTCCATGTATCCGTACCACGGGGCGCAGTGGCTCTGGATGGTGCTGCTCATTTCCCCGTAGCGGTCGAGGAAAAGCTGCGTCTCCTTGACCAATTGTGCGGGAAAACCGAGACGAAAGTCCTCACCCGAAGAGTGGGCATTGACGTGAGGGCCGAAGGTATGGCCCTTTGCCCGCAAATCCTGCACCTCTTCATCTGAGAGCTTGGTATCTTCCATGAGATAGAAAGTCGCGGTCCCGCCGCGTTGCATGAGCGCCTCGGAAAGCTCCTCGAACTGCTCTGGCGTTGAGCCATCGTCATCACTTTGGAAGACTGCTGCAGTTCCGTGTTGTGCTTCCTCGTAGTACCAAAAGCGCGGCAATGGATACGCACAGATGTCAGTGAGTACCTTGGCAAGCAGTTGGCAATGGAAGTCCGCCTGTGGCAGATGCGAGACCCGGTAGTCCAGGTGGCCCACAAAGAGGTTGAATGCGTGTATCATTTCCCAGTGCCCAGCGGCGGCCAGGGATGCAAGGTCAGGATTGCCAAAGCGAATGCGGGCAACCGCCTTTGGCAGATCGTAGAAGAACAGAGCAACCTTCCGCTTGCCCACGTCCGGGCACGTCGCGGCTGGGATATTGCCACACGACCAGTCGGCACACATCGCGTCGGCGATATATGCGGATTCGTCGGCCGAAGCGACCGGTTTGAACGCGCTTATCGGCACATGTGTCTGGATCGGGGCCCCTGAGCCGGGATAGCCTTCTCTTATGCTTACCCAGCCGGGATGCAGCACGCGACTCTGGCTCTCCCAGCCGAAGCGCTCGGCCAGACGTGGCGCCGGCTGCAGGCAGACCAGCCGCGTGCCGGCCTCTACTGCACTATAAAGCATGTCAATCTCGGAGTTCCACAGAAAGCATCGCGTCAGCACCACCAGGTCGCGGGGCTGCAGCACCGGCATAGCCGAGGCGTCCAGATCAACCGTCTCGAAGCCCATAAGCCCTTCTGCCTTGAGTATCTCAGCCGTGAAAGGCCCATAGGTGTTTTCCCTTTGCTGCGAGCGCACCAGAAGATATTGACGTGCGGACATAGGTCGCCTCCCTTACTGAGACAATGGCCGGTGATGCCAAATGTTACTTCGAGAAAAGGCGACTACTCACCTTGTGGGGAAACTGGACAGTGATGTATTCCTGCTTCGCAACTGCTTAGCTGAGGCTTGGAATGATATTGCAGTCTCGGCGAGGCGACACGGGAGCGGATCGGGCTGGTCAGGCAGGCGACGGCGCTTACGG
>CAZUUK010000444.1:0-1579 GCA_964622675.1 uncultured Planctomycetota bacterium | reverse complement strand
CCTTCGTCTCCTCGTCTTCCTGGCTCTCGGCGACGGCGGCGAGTTCTTCCCACTCTTTCCGAAGCCCCGCCACCCGATCGCGGAAGGCCGTCAACGTCGCGGCTCGCTCGAGCGCTTCCTTGGCCTTCTCGTAGTCCCGTGCCTCGAATGCCTTGGCCCCCACGTTGTTGACGAAGTCGATCTCAGCCTCGACCTCTTCGAGGAGCATCTCGAACGCCGACGAAACGTTGGTGGGATTGTTCTCGATCATGGCCTTCCCCCTTGCCGATTCCGTCACACACCCCAGGACCGCGGGGCCTCAGAACACCGGCGGAGTTTCTCAGCGTTACCCCATGTCACGCGAGTAGGTGTCCTCAAACCAGATGTCCGCGACGTGAACCTAGCGCCCCAGGAAGTCGTTGGCCCTGTCCAGCGCGTAATCCAAGAAATCGAAACCATAGCGTATCCCTGGCATAATGATCTTGGCAATATCCAAGATCAGTTTTGCCTCCGGCTGCGAATAGATTTGATCAAACTCTTCTAGGGGCATGGCGGGCCAAACGTGGCTCAGCAAACGCAGTTCCTGGAACGACTTAGAATCCAAATCCTTGTCCGTCTTGGCCCGTTGGTGCACTACCATGTTGCGAATCAGTGCGAAGTACCGGACTCTTTTCGTCTCTTCAGCATCAAAGAACCAGGGCTCCCCGAACTTCTTGTTGAGGCACTTCAGACGTTCGCGAAAGCGCCATTCGTTGCACCCTTGGCAGCAGACGGCATGTGTCTTATCAACAAACCAGTCCACAAGGCTCATTACGTAGACCACGGACGCCTTGTTCAGATAGCCGCCCGGCTTGTGCTCGGCTTCGTACCGCGAAGCCCCTTCCGCATGCTCAATGATCTCTATGGCGCGCTCCAGCGTTTCCTTTGCCCAAGGAGGCGGCCCTGGCTTATCTAGGCAAGATGCAGATCGGTACCCTTCCGGATTGTGCTTGATCAGTGTGGACGTTGTGTCCGCAGATTCCTTGACGCTGTGGAGGTAAAGGACAACGGGCACACACCACGCCAGCTGGTACTTGGCGTCCGCTGCAGCATCATCGAGTTCCTTCATGGCAAATCTCCCTGAAACTGCCGGCGCCAGTGTCTTCAGCTTGTTTGGCGCGCCACGGCTTCGGGGGCCGGGCGTACATGGCCTTGGTGCCGCAGAGGTCGGCGAACGCGACCCAAGTGTCGCCGTTGAAGTCGCGCCGTGTATCCATGTTCCCCCCTTGTCCTGTGCTACACTCGCCGAATCCGGCCGCCGTCGTATTCGAGGCGGTTCTGGCGGAGGAGGCCGGTGATGGCGGAGGCGAAGGCTTTGTGGATGCGTTTGCCGCAGCGCTTGAAGCCGAGGCTACGGGCGGCGGCGCGGATGGCGTCGTCGCGTTCGATCCACTTCTTGCCCACGGTGGCCAGGAGGGCCTCCTTCAACTGGTCGCGGTCGAAGTCGGTGATGGAGGGGCCGGCAGCCGGGCGCTTGGGCGCAGCCTTGGGCTTCTTGGCCGGGAAGTCGAGACGGTGGCTGATGGTTCGCCTCTCGGCGCGCAGCTGGTACTCCTGCTCG
>CAZUUK010000443.1:0-1589 GCA_964622675.1 uncultured Planctomycetota bacterium | reverse complement strand
TCCGAAGACTTCATCCGACCACCAGCGCTTGTGATTCAAGCCTGATTTCGCATTGAGCCGGAGCACTTCCGCGAAGTCTCGCCGCGATTGCGACGCCGCACCAGAGGCGAAGTCAAGGTCCTCGTGGGCTTGTCGCCTTTCGAGACCAGCTTGCAGAGAAGAGGCACGAGAAGCACAAGGGGTATGGAGATTCCCATGGCTGTGTTGGGCAGGAGGATGACGTCCATCCAGCTACTGCACGGGCTGCCGGTGGCCTCTTCCGCGTGCCTGAACGTGCGCATAATGCCCATCACCGCCAATAGTGAGGCACAGATGGCGGGCGTGACGCTGGCGCTGGCAGGGAAGACCTCTGCCCGTCTGAGGGTAGTCAGAATGACGGTAAACAGGATGGCGAAGATCGCAGCCCCGATGAGCAAGATCACGGGGCTGGCTGAGGTCTGGAGGGATTCATTCATCTCAGGCGCTCCTTCTGTGGCCAGAGTCAACGTGTTCTGAGGTGTTCTCTCTGATCTCGGATACCTTGGTCGAGAACCACGTGAGGACCTCCGCCTTGTCCGTTGCGAGGGTCATGGGGCGAAGACGTCTCTCGGTGAAGTAGTCGAGGATGGCAAGGTCAGTACAGTCTGCGAGGTAACTCACGATGCCGGACGGAAGCTTCAGGAGGTTGAGGTGCTGAGAGACCCGCGCACGGGAGACGCCGAACATGACCGCCACTTCTGCCCGAGTTCGACTCGGTTCAGCGTCCAGGCAGGCCTGGAGTCTGAGGGCTGTCTCAATGGGATTCTCGCGCGATCTACCCGGCCGTCGCCCCTGAGGAATCCCCGGAAACACGGCCAGATGGACTTGAGAGCCGTCCCAGGCGGCGCTAAACGCCTCGGCATGAAGCTCAACCTTGCGCTTCGGGCTCGCTTGGACTACGACAACCGCCCAAGCCGTGAAGAAAGTTCGGATTTTCACGAGGCTCGGGGAGCCAGTGCTCTGTAACTCCTTGTATGGCAAATTGTTACGCTGGCAGTAGCGCCGCCCCTGTTGAGTCTAACCCACAGCGCTGACGTTCCAGATCCACCCGCACGACCCTAACTGCCTCTAAGGAACAGGTCTTGCGCGCCATCCCAACACGTGTACTGCCCCCAGCCCTACCGTCGAGCACCTGCGCGGAATGCCGGCTCTGCAACGAACCAACTCAGCAGGAGAAACGCTGTGATTGCGCCAAGCGGTATCCAAGCGGAACCGAACCAACACGTTCCCGAGGAGCCGAACCGCAGCAGCTCGACCACGTGCGTCAACGGCGAGATCAGAGCCAGGGGCTGAATCCAGACAGGCATGGCGTCAAGGGGCAGAAAAATCCCACTTATGAAGAGAAGGGGGAAGCGGAAGAGATTCATGAGCGTCATCGCCTCGAAAACCTCGCGCACCATCACGGAAGCGATTAGTCCGATGTGAGCAAACGTCACGCCCCCCAGGAGCAGTCCCGCAGCGAGGACGAGCGGTCGGGCAACAGGCATGTCCAGCAGAGCCGCCAATCCGCAGGTCAGGATGAGCGACGTGGCGATTCCGTACGCTGCCGCGCTCGCCGTCTTGCCCAGGAT
>CAZUUK010000442.1:0-1593 GCA_964622675.1 uncultured Planctomycetota bacterium | reverse complement strand
GTATTATCGATCATACCAAAACAGCCATGGGCGCTCGCTTGCTTAAATTATGGCTGCGGTACCCGCTAATTAAGATCGAAGACATCCAGGCCCGTCACCAGGCGGTTGAAGAAACAAAAAGCAACATCGAATCCCGGCAGGGCATTCGCGAATACCTGAAATCGGTATTTGATATCGAACGGGTCGGCAGTAAAATTGTTATGGGTCATGCCAATGCGCGGGATTTGATTGCGCTGAAACGGTCCCTTTTCGTGTTACCGCAAATCCAAAAGATGGTTTTAAAGTTGAAATCCGCGCTTTTTCAGTGGGATGAGAATCTGAACCCGCTTCATGAACTGGCGGAAGTGATCGAAAATGCCATTCGGGAGGATGCCCCGCCGACGATCAATGAAGGCGGGATGATAAAACCAGGCTACCATAATGCGTTAGATGAGCTGGTAAAAATCAGCCAGGATGGCAAAGGCTGGTTGGCCAATCTGGAAGTTCAGGAGCGGGAAACCACCGGAATCACTACATTAAAGGTACGGTATAACAAAATATTCGGATATTATATCGAAGTGCCCAAGAGCCGTGCATTGGATGTGCCGGCCAACTACGTGCGCAGGCAAACCCTGGTCAATGCCGAACGTTACATTACCGATGAACTGAAGAAATATGAAGATCAGGTCCTCGGCGCCGAGGAAAAGGCCCTGGAATTAGAGCAGCAGCTATTTGAGCAGGTTCGCAGGCAGACCGCCCAATACGTAAGCCGATTACAACAGCTCGCCGACACTCTCGCACAGTGCGATTGTCTCGGAGCCCTTGCCTATCTGGCGGCATGGGATGTACGACGTGCAAAGGTCTTCGGTCGCTGTGAGGTCACCTCGGGAATCGCGCCGTTCGATCGCCTGGTCGCGCAAGTCATGAGTCAACAGCCCTATCGGTCTGCCAGACGAGTCTTCTGGATCCTCGACAATGGCTCTTCTCACCGAGGTCAAGCCTGCGTCAGGCGTCTTCGAAAGAAATGGCGCAATCTCTTTCCTGTCCATCTCCCCATCCACGCAAGCTGGCTAAACCAGATCGAGATCTACTTCTCCGTCGTACAGCGAAAGGCGCTGACTCCAAATGACTTTCAGAGCCTCGGCCAAGTCGGCGAACGACTCCTTAACTTCCAGGACCGTTACGAAAAGATCGCGAAACCTTTCGAGTGGAAGTTCACACGAAAGGACCTTGACGAACTACTGGCCAAGACGACCGACAATGCCGAAGCTGCTTGATGGCGCCGATTGATGGCGCCGATTGTGGAATACGTTGCCGAATTTATGAGCCAGAGCACTTAGGCTTCCAGACCGGTGTTGTCGCTTGCACGTCAAGATCGAGTACACGTGCGGGGCGGACAATGCCCAAGGATACGCGTTCCTGCTCATAGAGCTGTTTCAGTTGTTTCACGGTGTGGTGCGGCATCCCGTCGACTATCCTTCGCCGCTCCCGCCATGCATTCTTGGTGTCGAGCGGAGGCCCCAGAAGGCGAATCGTGTCCAAGCGTGGTCGACGGCTCTCCCGCCGATGATCTGGGCTCGGGGCGACATCTAACTCGATCCACTGGTATTTGTG
>CAZUUK010000441.1:0-1599 GCA_964622675.1 uncultured Planctomycetota bacterium | reverse complement strand
GGCTTGAACGCGGCAGAACAAGCACCCATGGCAAGACGGCTGCGGGGCGTGCGCGCCGGTTGTCGCAAGCAATCTGGAGGTGCGGCGGATGGACTCGGAGCCGTGCTACGTGTACCTCGACACTAACACTTTCCTCCACCATCAGACGCTAACCGAAATCGATTGGATTGAGGAGCTACAGCAGCCAGAGCTGGTGCTTGTAGTACCGATCGCAGTCATCGACGAGTTGAACAAGAAGAAGCACTCACCGACATCTCAGAAGCTACGCGAACGGGCAAGGAAGGCGCTTTCACTCCTCCACGGGCTCTGTGCGCCCGAGGAACCAAGGGAAGTCCGGGAGGACGTTTCCATTCTCCCAGTAGATGTGTCGGAACCAGACATTGACTGGGCTGAGCATGCTCTGTCGCGGGACAGCGGCGATGATCGCATAATTGCGACCATCCTGTCGCATGGCCGTCCGATGCCTCGCATAGTCCTCGTCACGGGAGACGGCGGCCTAAGGTTCAAGGCACAAGCGAAGAACATCAGGTGCCATGGGCTCTCGAAGAAATGGCGCCTTCCTGAGGAAGAGACCCCTGAGCAAAAGGAACTGCGCGAACTGCGCGTCTCGAAACAGCGACACGACAGCGCCGCGCCCAAGCTCACTTTGAAACTGGACCGCGAGGGGGAGGCAAAGGCCTGCGTTCAGTTCGAGCTCTCATGCCCCCGACTCCTGAGCGCCGAGGAAATCGATCAGATCGTGTGGAATGTCGGGCGAGAGGATCGTGGTGCGAGAGATGCTGGACAGCGCGACGCAGGGCGTGGAGCTGACGTTGCGTGTACCTTCACCATCAAGCGTATGATGCATGAAAGCATTCGAGAGTTTGCAGAGCCGGGGTTGGGAAGCTATCGGAAGAAGTATCGTGCGTATCTGGAAGAACGTAGCAGGTGGCAGGAAGAGCGCGGCCGCATGATCGAGATAACCTCGGTGCTAGTCAATGAAGGTTCCGCGCCTGCCGACGACATACACGTGACGATGTTCTGTCCCAAGGAGTTCAGGGCCCTGGAGGCGGCAAATCTGCCGGAGCCGCCGCGCGAGCCGCCGCCCTATGTCCGGGGCGTACTGGGCGCGCTGGCTTCCCCACATGAAACACGCTTCGTGGCCCGGCTGTCCACGCCTCCCCCGCCGAATGCGCCCCGAGGGCCCTATATCATCGAGGAAGCCCGGGGCTTCGAGGTAACGTACAGATTGAACAGGCTTATGCACCACAAGCGGTGCGCACTCGACTCCTTCCACATAGTCTTTCCGTCGCGCGACGAGGCGCACTCGTTTCAGATACGGTACTCGATGGTTGGAGAGAACGTGCCCGATCCGGCGGAGGGAGAATTGCACGTGGTGATCCACAAGGCGGAGGGGTAGTTGGCGCCAAACGGCGGTGCGCTATCAGACGGACGCGGGCTGTGGATATGGCTGAGAAAGGGCCGGAGAGGGGAGAGGCGGTGATGGAGCGTCTGCGCACTGAGATCCCGGTGCCGCTTCCTCAAGCGCATGGCCCGGACAGGAGCGCCGCTCCTGAGACGAGGCGGTCTTGACTTCTGGTTATGATTGTGGTAGCGTCC
>CAZUUK010000440.1:0-1611 GCA_964622675.1 uncultured Planctomycetota bacterium | reverse complement strand
CTTTCATGAATAGGCTGGGTCGAGTCCCGCAGGGACGAAGACCCACCTTTCCCCCGTGATCCACCCAAACCCCACCCGCCTCGGGCGTCCGCCCCGAAGCCTTCGGCCCCCGGAAAGGCCGGCAGGGGCTCTGCCGCGCGTGCGAAGGTGCAGCAGACCAAGGTGGCGAGGACACCGCCCTTCACCCTCGTCTTGGCCGGCGGCAGACAGCCGCGGATGGATCCGCACTGTCCGTCCCGTACGACTTGAGCCATCTTTCGCATCCTCACCCGTGGAGAGGCCCGTCGGATTGCCCATCTTCGCAATTGAGCAAGGCGTCCCCGGAATTGCGTCCCCGGAATTGATTTCACCGGAAAACCATATGATGTCCCCGGAATCATTATGATGTCCCCGGAATCATCAACTACCGGACTCCCGCCGAGGTGTTCTGGCGACGTCCCGTTGCACTTACGATGTGAATTCGCTCCTTTTAGCCCTGTCCCCTTTTGGCCCGGAGTTCGTCCAGTGCGGCGAATTCACCTCTTGCAAGGGCTTGGACGAAAAACGAAGCCGGCGTCTTCCTCGGGTCCACCCGGCATAACTTCGCGTTTGCGCCCCTGATCATCTGGATATCATCTTCGAGTGCATCCATCTTGCGCCGGAGTACGCCTATTTGTTCGGCCGTGAGCCGGCCGCCAGCGAGCTGCGCGACCTCTGCCTTCAGTTCGTTCAGATAGGCGTAACCTGCGGTGCCGGTCGGCACCTGGAAGCGTTGCTTAAGCAACGATGACACGATTCTGGCTTTCATCTCCAACAGAGGCAGGAGCTTCGCCCCAGATACCGTTCGGTGCTTGTGGAGCCTGTCGATCCCTCTGAGGAGATCGCCCAGATGCGGAACGATCAGGTCCCAAGAATCGCCATCGGCCTGCCAGATGGCACGGGCGGCGTCTTCAGAAGATATCCCCACTCCCTGTGCGCACTTCCATAAGCTTCTCAACCCCCGGTCTCTCGCGAGAGAAAATGTTGCCCCCGTTGTGCTCGCCCGTTCCACTATCTCCCGAGCATCGCGCAAGAGCCCCGCGCGACCCTTGAGTTCCGTCTCAACCAGGGTGAAGTACAGGTTCTTAGCCGCGTATCGCCGGATCAGCTTGGCATGCAAGTCCGCGTCAACGATGCCAAAGTACAGAGATACAGCCAAAAAACGCTCCCCAACAGCTCCTCTCGGGGCCTCGGAAGTTAGAACCCGCCTTAGCTGACCCTTGATGCGTTTAAGAGCCTCGGCCGTTCGTTCCTTTCCGTAGAGCACGAAGAGGCCTTCAGCAAGACCATTCTGCTCCTCAAGCGATAGTCCCGCTTTGCTCTTGCTGAGCAGACGAAGTGTGACTCTCTCGAGCAATCTGCCAGAACCCGACGCTGACGGACTCGGATTGCTGCGCGCTGCATGTTCGGCACCTCCTCCAATACCCGCACCTAGCACGAGAAAGCCACCGAAGCACACTGCGCACCCAAGTACAATACGGCACAAGCGGTCCGGAGTCATCGCTAGCCTCCTGTCGCCTTTTCTAGGGTTTCCTTAATACTACAACGCTACGAAGGCTTCCATTGACACATGCGTAAGTCCTTCAGACACAG
>CAZUUK010000439.1:0-1621 GCA_964622675.1 uncultured Planctomycetota bacterium | reverse complement strand
CTGAAGCACCATCCGGGAGCTACGGGGTTGGAGAGTTTCATCGGTCTCGCGAAGAACCACGAGGTTGTTCCGCAGGCGTACATGCTGCATCTGTTCCGATCAGACCGGCCAGGTCAGCATCGAGGAATCCCCGAGCTGACGCCGGCGCTGCCGCTATTCGCGCAGCTCAGGCGCTACACGCTGGCGGTCTTATCAGCGGCGGAGGCGGCGGCCGACTTCGCCGCGATTCTGTATACGGACGCTCCGCCGAACGGCGAAGCGGACGAGTACGCGGCGCTGGATTTTATCGAACTCGAGCGGAATATGGTTACGACAATGCCGATGGGCTGGAAAATGGGTCAGCTCGAGGCAGAGCAGCCGGCAACGGGATACGGGGAATTCAAGCGGCAGCTTCTCTCTGAGATCGCACGCTGTCTGAATATTCCATACAACGTCGCCGCCGGCGACTCGTCGGATTACAACTACGCCTCCGGGAGGCTCGACCATCAGACCTATTTCAAATCCATTCGCGTTGATCAGGAGTTCATCGGAGAAGAGGCGTTGGATCGGATACTGGAGATGTGGCTGATGGAGTTCGTGCTGCAAGTGGAGGGCGGCGATTCGTCGCCGTTGCAGCGGATAAATGCTGCGATGGAAATTCCTGTGCATCAATGGTTTTGGGACGGCCAGGAGCACGTGGATCCTGTGAAAGAGGCCAATGCGCAGGAGACTCGCCTGGCGAATAATACGACGACGCTGGCGCAGGAATACGCACGTCAGGGGATGGATTGGGAAGAAGCGCTGTACCAGCGGGCAACGGAGATATCCCTTTCGCGCGAGCTGGGGCTCCCGGAACCGGGCTCGAAACAAGGAGGCGGCGCGGCCACAGATGCAGAGGAAATAGCCGAGGAGGTGACGGATGCTCTATCGCAGCGAACATGATTGCAAGCTGATTCTGCTTGAGGCCGCCGCAGACACTGACGCAACGGGGATTGATGATGCGGCGGCGTTGGTTATAGAGGCACAGAAGGGGACGCCAACCCGGGTCCGCGTGGCTGGCATTGCCTATACCGGCGGGAAGATGCGAGTGCCCGGGTGGGGTCAGCCCGTGGTTGTGGATCTCGCCGGGGGCACGATTCCCGAGTCGGTCCCCTTGCTGACGAATCACGAGAACCGAACGGGAGCGCGGGTAGGCATGGTAAAGGGGCGCACTGACGGGAAGATGTTGAGCATAGAGGGCGAGATCGTCTCCTCGAGCGGCGTGGCGAAGGGCATTTTGGAGCAGGCGCAGGCGGGAGCGGATTGGCAACTTTCGATAGGGACCGAAGTAGAGGACTACGAGCTCGTAAAAACAGATCGAATCGTGAATGGTCAGAAGCAGCAGGGGCCGTTTTATCACGTGACGAAATGGACATTGCGTGAGGTGTCGGTGATACCCGTGGGCGCCGATAGCTCGTCCAGGATGAAACTCGCGGCACAGTTTGATTTACATGGAGGGTTGGAGATGAATTTCGAGGATTGGCTGAAGAAGCACGAGATCAAGGACGAGGACTTGAGTGACGCGAGGCGAGTAGAGCTCAAGGCCGCATTCGAGGCGGGGCAGGAGCCGTTCGTTGGCCCGTTCGAGCGCCAGATCGGAGAA
>CAZUUK010000438.1:610-1625 GCA_964622675.1 uncultured Planctomycetota bacterium | reverse complement strand
TGGCCTTCTTGACTGCGTCGTGGGCCAGTTGGCGGGTCTGCTCTTCGCGGAGTTGGTCCCTTATCTCATCGCCCACTTCCTCGAGCAGGCGGTAAGTCGGCGTGTCGGGCGTCTCGTCGTCCGATTTCTTTGTCGGAAAGGACAGGACGTATTTCTCCTTATTGGCCTCGTAATGCTCCTTGACCTCGTCTTCGGTGATCTCGACCTCGCCTGCGAACTGCGCGTAGGGGGCGATGATATACTCTATCTCCACCCTCTCGGCGTCGAGATAGCCGACGCCGTCGGGCGATTGTGCCGGGGCGAACTCGGCATGACTGAGATGGAATTCGCGGAGTTCCTCCTCAGTCACACTGACAAGCGGGGCCAGGTCCCCGGCGCGGAGTTGCACGTAGCGCGCCTTCAACTGCGAGTTCTGATGGTTGTACCAGAGCCACGCCTCCTCGGCCGGCAGTGTAACCGAGTTGGCTATCAAGTGCTCGAGCCGCCTGGCGGCCCGGAAGGAGCGGATGGCGTTCTCGAATGCGCGTCGGTTCAAGCCCTTCTCTCTCAGGAACGACGCGTATGCGACCTCATCCAACCCGCGTTCCTCTCCGGTCGGAAATGCGACCCACAAGTGCGCGAGGACGTCCGTGTCGGTAATCCTGATGCCGTAGCGCTTGGCCTCCTCCTGGAGCACGAGCATTTGCCATGTCAGCGGGAGCACGACTCGCTTGTCCAGCGGCGCGCGGCCGCCCGCGAGCCATTGCAGGTTGATCGCCAGGTCCCAGACGGTGCTTCCGGAGATTTTCTTTCCGAAGATGCGGCCGCCTTTGACATTAGGCGCCTCGCCGCCTCTGAATACATACGGCACGACCAGCCAGGAAACCATCAGAATGGCGCATGTGGTCGCGAGTACCGTTTTCTGATTCCTGCGCAGCCAGACGTTGACCTTTGACATACTCCACACTCCGAGGAGACAACGGCCCGACGCGATTCGCACCGCCTGCCGAATTTCTCATTATAGTCTGCCGGCCCG
>CAZUUK010000438.1:0-600 GCA_964622675.1 uncultured Planctomycetota bacterium | reverse complement strand
CACCAGTTTGATTGCGGCGTTTGATTCCGCAACCGCAAATCCGCAATCCGAAATCGCCCCGGCCCCATCGTTCAGTGGTTAGGACACCAGATTTTCAATCTGGCAACACGGGTTCGAGTCCCGTTGGGGTCACCATTCGACTCGCTTCGCTCGCTCATGGCAGGCCATTCGGCTCTTCCGCTTCGCGGGCTCGCTCATGGCAGGCCATTCATCCAAAGTGAGCGAAGCGATTTGCTTATACAGGGTGTTCAGGGATCACACAGGAAGCGAGTCGAATGGCCCTGAGCGCAGCCACAAGGGCAAGTCGAACGGGCCATGTCGCTTCGCTCTTGGCGTCGGCTACCCCTGCTCCTTGAGGGACAACAATGGCAGCTTGGTTCTACATGCTCCGCCTTCGCTCGGGCCGCCTCTACATCGGATCAACATCTGACCTGGCGGCAAGGTGTCGTCTCCACGCTGAGGGCAAAGCATCCATGACCACAAAGGCTGACCCGCCTGTTGCTCTGGCCTATTCCGAAGAGTACGGCTCCTTCCAAGAGGCCCGCTCACGCGAAGTCCAGGTCAAGCGTTGGACGCGCGCGAAGAAGGAAGCACTCGTCG
>CAZUUK010000437.1:0-1628 GCA_964622675.1 uncultured Planctomycetota bacterium | reverse complement strand
CGCCGAGTCGGCTTCCAGCAAGCTTTCCTCCCAGAATGGGCGGCTCTCCTCGAATGCCGCCGTCGCGATGCGTGAAAGAACGGTGATAGTCGCCTCCTGCACGCGAAAGGGGCTCTCGCCCGCCGAGAGGGCGGCGAGGGAGGCCGGCAGTTCGCGCCAGTTTTCCGCGGCGAGTTCCAGCGCCATCGATGCCGAAAGCAGGCCCATGATTTCGGTGCAGAGAAGGCGCGTTCGCGCGTCGGTCCCGGGCGGCGCGGACGGGGGAAAAGCGAGCTCGGCGACCAGATCCAGGACCTCGCGCCTGTCGGAGATTATCTCCGCCGCTGCATCTGCGACTTCGCGAATTCGGCCCTCGCCGGCGCCGACGAGGGCGCAGGCGGCGGACCAAGTCTCGCCGTCGATGAGGGCTCTTACTATCTCTGCCGTTTTCATTTCCATAAAACAGGGACGCTAACGCTCTGTTGAAAACATTGTAATAGGCGCCTGATGATCATCAGGTTGTGGGTGATGACTCGGAGGATGACTTCTCTGTTGATGGAGTATGGGCGGCGGCTGGTAAGGGCGCTGCCGAGATTACGTTTGATCATTGAGAAGACGGTTTCTATCTGCCACCTCTGGCCGTAGGTCTTTTTTGGGAAGCGTTTGTGGAGCTTCTTGCGGTAGCGGCCCTTAACGGGGCTTGGACCTCCGTCGCTTCTGGGACGCCCGCGCCTTGTCGTGGGAATGATGCTGGTTACGCCCAGTTCTTCCCGGCGGTAGACGTGCGCACCCTCGCTTTCATAGCCCGCGTCGGCCAAGAGAGTCTCGAAGCGGTGACGCGAGAGGGCCTGGTCGACTGCAGGCTTGAACTCCGCGTAGTCGAGCTTCGGCCCGCGGTCGACAATTGCCGAGAGTATCAGGTGGCTTTTGGTGTCGCAAAGCGCTGAAAGCTTTGGAAATCGGTGCTTCAAGTGCCCCTTATGCCGGTTGGAGCGGCGCGTGTAGTACACCGAGACGCGGCGGCTTTCAAGACCCGTGGAGTCGATGGCCGCCTTGCGGTGCGAGGGTCCGATCAGACGCAGTTTGCGGGCGATGGCGATTGTCGCATCAAGGATTCGAGAAGAGCCGTTTTTTTTAGCAGCCTTCTCTCCGCATAACAAAGCGTGGAATAGTGGGGCAGGCGGGTGATGCCCAGGGTGCGTTGAAGCTTCGGCCACTCCCCGACCCACTCGATGACGCCTCGATAGTCGAGGCGGAAGAACTGTCTCAGCACGAGCAGCGCGAAGAGCTGCGGCTGCGTGAACTTGTGGGGGCTCTTGGGATGGGAATAAGGCTTGAAAGCCTTCTCGCCGGCCTCCAAAGCGGCCTTTGCGAGGGAAATCGGGTTCTTTGTCGTCTTGCTCATACATATTCTATCGACAACCAAACGTGCCTTATTTGAGTCTTTTCAACAGAGCACTTCTGTCCCTGTTACCATTGAACAACCGGCGAGCATCGTTCCCTTTGCGCAGAGGGATATGGTCCATTTGTTTATGGAGGGTGTTGGTGAAGATTATCTCAAGATGCACGAGCAATACATGCGCCAGTTGTTCGACAGTTATCCGCAGGCGTTGCTTAAGGGCATTGCTAGCATCAGCGCCAAGAAACGG
>CAZUUK010000436.1:0-1629 GCA_964622675.1 uncultured Planctomycetota bacterium | reverse complement strand
GCAGACTGGGCTTGGGGAACAACTCAAGGTCTCGACCAGAAGGCCCGTGCGACACCACGAGTGAGTGGGAAGTCGCATGGGCTTTTGCGTGTAAGGAGGCACGGCAAGCAACATGCAGGGGCTGAAATGAATGAACCGAGGCCCGCCTTGACTTACAGTCTGCCGAGCTGCGCCCTCGACACAGGGGTCGCGCGACTCGGGTTCGCTCTCGAAGGGCCGTAGTGCATCTGCACACGGAGAGGAAGCAAGGACAAAGGAGGATGAATATGCGAATGGCGAGGAAGGTTCGGTGGGGCCTCGGGGCTGTCGTACTTCTTCTTGTCGTCAGCCCTGCCTGGGCGTGGATCAAACCCACTCCGGTGGACGTGGACAAGTTCGGGCTCCGCAAGGAAGGGGGCGAGTGGAAGGTCGACCCGCTTTGGTACGAAGACGGAGATGGCCCTGACAATGGGAAGTGGGACACGGGCGAGAAAACCAGCAATACAGAGAAAGAGGGTTGGACGCCAGTAAGTCAAGATCTGACCTGTTGGCAGGCGGCTGGGGCGAATATCCTGAGTGCTGGCGGGTGGGGCGATGCCAAAGTCATCTACGAAGAGATGGTTGACGAGATGTGGCGCGACAAGCCTGGTTTTGGGGGCATCCCGCAATGGGATGGCGGCGACGAATGCGTGGCCGTAGAATGGTGGCTAAACACGCAGAAGAACCCCGATGGGACATGGAAGGACAAGAAGAGCCCTTACGTGGTGTATACCCATTGGGACGTAACGAAGATCACCAGTGCCGGTTACGGCGGGATGGCCGAGTTCCTGGGAGACCAGCTAAGGCAGTGCCAGTTCGTCACGCTCGGTATCTACCCGGCTCAGGGGATGGGTCATGCGGTGACTGTGTGGGGTGATGACAAGACGGCAGAATGGAAGAAGGGCGACGCTTCCCCGCAGCAAGTATGGATCACAGACTCTGACTGGGAGGATGAGGATGAGACCGGAAAAGAACGGGATCTGCAGTCATGCACGTGGGAGGAAGCCTGGATGCTGACCTACCATGGTAAAGAGCGGCGGACCTTGGATGCATGCACCCTGTGCACGCCTGAGCCTGGCGTCATCCTCCTGCTGCTCCTCGGCGCGCCCGTGGCGTGGTGGGCTCGCCGGCGACGCAACACGTAGCGGAGGCCCAGGGAACAGGAAGTTGCCACAAGCCCCCGCTATCAGAGCGGGGGCTTTTCTTTTGGGTGGGCCCCTGCAAGGAGCGGGATTGAGCTGTGATGCTGCTAAGGGGCCGGGGGGCCCACCGGCGTGAAGGTGCAGGTGGCGGACCGCGGCGTGGACTTCGTGATTCCGTGCTTCAAGGCATTACTCTTGGCAATGAGTGCCTGCTGTCCCACAAAGGCGGCGGAAGATCGGCCTGCTGTACTCCTTGCGAGGAGGCCCACTCGGGCCGTGTCGGACGAAGCGATGGAGAAGATCTATCAACAGGCGAAGACTCCCTTCAAGTTCGGGATTGTGATCCGAGGTGAGAATGGGAATGCGGTGGACTGCCCAAGTATCTTCCGGCACCGGCAGAAGTGGTACATGGTCTACGTCTGCATGAACAAGGTCGGCTACGAGACCCATTTGGCTCGAAGCGATGATC
>CAZUUK010000435.1:0-1636 GCA_964622675.1 uncultured Planctomycetota bacterium | reverse complement strand
ACGGCCGCACCGATTTAACGTATCTTCACTGGCGAGACCAGCGTTTCCAGCTTTATACCTTCTTCCAGGGCGGCTTCGACTTCTTCGGCGTAGGCAGGCATCTCCTGGCAAGTGCGGCGGTAGAGGAGCGTTACGCTTTTGACCTTTTTCTGGCGAATAGCGACCCTGGCGGCGTCCACGGCCGAGTTGCCCCCGCCGACGATGCCCACGGGCCCTTCAGCAAGCTCCTCGCCTCTGAGGTTGAACGCCTTGAGGAATTCCATTGAAGTGTAGACACCCTTGACGTTTTCCCCTTCCAGATTCAGCCGCAGGCTCTTAGCCGCTCCCGTGGCCAGGAAGATCGCCTTGAAGCCCTCTTCGAAGAGGCTGTCAACGGTCACGTCACGGCCAAGGGCGGTTCCACATCTGAGGGCGATGTTTCCGTCGAGCAGCGATTCTATCTCTTTATGCACCACGCGCCGGGGCAGGCGATAGGCAGGGATGCAACTGATGAGCATTCCTCCCGGCGCATCCTCTGCTTCAAAGATCGTGACTTTGCAGCCGTAAAGGGAAAGGTAGTGAGCAGCGGAGATGCCGGCCGGCCCTGCGCCCACGACGGCCACCGCGGGCGCGTCTGTGCCGGACCTTCCGGTCCTGTGCGGCTCATAAACGGCCGGGTCGACTCGGTCGGTAACGAATCTCTTCAATGCCCGGATGGCGATGGGCTCGTCTCCACTGGCCCCGAGGCGACAGCGAGACTCGCACTTCCGATCACAAACGCGTGCAGAAACCGAGGGAAACGGGTTAGCTTTCCTGATGACCTCGTAGGCTTGTTCGTAGTCGCCCTTTTCGATGAGCGCCACGTAGCGCCACGGCTCGGTGTCGAGGGGGCAAGCAGCCTGGCACGGTGCACCCACCAGAGCGCTACACACAAAAGCATCGCACCTTTTGTCAACCACGTGCCTTTCGTATTCGCGGCGGAAGTGGCGAAGCGTGCTGAGAACCGGATTCGAAGCCGTCTGCCCGAGGCCGCACATCGTGGTGTCTTTCACTACCTCCGCCAGTTCCTTTAGCAGACTCAGATGCTCGAGCGTGCCCTTGCCCTTCGAGATGTCGTCAAGGATCTCGTACATTCGTTGCGTGCCCTTCCGGCAGGTGAAGCACTTGCCGCACGATTCGCTTTTCAGGAAATTCATGAAGTACCTGGCGACGTCGACCATACAGGTGTTGTCGTCCATGACGATCATGCCGCCGGAGCCCATAATCGATCCGGCCTCGGCCAAACTGTCGTAGTCAACGGGCAGATCGAACATCTCGGCAGGAATGCACCCACCTGAAGGACCACCCGTCTGGACCGCCTTTATCTTGGCTTTGCCGACCGGGCCTCCGCCGATGTCGTAGACGATTGACTTGATGGGAATGCCCATTGGCACTTCGACGAGGCCGGTGTTTCGGATCTTGCCCACCAGGCTGAAGATCTTCGTGCCGGAATTGTTCTCGGCTCCGATTTTCGCGAATTCCCGGGCGCCGCGGGCGATGATGAGGGGGATGTTGGCCCACGTCTCGACGTTGTTGATGGCCGTGGGCCTGCCGTCGATGCCTTTCTGGACAGGATAGGGGGGACGCTGGCGCGGCTCACCCGTCTTTCCTTCTATCG
>CAZUUK010000434.1:0-1638 GCA_964622675.1 uncultured Planctomycetota bacterium | reverse complement strand
GAAATTGCCCTCCCGCTATCGAAAAGGCCGATTTGAGTTGGCCTGACGTGCCCTGAACGGGCTTGTGTGACATGGCGCCATGGCGGAATCATGGCGCGTTCGCGTGTGCAGACGTCTGCACTGGCGGCCGGATCGGCGGTTCGGGGGCGTGACCGGTGACGATCACGAGGACTGAGCCAGTGGCCGCACCAGTGTAACGATGCTCAGATTGGGCCCCTTTTTCCCTTGACGGTCGCAGTGACCGCTCTATGATTCGCCATAGCGTATTCGCTATCAGGTACGGGGGTATGTGCACTACGACCGCCTGGGCGTGGGGGAGAGATGCTGGGACCCGAGCAGGTGGGCCAGTACGCGGTCAATCCGCAGCGCAATGCGCGCAGTGCGCGGTTGTGGAAGGCCCAGCGTGCCTTCATCAGTGCGGAGATTCTGTGGAAAGAGCACAAGCACGACTGCGCAGCCAACCGATATTATTATGCAATATACCACTTGGGACGCGCTTACATTGGCGAGGTGCCAAACGTCTTGGCGCACGACCTCCTGTTGAAGCGCCTGAAGCAGGAGGACGAAGAAGCCTACCGGACTGGTGGCAAAGCGCTTATGCAGAGAATACGCGCGGACTACACTCCACACTCAGTCAAGCGTGGAGACATCTCCCGATTTCGGGAAGCCGAAGCGCGGGCGATTTGCCGGGCAATGACGCGGTTTAAGGTTGACAAGCGAGGTGAGGCATGACGCGCGAGGAGCGAGAGCATCTTGCTGATCTCTGTGTCTCTCTGGAAGGTCAGTTTTCAGGGGTTGTCGCGGGCTTCGAAGGCTTCGATACACCCTATCTCGGCGGAAGACGGAGTGGGGTTTTCGTGGTGGAAGTGTTCAATGTCCCTGAGGATCAAGAGGACGACGTTCTGGCCGTTGCAGATGATTTACTTGCGGCAATTGTTGACGAGGGAGGCCCAGTTGCTGTCGTCAGCCTTTGGTCACCGGAGGAGACGCAGGAGCATTTCCATAGCGACTTGCGCGCGATAGAACTGGCGCGGCGGGCTCCAGGTTCACCGGTTTGGGTTCATCGCCGCATCCCCTCGTTTGGCGTTGCGGCACACGCCAGTGATGGTCGGCCTTCTGCGGTGCAGTGGGAATCCGTGACCTGGCTTGACACCACAACCGTGGTCACGGCGGAAAACCATGCGCTCGTGACTCAGCGAGGGCCGGCGCCGGTCCCGGATAGTATCCGCGACGGCGATCCGTGGCAGTGTACAGATGTTTCGACACTCGCGCCCGCGTCACCCTATCCAAAGGCCGCATGAATGGACACACACAAGCCTCCGGGCATCAAGTTCTTGGGAGTAGATCTCTTGACTTTGGATTTCGGTGTCACTGGGGAGGTCCCGGACACCATACCCGTGGGGTTGTCTTTCGAGGTTGAATCAGAGATTTCAGAGGAAAACAGGCAACTTGATCTGTACCTGATAGTAGACCTCTTTGGCAATCTTGCGCCGAACGAAAGGCCGCCGATCAACTTCAAGTTTTCGCTTCGTGGCCGGTTCGAAGCCCTTGATGACGACAGCATGCCGCTCGATGAGTTTCGCCGGCATCACGCTCCCGCGAACCTGATGCCGTATGTGCGCGAACTTGTAGCCACCA
>CAZUUK010000433.1:0-1646 GCA_964622675.1 uncultured Planctomycetota bacterium | reverse complement strand
GATCGGGGTTGACTACCGGCCGATCACGGACCAGACAGTGGACTGGTGGCGGCCGGAGGAGGGGGAGACGCGATCATTGGACATCTAGCCGTCGTGGAAGAGGGAGAAACTACCATGCCAGAAGCACATGAAGGTTCGGTCGAGCTGGGGCACACGTTCCGGGAAGCGCACCTGTGGCTGGTCAGCAACGGGCCAACCGACCTTCGTACCAGTGTCGGAACGCGATTTGAGGCCAGCGCCTCTATCGTCGGGAGAGGCAAGCATCAAGGAGAGCCAGTGCTCAGGTTCAAGCAGCGCGGCGCCGAGTTCGGCAGGTCCTACCCGTGCTGTTGGGGCCACTACCACAACTGCAATCGGACTCGCATCGGCATGTACTGCAAAGCGCTGGACGGCGCAGTCGGTCACAAAGCCAGAGGACAAGACCCGGGCAATTCGGCTTCGGTCCATCGCTCTTGGGGGAATGGTTCCAACAGAGTGCCAAGAGATGGCAGGCGGTCGTCGACTCGAGGTTGCGCGTCAGGGTGACGTAGGGCTATGCATCGAGTGGGCCGTTTCTGGCGCGCGGATTGCTCGCGGACCAGCCAGTGCTGGACTAATGGCTAAAGGTTCGATGGCTTGATCCCGATATCGATAATGGGACAAGGCAATCCTTGGATCAGAACCATCGGTTTGCTGGTCGGGTCTAATGTGGTTGTGACCGGAACGAGGTGTGACATGGAGCGGCGCGGCTGGTGGAGCGAATCGAGAGCAGCGACCAGACGCCGCCTGCATCGGAGATCACTTCCGGATTAGCTCAAACGCGGGAGTTCTGCTGCAATGTTCCGCACCCTTGACTCGTTCTTCGGAGAAGTGGTACACTCTGACAGTGTTCCTGAGTATGCTGGTTATTCGATATGCGGTGCGAATGACTCCGGCGGTGTGCACGCACTGAGTCCAGTGCTCCGTGGCGCAGTTTCCCAAGAGCGGCAGCTTCCCATGAGGCTTTTCTGTGCATATACTACTCAAAGGCGCATTATGCGGTCGGGTCTCCATCGCCTAGGCCATGAAGACACGGACATTCTGTGGATTGGGAGAATCAAAGAAGGAATCAGCAATCGGTCTGTGTCGGATGGCATACGTGAACAACTTGACGAATTACGGCAGATCGCGTCTTGGGATCAGGAATCTAAAGAGGAGGCGAAGCATGTCAGAAAGCCGCAAGCTCACATTGGGCAACGGCACGTTGATACTGATTAAGGCAGGTGAGACCCTAATGCTGGATGGCAAAGCTGGCTCTGAACATGGCGCCAAAGGAACGAGGTCAGACGAAGGGGTCGACACGTGGCCACGTAATCTGGTGGACGTGCGCGCTCAGGCCGAGGAACTTGCGTTGGAGCTCAAAGAGCGAGAGTATGGAGCCTCCCAGATAGCGCTCCAAGTGCAGGATCTGGTAGGCAATACCCTCGATGTCCGCGCACATATCTACGGACCAGATCCCGCCGTGGGCATTTCTCTCGAAGGCGGCAAGATCGCCTTCCTCTATGACTCCACTCCCTCTGACGACGAGGACGTTCACTCCTGTGAGCTGAACAAGGTCCTGTCGGACGTTGCGGACTACGATGGCTTTGTGCTTGGCTACGAGGACTACCTAGAGCTGGTGCCTCCTG
>CAZUUK010000432.1:0-1649 GCA_964622675.1 uncultured Planctomycetota bacterium | reverse complement strand
ATGAACTCCGGGCCGTTGTCACTGCGGATATGCCTCGGTACGCCCCGCATCGCGAATAGCTCGGCCAGCGTGTCGATCACGTCCTCGCTCGTGATGCTGCGATCGACCTTTAACGCCAGGCACTCACGCGTAAACTCGTCGACGATCGATAGCCATTTCAGCGTGCCGCCGGAAGTCGTGTGATCGAACACGAAGTCCCAGCACCACACGTGATCCTTCCGCTCCGCACACCGACGATGGCAGCCGTTTTCACTCTTGCCGAGCCGTCGTCGTTTTCGCTTCTTTTGAGGCACTTTCAGCCCTTCTCGACGCCATAGCCGATACACCCGCGTGGCGCTCGCCCGCCAACCTTCCGAGCGCAACAGCACAGCAATCCGGCGATAGCCGAAACGCGGTCGCTCACGCACCAACTCCAACATCCGCTTCACCAACGCCGGCTCGTCGTCGCGAGGCTTGGCCACGTAACGCTGGCTGGCTCGTGGCTGATCGACCACCTGACACGCCCTTCGCTCGGAAGCCGCGAATTCCACTTGGAGCTTCACGGCCGCGGTACGCTTCCGGGAAGGGCTTACCAGTTTCCCTCCGTGATATGCTTCAGCATCCGATTGTCGAGCGTCAGCTCGGCCACCAACTCCTTGAGCTTCTTGTTCTCTTCCTCCAGTCGCTTCAGCCGCACGGCCTCTTCAGCCTTCATCCCGCCGTACTGGGCCCGCCAACGGCCGTAGGTCGCCTCGCTCACCTCCAGGGCCTGCAGCACGGCGGCCAGGTCCTTCCCGGCATTGAGCATCGCGTCTGCGTCTCGCAGCTTCCGCACAATCTGCTCCGGACTGTGCCGCCTGCGTCGTCTCGTCGTCATCAAGGTCTCCTTGCCACATGGGCTTTGAGACCTTCATAACCGATGGATCAGTTTTTCAACAGCAGGCCAGGAGGAATGCGCGACGCCCAGGGGGTACCGAAAGCCCGGCGGAGGTCGCGAGAAAGGGGGGGACAGTCCCCGGCGGTTCTCGAACCGACACGACCAATAGCGTGTGAGGTGGGTTTCTTATGCTACTTGGTAGGCGCGCTGAATGCCGCTCGGGCGATCGCCACGATAACGGGCCGCCGTCTGGAACATGGCTCGAATGGCTTCGTCCGGTGTGCCATGGTCCATGTTGATGCAGCAGAGACCGACCTTGGCCCAAGGCTCGCCATGCGCTTCGAGCACCTTTTCCACCTCCGCCGCGGCCTGTTCGGCGGTGCTCTTGAGCATCTTCACCGGGTCCAGCCGCAGGCCGAGCCACGCGTCGGGCAAGGCCGCTCGGCAAGCGGCGATATCCGACCCACAGCCCACGTCCAGGTACACCGCCCCAGCCTTGGCATAATAGGGCGCGAACAGATGGGCGTTGTCACCGCAATGATGAAATCCCACGGGTGGCAATTGTTGGCCCATCCAGACGTCGTACTCCAGGAAGTGTTCTTCGTACATCTCGGGTGAGATCATTTGCAGCGAGCAGTTCGGCAAGGTCAGGATGCTCGGGTCGAAGCTGGCAATCGTGCGATTGACGCTGATCGACGTACTCCCGGTACGAGCCTTCATGTAGCGAGCCACTTCGTAAATGGTGCGAGAGATGACCGTGTGTAAATGGGCGATCAATTTTGGGTTGTCAATG
>CAZUUK010000431.1:0-1650 GCA_964622675.1 uncultured Planctomycetota bacterium | reverse complement strand
AGGGGCCACGGGCTGGCCGCCACCCGCCAGGCATACGGCCACGATATGGAGATCGAGGAAAACTGCCACTTCATCCTCATGCTCTACGCGCTCTGGCGATACACCGGTCAAAGGGAACTCGTCCAGCGCTACTATGAACTCCTGAAGCGCCTCATAAAATTCATCCACAGCGCCGACAGAAGCGGCTCCGGCTTCCCCAACGAGGGCATTGCCAACACGATTGACGATGCGTCGCCCGCCGTACAGTACGCCAGAGAGCAGACGTATCTCGGCATCAAGTGCCTCTGCGCGGCCGACGTCGCCTCAATCGTGGCCGAAGCAATGAACGATCCCGGCTTCGCCGACCTCTGCAGTTCAATCCAATCCCGCATCCGCCACACCCTCGACGAAACGGCCTGGATTGGCGATCACTACGCCGTCTGCATTGATAAGCGCGCCGACTTGAGGAAACCAAGCTCCTGGTCCTCAGGTGTTGAGCCAGACCGCGGCGAACTCCCCGGTTGGGACGCGTACTCCATATACACCGCCAACGGATTGCTCTATCTTCTCATGACGGGCCGTCGCCCTGAGCTTGACTACTCCCGCATAGTCAGCGACATCGTCACCTCCGCCAAACACTCGCTCTCCGAATACGGCTGCTTCCATTCAAGCGCTGACCATAGCAACATGTGGGTCTCCCAAAATATCTGGCGTGACCTCGTCGCGGCTTACCTCGGTGTTGACCAGCTCGATATGGCCGACCGCTACTGGGCTTTTGAACTCTTTGAGAACACCACCGGCACCGAAGGCAAAGGCGGCTGCTTCATCGACACCTACGGCTGGAACAACCTCTGCTATTATCCGCGCGGCATCACCTCTATCGGCATCCTCTACGCCATGGCAGGATTGACCATTGACCGCGTCGCCGGAAAGCTCCGCATAAACCCGATCAGGCGGCCCCTTCGCATTCCCATTCCCACGCTCGCCGACTGGAGCGCCGGAAAAGTTCCCTGGCTCGAAATCCGCCAATCCGGCGAGGTAATAATCGAGGGGAAAGAGCTGCTTGCACCCCTCGAAATTGAACTCGCCCAGGGGCTAAAACTCGTCGAAACGCCCAACCCCTAGGAGGAACCGCATGAAAATCGGCCTGCTCACTAGTTATGGCAAGCAGGAAATGGAACTGCTCTCCCGCATCGGCGTCAAAAGCGTCGAACTGCAAGTTGCCCCCGGCTCCGAGCTCGACCCGGCCTCGGCTTCAGAAAGTCAGATCAAAGCCATCCTCGACGAACTCCGCAGCGAAGACCTGGAAATATCCGCCGTGGGCTATTACCGCAATAACCTCGACCCGGATGAGTCCACGAGGCGCCAAAATCTGCAGCACCTCCGTTCCCTCATGAACCTCTGCCAAATCGCCCGCGTCCCCGTCCTCTGTACCTTCGCCGGGCGCATCCCGGACAAAGACATCCCCGACAACATACCGCATTTCAAGCGAGTCTTCTCGCCCCTTGCCCGTGAAGCTGAAGACAAAGGCCTCAAAATCGCCTTCGAAAACTGTCCCATGTTTCACTACTTCCCATTCCGCGGCATAAACATCGCCTACACCCCCAGGGCCTGGGACCTCATGTTCGATGCCGTTCCCTCCGAAGCGCTCGGAATCGAGTACGACCCCTC
>CAZUUK010000430.1:1220-1658 GCA_964622675.1 uncultured Planctomycetota bacterium | reverse complement strand
CAGCAGTCCTCTTCCGCCGGTCCTCAGCATTCCGGGAGTTATTGGTTCTCGACTGCTTTTTCTAGCGGCTTGTCCTCCATCATTTCCCCATGCTTCCCCCATTCCAAATGCGGTGGCATAGCCGGGGGAGTCCCATCTTGATTGTCTACTTTTGGGGTTGGTTTTGCAACACAATCCCGGCAGTTCTGAACACTCGACGGAACGCCGATGGCGCGGTAGAATCAGCGTGGGTGGATGGCCTGTGCTTGGGGCTGTGTCTTCGGCTTAAGCAGAAAAGGCAAGCCGTGGCCAAGTCAGCCGAAAGAGTATCGGTTATCTGTTTCGATGAGGCCCTGGCCGAGAGAATCAGGGAGGCCGATGCTGGGCACGCGCTGAAGAGTGTTGTGACATCGGCCGAGCGGCCTGTCTATGAGCACGCACCGGCTCCTGGCCGACCAC
>CAZUUK010000430.1:0-1210 GCA_964622675.1 uncultured Planctomycetota bacterium | reverse complement strand
GTGAGCGGACAGTGGACGAGTGGAAACCCCGCGCCGGCAACCCGGACAACCACTGGTTCGACTGCCTTGTCGGCTGCGCCGTGGCGGGGTCCATCCAGGGTGCCGTGCTGTTCGGGAAAGAGGTGCGGGAGCAGGTGAAGCGGCAGCGGCTACGGCTTTCGGATCTTCAGCGGAGAAAACGATGATGGCGAGTTCCCAGGCGAATCAGAAGCATCGTCAGGCCGCGGGCCAGAAGGGTCTCGTATGCCACCATTGCGGTTGCCGCCACTTCAGGGTAATCTATACGCGCCGGGCGGCGGGAGGCCGGATCGTCAGGCGGCGCGAGTGTCGGCACTGCGGAAGACGCATGACCACTTGGGAGCGCACCGTCGGAGAGCGAGGCGGCTGGCGGTCACTGTACCAAGCTCAAAATTTCCTCCATCGTGGCTCCTACGGGGAGCCGGTGCCTCACATCCCGCACTCAGCCCAAGCCATCAGGCGGTCGTTGCCTCGCCTTGACTTTCCCTACACAGCTCCTCCAAATCCTCAACTCTCTCGACAAACTCAGGTGTTGCCATCTCGGGAGAGAACTCGGCCGCGTTCCTCAGATCCTCGACAGCTTCACAGTACTGATCCAGAGCAGCCTTGGCTAGCCCACGCCGATACCAAGCTTGCGCAAAGTCCTGCTGACAAGCGATAGCACTGTCAAAGTCCTCGACAGCTCCCCTATAGTTGCCCTTCTCGGCCTTAACGGCACCGCGATTGTACCATGCTGCAGCCAACTCTGGATCGATCTCCCGCGCCTCCGTGAATTCCTGCACGGCCGCGTCGAACTCCTTGTGCTGCGCAGCGAAGTTGCCCAGCGCTATGTGATGCAGGAGCCGACGCTCTCGCTTGCTCTCCTCCGCAGCCGTCGCAGCTTCCCTGCTTTCCTCTTGCACAACCGATCTGATGTGCCGGACCTCTGCCGCATCGGCCCGAACTTGAGCAAGAACAGCATTGATATCTTGTACACTATTGCGGATATCGCTGTGAGTGAGGCGCCAAGCCTCACGCGTCTCTTTCATGGTCTCTTTGGCTTCTGTACGGGCCTCGCGGGCTACCTCCTCAGCCTTTGCCACACCCCTTATCGCATCCTCGCGAGCGCGCGCGCTGATAATTATCGAGACTAGCATGACCAGAATGCTCCCAAGGCCGAGGCCGAGATAGCCGGTCCGCGAGGCGTCGAGCT
>CAZUUK010000429.1:0-1659 GCA_964622675.1 uncultured Planctomycetota bacterium | reverse complement strand
TTAGTGCCGTTGACCAGGTCAATGAGATCATCGCCGAGGAAAAAGCGCACGTGTCCCGTATTACGAAAGCCAAAGCGGCCCTGGAATAGCGCTGAGCAGATCCTATTGTATGCCGCCGACGGTCCGTGCCACGGGGGTGCTAACCTATCTGGTGCAAAGAAAGGAGCAGATCATGAAAGTCAAGGTATTCCGATGCCGAATCTGTGGTGATCCCTACATTGGAGAGAGCCCGCCAACCCACTGTCCCTTCTGCGGGGCAAAGGCTCAGTACATCATTGATGCCCATGACTGGGACGCCGGTGAGTTCGAGGTAGAGCTTTCCGAGGTCTCGCGGAAAAACCTGGAGGCGGCGCTGGACCTGGAGATGGGAAATGCCGAGTTCTATTCATGTGCGCGGACTGTAGCAGAAAGCGTGGACGACGAGTATATGATAGCCAAGTTCAAGTCGCTGATGAAGATAGAAAGCGAACATGCAGCGGCTATCTGCAAGTTCCTGAAGATAGATAAGCCGGAGCCGCTGCAGGGTGTGTGTAGAGAGGACGCCGTAGAGAACTCCCGCGAGGGCTACGAGCGCGAAGATCGTGCTATCAAGGCCTACGCGCAATTTCGCGACGAGGCCGCCGAGCCCCGGATGCAAGAGTTCTTTGGCGCATTGGTAGAGATTGAGACTGACCATCTGCAGATCCATGCCGAGGACACGAAGTAAACGTGACCAAAGTACGTTCGAATAATACTATGAGTGAAAGGAGATGGTAGGAATGCCGAAGGTAGCACGAGAAGTCGTGGAGAAGGCGGGAGTGGATATTGACCAGTTGCTTGATCTGTTGGTGAGGAACGCGGCAGCGGAACTGACGACGTATTACTACTACACCATCCTCAGGGTGAACTTGATCGGCCTGGAGGGCGAGGGTCTGAAGCAGATCGCTGAGGACGCTCGGATTGAGGACCGCAACCACTTTGAGGCGCTGGTGCCGCGCATCTACGAGCTGGGCGGAGAGCTGCCTGCCGACATGGTGGAGTTTCATAACATCTCGGCGTGTCCTCCTGCTCGGCCGCCCGCAGGAGCCGATCTGCACGACGTGGAGACCATCCTGAAGGTGCTGGTAGAAGCTGAGCGATGCGCGGTTCGCGGGTACACGCACATCTGCAACCTGACGGCAGGCAAAGATCATCGCACCTACGACTTGGCCTTGGCGATACTGCACGAGGAAATCGAGCACGAATCGTGGTTCGCCGAGTTCTTAGGTGAAGGGCCGTCTGGCCATTTTGCTCGCCGGACCCGTGGCGAATCGCCCTTCGTGTCCAAGTTTCTCCATATCAGCTAAGCCAACACAAGCGAACTGAAGGGGCAACGCGGCTCCTAGTCTTGAATGGCGAACGGGGCCAGAGGCCACTAGCCTTAGTGACGAGGATACGTTAAGAGGGCCCCGGGGCGCGGTCTGCAGCACTCTAGGGCCCGCCGTCACTGGCACACCTGTGGAGCAGAATATGACATGAACGCAGCCAAGCTGCGTGCAAACAGGACACTTGATTAAGAGAAAGGAGGTGACAAAATGTGTTATGACGAAGGAAGTAGGCTGCCGTTGATTGGGGAGAAGGCCCCATCGTTTAAGGCCGAAACTACGCAGGGGCCGATCAACTTTCCCGAGGACTACGCAG
>CAZUUK010000428.1:0-1676 GCA_964622675.1 uncultured Planctomycetota bacterium | reverse complement strand
GCAGATGGCGCAGGTAGGCGCGGGAGTGGCGGCGGCAGGTCTCGCAAGCGCACCCCGGGTCGATCGGACGGGGATCGTCGCGAAAGCGGGCGTTTCGTAGATTGATCCGATGTGCGGGAGCGCCCTTTACAAAGAGGGTGCCGTTTCTGGCGATGCGCGTCGGTGCAGCGCAGTCAAAGGTGTCGATTCCGCGCCTGGCCGCGGCGAAGATGTCCGCTATCTGACCAATGCCAAGCAGATGCCGCGGCTTTTCTTCCGGAAGCTCAGTGATCGTCCAATCGAGAACCCGGTGCATCTCTTCCTTGGAACGGCCGAGCGACCCGCCGATCGCTATTCCGCCGAATGGCATCCCCCCAATCACTCGCGCGCTCTCGCGCCGAAGACCCTCGTACGCTCCGCCTTGCACGATTCCATAGAGAACTTGACCGTGGTTAAGAGAGGAATTGTTTTTGTCAAGCTGTTCGAACGCGTGGAGCGCCCGCTCGGCCCAGCGGTGCGTACGCCCCATCGCCTGCTTGGTGTAGGCGTAGTCGTGGAGCGGCGAGGTACATTCATCAAGGACGAGCATTATGTCGGCGCCCAATTTCCTTTGCAGCAGTATCACGCTCTCCGGCGAGAAGACATGCTCCGACCCGTCGATGATCGAACGGAAGGTGGCCCCCTGTTCGCTCAACTTGACGAGTGGCTTCCCCTGCGGCTTTGGACGATTCTGCGGTGAGCTACGCTCCTCATCGGGGAAGATGGAGGCGACCTTGCCGACACCGTGAACCTTGCCCGCCCCGAGGCTGAACACCTGAAATCCGCCGGAGTCGGTCATTATCGGCCCTTCCCAGCCGGCGAAGCGGTGCAGTCCACCAAGACCTGCCACCACCTCCTCGCCGGGACGCAGGTGCAGGTGATAGGCGTTGGCAATCACGATCTGCACACCGATTTCTCTCAGGGTCTTTGGTTCGAGTGCTTTCACCGTCCCCCGGGTGGCCACGGCGACAAACGCCGGGGTGACAACGGCGCCGTGAGGCGTCTCAAGTTGACCCACACGTGCGCGAGTGTGATGGTCTTTATGCTGTAACTTAAACATCAGTAGTAGGTGGTGAGCGTGCGGTGGTGAGAAGGCATCTTCGGCCGTTGTGCGGCGGCGTGCCACAGCAGCCAGTCGACCTGCAGAGCAAGAAGGTTCCTCCCTCGTCGCTTCAGTTCTTGGCGGAGCAGTTCCACAGCCCAGACGGTTGCGGCTCGGATTTCCACCTCAACCGATGAGCCCGCTTTTATCCATTCCTTACTATCCACGCGATGCGCCAACTCCTCTGAGTAGTGAAGCACATGCTCGGCGCGAAGAAACTGGGGAAGCTTGTAGTCCGCAAACGCAGTCAGTCGATCGATGTCTCGAAATGCGCCGAATGAGCGCCCTTGAAAACTTGCGTAAAGATCGCTTGCGAAGATCTGTGCGCGCTTATAAAAGGCGACTCGCTCCCCAGCGTAGCACGCCTCATCACGAAACGAGGGAAAGCTCTCCACCATATGCTCGACGAGCCATTGTGCACTTCCAGAGGCCTTTTTCACAAGTCGGGCAGGGTCGCCCTGATAGAGCGCGACCACTCGCTCGCCGATCTCGCGGAGGATCCGAACTCTGTCCTCAAACAGGGGGATCTCTCCGATCCGTACCGCTCCGTGCAGGA
>CAZUUK010000427.1:0-1680 GCA_964622675.1 uncultured Planctomycetota bacterium | reverse complement strand
TGATGTTCGTAGGATTCGCGGCAACGTTCTTCGCTCTTGCCCTCCTCATTATTTCCGCCGCCAGGCGGCATTGGTCGAAGCTTCACAGCGCCGCCGTCGTGCTCGTCGCAGCCGGGGTTCTACTTGGAACGCTTCTCGTCTAGCCGCTGGCAAGCTTGACGGGTTAATTACGTGCAGATAGCATAAATGCGTGAGCGACTTCGGAACGGCACCAGAGCTACGAGGATTGGCGCGCGTCAGGCGCAACCTGACGCGCATCCTCGCCGACGCTGGGGGATTGGCCGCTTTCTCGGCGAAGCGAATTTTAGGCCGAAGGATCACCATCCTCTGCAAGGCGAATTGGAAGCTCGGTGACGAGATAACACTCATCCCTTTTTACGAAGGTGTAAAAAGGACCTACGCGGATTCCGGCCTCATTGTTTGGACGAATTTCCCAGACCTGCTTCAGGGCAACCCCTTCGTTGATGCAATAAACGTACCGTGCCGCGTCCCCGACAGACGCTACAACCTTGTTCAGGGCCCGGCGGATGCACCGAGAGCCGTTTTTCTTCGGAAGAAATTTGGTGTTAGCACCAGCGACATTCGGCCGAAGGTCTATCTGGGCACGGAAGAGCATGCCGATGTCCCCCCTGAGCTGAAGCGAGCGACCTCCCGCCGCAAGATCGCGTTTTCCTGCGAAGCGGGCTGGTCCATGAAGGGATGGCCGCGGGAGTATTTCGCCGAGCTGGCCGAGAATCTGAAAAGGGAGCGGAACGCTTTCATAATCAACCTGGGGCTCCGACAGCCAGCTCCCTGGGCGGACCTTGACCTTGCGGGGAAAACCTCCATTCGCGAAGCAGCCAGAGCCCTCGCAGCGTGCGATGCCTTCGTCGGTAACGATAGCGGCTTGCTTCATCTGGCACTCGCTGTAGGAGTTCCGGCCACAGGCATCTACGGCCCCACGACGCCCACATTCCCTATCCAATACGGCGCCGAGCTGCAAGTCGTGCAAACAGACAAGCGCTGCAGGGGGTGCTACAACTCCGGCAGAATGACCGAGAAGGGGGCGTGTCCGATAGGAGCTGCAGATTGTATGGAGCGAATCCCGCCGGACGAGGTAGCGGCTGCGGTTGAGCGTCTCCTTTCCCTTCATCTCTGAACTCGGTGTGAAGCGGGCCAAAAGGTTCCGCCAATGTAAAGCCGCCAGGTCTATTGATTGCGCCTCCGTCTCCAACTAACATATCAGAACACCAGCGTGACATGCCTCCGCACGGAGAATATTTATGCCTGTTGAACTGACGCAGGCCGGAAAAGTGAACCCGGCTTACCTGAAGCTTGATATCTTCTGCAAGGGGATGAGGCTTCATCGTTCGTCCACGACGCAGGAGGACGGGCGCGCGATTTTGCGGACGAGGGCGGGGCTGGGGAGCGGGCTGGAGATAATAATCCCGCCCGATTTCTACACGAACGTGCCGGTGGCGGAGGATTTCGCGAAGGAGAGCCCTTACTCGCTCCGGAGGGAGGATTCGACCTACTTCGTCTATCGCGATGAGGAGAAGATCACGCGCGTGAGCCTTCCCAGGCAGCCGAGGTTTTACACGGGCAAGACCGCTTCCGGCAAGCTGATGTCGCGTGTGGGCGTGCTTCAGGGGACTTATCTCGCCATCTATCCGACCGAGGTCTGCCATCACTGGAAGACGG
>CAZUUK010000426.1:0-1704 GCA_964622675.1 uncultured Planctomycetota bacterium | reverse complement strand
AGAAAATAACGTAAGCGCCTATCATGATGAAATCGCCGTGGGCGAAGTTAAGCAACCCCATGATACCGAAAATCAGCCCGACGCCCAAAGCGGCAAGGGCATAGATTCCTCCCAAACTTACTGCGTCAATCAAATGTTGTATTATGAGATTCACTGTACATCCTCAGGTTCAGATTTAACGCCAAAGTAAGCCTTCTTCAGGTCACCTAATGTCATCTCCTCGCTACGCCCTGACAGCACGACACGCCCACTATTCATGACATATAGACGGTCAGACACCTGCAGCGCACGTTCCATGCTCTGTTCCACAATTAGCATCGTTAGCCCTCCGCTCCTCAGATCTAATAACACCTCATAAAGCTGCTGAATGATTACCGGGGCAAGTCCCAAGGCGGGTTCATCCATTACAAGAAGACGTGGACTTGTAAGTAGCGCGCGAGCGATAGCGAGTTGTTGTTGCTCTCCACCGGAGAGCGTTCCTGCTCTCTGGTTCCGCCTTTCCCCGAGAATCGGGAATACTTCACAAACACGCTTTAGTTCGAGCCCAAAGGCCTTTGAATCACCACGGACGCCAGCGGCCAAGATCATGTTCTCGCGTACGGTGAGGTCGTTAAAAATGTGCCTTCCCTCCGGCACCAGGCTCAAGCCACGCCGGACGACCTCTTCTGGCGAAAGGCCCGTAAGTCTCGTTCCTTCAAGTTCAACAGATCCGGAAGCAAGGGGTAGGACACTAGACAGAGCCAGCGTGGTAGTCGATTTTCCTGCACCGTTTGGCCCAACAATGCACACGACCTCAGATGCCGAAACGTGAATATTCACCTCCTGCACGGCACGGAGAGGTCCATAGTTTACAGATAGGTCACGAACATCCAGCACTACTAGGTTCTCCCAGTTCCAGAATAGGCAGCAATCACTGATTCGTTGTCGCGCACCTCGGCTGGAGTTCCGGCGGCGAGCATTTTGCCACTAGCAATCACATGGATGCGTTCACAGGTTTGCATCACCACCTGAATGTTGTGATCAATCAGAAGGACACCACACTGGAAGTCCTTGTGCAGGTCCATAATCATACCCATAAGATCGTTGCACTCGTCCTCGTTCAGGCCTGCTGCTGGCTCATCAAGAAGAATAAACAGTGGCTTTAGAGCTAGGGCACGCGCTATCCCCACACGGCACTGAGAGGCAAAGGGGAGAGTATTGACTTTGGTTCCGGCAAAATTACCAAGACCAAGCCGTTCGAGAAGGCTGTCAGCCTCCTTACGTGCATCCCCAAGACCCGTACCTCTCCCAATTGCACTGACCTCTACGTTTTCACAAACACTCAATTCCTGGAAAAGCTGTCCGGACTGAAAAGTACGAGCGATGCCCCATCTCGCCAATTGGCGAGGTGATCTCCCAGTCACGTCACGACTATCCAGGTATATAGAACCACTACTTGGCCGTTGAAAACCCGAAAACACATTCACGAGAGTCGTCTTGCCAGCACCATTGGGACCAATAAGCCCAACGATCTCCGTCTGCTTGATTTCAAGGGATATGCCGTCGAGCGCCCTGACCCCCCCAAAATCTACGGACACTTCTCGTGCTTCAAGTGCCAGCATGACCGACTGCCCGCCTCCATTTCCTTTATTCAGGAAATGAAGGCGGGCATGATGGCGCCTCTTCAGCCTTGAAGTAACCGAGGGCATTATGCTCTCCGTCCTC
>CAZUUK010000425.1:0-1710 GCA_964622675.1 uncultured Planctomycetota bacterium | reverse complement strand
CCTCTTCTCGCTCGTGCTCCGCACCCACCCGCTGCAGGATCGGCCGTCGGCGGTGATCGGCTGACCGCCGGGAGGCGTCCCTCGTCGATTTGAATGGCATGAGTGGTTTGGCGGGCCATGGATGGGCGAAAGGGTTCTCAGCTGGCTGGGGCAAATAGACTGGTGTCGGAGATCGTGCGCGGGTGTAGCGCCGGCAGTCACTAGGAAAGGCTTGCCTGGGTGGCCGAGCCGGCACAGCGTGTGGGGGGCGGGGACGCGATGGGCATGTGCGTTGAGAAGGGCGCGAAACTGAGAGCGGCGACACGTAGCACCAGAGACGCAGAGAGAGCCGCCCAATGTGGCCGCCTCTTGGGCCGCCAGCTTCAGCGCATCCTCAGACTTGTCGGCCTCGAGGTCGCCGGGGAGGCGACGGTTCCCGACTCCTACGTTTTCAGTCTCAACGACCGTTCTCAGCCCCTCGGACGGGCCGGATCGCGGGTCCGCTACGAGGAACTGCTGAGTTACTCCCGGAATGAGCCACGCCTCGAACTGATTGCGAAGGGGCTGGAGCGGGCGCTTCGTTTCGGCCACTTCCGCAACGGCGGCGGGCCGTTGGCTGTAGACGGCTTCCGTCTGCGCGATCTCGAACAATGGGCCAAGTGCCCCATCCCGTCGCTTGAGGCGAACATCGGATCGATCTCCAGCTACTGCAACTGCAACTGCGAGTTCTGCTATGAGAGGGGGACGCGGGGCGCGGGGATCTCGTTTGGGCGGACGCAGCTCAGCCTGAGTGAACTCGAGACCCGCATCAAGTACTACTCGAGCGAGAAGAAGACCGGGCTGGTTCCGTCGTCGCGGTTTTCGCTGGAGCCGTTTGCGAACCCGCGCTGCATGGAGATACTTGAGCGGATTCGGGAGGCGGCGCCGGGAGAGCAGATCAGCCTCACGACGAACGGGTCTTGCCTGACGGAAGACGTGGTGGAGCGGCTGGCGCGGCTGCGGCCGATACTGGTGACCGTTTCGATGAATGCGGCCACGCCCGATCTTCGAAGGCGCACCATGCGTGACCGGAAGCCGGAGGGCGCGCGGATCGCGCTGGAGAGCATTCCCCTCCTCCGAAAGCACGAGATTCCTTTCCTCGGAAGCTACGTGCCATGGCCGTCGAAGCCTCTCTCGGATATGGCGGACATGGTACGCCTCCTCGATCGCCACGATGCAGTCGTGGCTCGAATCTGCCTCCCTTCGTGGACTAACTACTCACACAAGCAGAGTCCCTTCGAGACAGAGGCTTACTGGACGGAGATACTTCAGGTGATCGAGGGTCTGAGGGGTGAGGTCGACCTGCCCATTCACGCCATGCCGAACATGTATCAGTTCCGCACGCTGCGGCCGCTGGTGCAAGGTGCGATCAAGCACTCGCCGGCAGCCGAAGCCGGGTTCAGGTACGGCGATATCATCGTGCAGATCGAGGGCAAGCCGGTCTATACGAGGCCGGAGGTTTCGGGCTGGCTGCGAGCACGGTTCGACGATCCGGATGTCTTACGCACGCGCTTCCTCGTGGAGCGTAGCGGGGAGCATGTCGAGATCGACGTTCCCCACCCCCCGCTTTCGGAACTTGCCTATCCGTACTACTGGCTTGCACATCCGGAGGCGCCACGCACGTGGGCGGGCGCGCTCGGCATTCACCTGGCAGACGGGTTCGACATCACCACATTGATGGGCCTGAAGGAG
>CAZUUK010000424.1:0-1710 GCA_964622675.1 uncultured Planctomycetota bacterium | reverse complement strand
GTGCAGGTGGGCGGCGAGGCGGTGACGCTGATCGCGACGCACCCAATCCCGCCGCGCGCCGCGAGGTACTGGCGGCTGCGCAACGAGCAGCTCGAGGCGATCGCCGCGGCGCGCGACGAGTTCGGCGAGCGGCTCATCGTGGCCGGTGATTTCAACGCGTCGCCGTTCTCGCCGTGCATGAAGCACTTCGTCTCATCGATGGGCACGGCGGAGGCACGGCTGCGTTACGCGAGCCAGGGGTACGGCATCAAACCGACGTGGCCGACGTTCAACCGGCTGCTGTACACGCCGCTGGACCACATCCTGGTGACCGACGACGGGTATGAGCTCCTATCAAGGGCGCCCACGGACTTTTTTCGGATACCCGTCCAGGCGGCCTAGGATTTACGCGGGGCAGACATGCCGCGTCTTCAAGGCCGCGGTCGTCGAGTTGGACGAACCGGCGCACTCACGCGAAACCTCTGGCGCCCGGATACCGGCGCTGGATGGCAACGAGATCGACATAACAGTAGCGGAGCCTTGCCAGAGCCCGCCCGAGCGCTCTGGACAACGCGCCGGGCAGCCAGCCGTTTCCGGGTGGTGAATGGCGTGACGGCGTGCACATTTTTCCGGGGTCCTGCCCGGTGGAGGATCGAATGCCTGAGACAAGCTACAACATCCAGAGCGTCGAAGCAGCCTTTGACGTCATCGAATGCTTTTCTGAATCAGAGGGCAAACCGCTCCGGTACATTGACATACATTCACTGACTGGGTTCAGCAAAAACCGCACCTATAGAATCCTTGCGACGCTCTGTGAACGCGGCTACCTGGACAAGGACCCCAAGACGAATGAATATCGCCTTGGACCATCTTTCCTCATATTGGGAGAGCTATTCCGGAAAAACAGACTGGGTCTCCGGCACGCTTCTGTGCAGAGCCTACGGGATTTGGCGGAAGAAACCAACGAATATGCTGTCTTGACTGTCCGCTATAGGGGCGATATGCAGGTCAGCATTGAGGGGGTTCAAGGACGACATGCCCTTCAAACGAGATCACACATGGGAGAGGCTTTTCCGCTACACATTGGAGCGGCTTCCAAGTTCTTGCTCGCTGCCATCCCTGCGGAAGAGCGGTCAAAGATCCTGGATGGAATCGACTACAAGCGCTATATGAAAGGGACAATCCGGAATCGTCAAGAGCTTGAGGGGGAGATACAAGTCGCCCTAGATCAGGGATACTATCTGGCTGAAGAGGACTGGCAGGAGGGATTGAACGCGGTTTCCGCGCCCGTCCGGGATGAAACGGGCAGTATCGTCGCCTGCCTATCGATTTTCATTCCCACTCTGCGGTACTCAGAAGAGTCATGCGAAGTGGCAGTCAAGGCAGTGCTCCATAGCGCAAACAGACTCTCCAGAGCGCTCGGCCACGTTGGGACCAGCGACATCCCGGGCTAGTACCTTCATCGCACGCTTTGCGCGGACCCGCCGTCCCGGCATCCCGGGGACAGTCCGCGCTCTCACCTTGAACAGGTAGGAGGTCCCAGAACGCCGGGGATGCCCTGTACGCCTTCTGTACCGGCAATAGCGCGGACAAGGCCCGTGGGCGATAGGAAGATAGACGACCCAAGGCTGCGACCGGTCGCCTGGACGGAATACGGCTCGCGCATACACTGCGCGTCCCCTTGAACCATCACCCCGCCTCGGAGACATGCTCTGCAATGGCGGCGCAGTT
>CAZUUK010000423.1:0-1715 GCA_964622675.1 uncultured Planctomycetota bacterium | reverse complement strand
TAGCAAATGAGTCTAATGGAAACACTCCCATCCCTTGATGCTCATGCTCACATCGCTGCCAACAGAACTGCGGACGAACTGGTAGACGCCGGGGCAGTCCTCGCTATGACAGGCTCTCTCGACGAGGCTGCTCTTGTAATCGACCGCCGTGAACCCTACATAGCATGGGGTGTGGGGTGCCATCCGCGCAGTCTCAAGGCGCAGGAGTCATTCGACATAGATCTGTTTCGCGAGTTGGTGGAGCGGACTGCAATCGTCGGTGAGATCGGCCTAGATGGACGTTCACGACGCGTTCCATTTGAGACTCAACTCCGAACGTTCAGGCAGGCGCTCGAAGCCCTCTCTGATCTCCCTCGCATGATCAGCATCCACCCCGACGGTGCAACCAAACAGGTGATCGAAGAGCTGCGACGGAGACCGGTTGCCGTACCAGTTCTTCATGGGTGGCGCGGACCCGTGAAGGAAACGCGGGAGGCAGTGGCTCTGGGATGTTACTTCTCTGTCCTTGCCGGTATTGCCCGACACTCCAAGTTTCGCACGACAGTTCCACCTGAGCGTCTGCTCATCGAAACCGATCATCACCGTGGCTCTTTGCCCGCCGCTATTCCGTGTCGGGTCGAGTGGGTGGAGTACATACTTGCCGAACCCAAAGTGCTAGGGCTTGGCGTGAAGGATGTTCGACGTCTTGTCTGGCAGAACTTTGGACCAATCATCGACAAGACCGGCACATGGAGGCTACTGCCAAAGCCACTTGCGGCAATCGTGGCGGAGGTAAACCCGGATGTTGGCCCTGCGTAACATAGGCGGCTAACACCCGCTGGAGCCGACAGCGCCTATCGGCGCTCGTTGTATCGCGGCCTTTTGGTTTTGTTGGTAGGTTTGTCCAGCAAGGTGGTCCCGCCCACCCGGCGCTGCGGCTCAGCTTTTCCGTTAGGCCGCTGTTTGAGGTTGTCTACAGCGCAGGAGGATAGGATGCCAACGGAAATCCTGGAACACTTGTTGAATACCGACGCCGTAATCATCAACTACGCCGAAGGACCGCCATCTGGTCCGCCGCTCGTGTTACTCCACGGAGGGTCTGGGCGGTGGCAGAACTATGAGGGCATCATTCTCGATCTCGCTGCCCGATTCCACCTCTATGCACCAGATTTCCGCGGGCACGGCAAGTCCGGGCGGGTGCCAGGACGATACCGGCTTCAGGATTATGCGCACGACACGATCACCTTCCTCCGGCAATGCGTTGCGGAACCGGCCTGTCTCTTTGGCTGCTCTATGGGCGGCATGGTAGCCTTGATGGTGGCAGCGCAGGCACCCAGCGATGTACGGGCAATTGTGGTGGGGGATTCACCGTTGACTCGAAGGACCGACTCCTCCGCCCATCGCGACCGCACGCGCGCCAGGGTGGCTGCCTGGCGCGATCTGGCTGGCGGCAGATTGTCCGTCGATGAGATAGTCCAGGCCCTGAAGGACAGCCCTACGGAGATACCGGGACAAGACGAACCGGTGACCATGAGGGAGAAACATGGCGAGGACTCCAGCGTCTTTGCCTGGATGGCAACCAACTTGTACCACAACGATCCCGATATGCTCACTGCAGTGCTAGATGGGACGATGACCGTAGGCTATGAGATGGAAAAGGTGCTTCCGGCCATTCGTTGTCCCGCGCTCTTGCTGCAGGCCGATCCTGACGCGGGGGGCGTGATGACGGATGCTGA
>CAZUUK010000422.1:0-1717 GCA_964622675.1 uncultured Planctomycetota bacterium | reverse complement strand
CCAACCCGTAGAGGTGCTCCCCCTTGGTATACGTCGGAGACTCGGGAGAGTTGATGTACTTCGCCGGATCGTCACCAAGGGCGCGACCGCCGAAGGCAATGGTGCGCCCCGAGAGATCTTGGATGGGAAACATCAATCGATCGCGAAACCGATCGTATTCTCCCGAACTCTTCGTCCGAGACTTCACCAGCCCGCCGAGCAGGATCTCCTGCGGCTTGAACCGCCGGCCGAGCAGGTGGCCGCGTACGGCTTCCCAGCTATCCGGGGCGTAGCCCAGTGAAAGAAAGTCGGCGAGTTCCTTCGAGATACCGCGTTTCTCCAGGTAGGCCCTGCAGCGGGCTCCCGCCGGGTTCTCCCACAGCATCGTGCGGTAGAACTCGGCGGCCACCCGATTCATTTCCAGCAGGCGATCGTAGGGATCGTCCGCCCGTCGCTTGGGCTCCGGTATCGGAATGCCGAAACGCTGGGCGAGCAACTTCACCGACTCGATGAAGTCGACCTTTTCGTAGAGCTGAACGAACTTGAAAGCGTCGCCGCCGGTCTGGCATCCAAAGCAGTAGAAAAACTGTGCCTTGGGGTCGACGCTGAAGGAGGGTGTCTTCTCGTCGTGAAAAGGACAGAGCCCTTTCATGCGAGTACCGGCTTGCTTCAGCGGCACGTAGTCCGAAACGACGCGGACGATGTCCCCGGCGTCACGAACGGCGTCGATGAAGCTCTGCGGGAATCCTCCCAACGGAACCACCTAGCCAGCCAACGAGCCTGGCCACGCGGGAACCCTCGCCCCCGCCCAGCCCGGCCACGACGTGAATCAACCGTTCATCCTGCGCTCTTGCGCGAGTCGCTTGAGCAGCTTCTTGCGCGCTGCGAGTGCCTTGCGCTTCTTGCGAACACTGGGCTTCTCGTAATGCTGTCTCTTCTTGATCTCGGTCAGAATCCCAGACTTCTCGCACTTCCGCTTGAAGCGTTTCAAGGCGTTCTCGAGGCTTTCGTCCTCGCGAACCTTGATCAGCGGCATAAGGTCAGATCACCCCGCTTTCGCCCGCCAGTTTATGGTTAAACTGTTGAAATATATGGTGCTACGCGAAACGGGAATCATAGACACCATGGCGTACTTCGTCAAGCAGGGCAAACGACGGCAGACGTTGCTGCAGAACTCGGGATCTCGGGTCCGGATCATTCGCCGTACATATAGGCGGAAACGGTGTTAACGTCAAGGAATGTGTAGTTATTTCAAGCAAATTCCGCTGCGGCCTCTCCGCAACATTCCTGTAATTCATTAAATAATGACCGCAAAGGATTGCCCTCTACGAGCTCCGGTCTAGGGGTTAGCGGCGATCTTGTTTGCCGAAGCGCTCATCCCCCATGGTGGTGCGGAGAATGTTGCTGGCCGTGGGGCAACCCTGCACAAACCAACGACTTAAGCTCAAAAATGGCAAAAAACCGACCAAATCTCGCCAAACCCCTCTATCTCAGTAGGATGAAGAAAGGCAGCAACAATCTCCGCACGACCATGCACGAGCACTACCGCTAGCCGTAGAGAGGGAGAGGGAACCCTTGCCGTACGGGCCCTCGCGTCGCCGCCCGAGCGATCATCCGCGAGGGCGGGGCCGCGTTGGGAGTGAGCTGGCCGACACGGCGTCGGCCCGCGAACATCCCCCCGCTACGAGCACTACCGCTAGCCGTAGAGAGGGAGAGGGAACCCTTGCCGTACGGGCCC
>CAZUUK010000421.1:0-1724 GCA_964622675.1 uncultured Planctomycetota bacterium | reverse complement strand
TCCCGATGGGTCGACGCGGAAGCGGAAGACGTAATCGCGCGGGCTCTGTGCGGGCTTGTCGGGAGCGCTGGAGGCGCCGTCATCCGTTTCTGACATATGTCAGCTCCTCGCGTGACGCCACGCGTGAAGGCCGCCCCGATCCGGCGAGCGACCTTCACGCGCGCGGCACGGGAATGGTTAGGACCACTCCAGCTTCAGGGTCATTACGCTGTTCTTGCCGGCCAGGTCGTTGGAGAGCAAGCCTTCGCGCACGAGAACTTCGTTCAACTGCTTGCCTCCGACAGTCATCTGATGACCGTTGGATAGCTTGGCGTACCTCAGCGGAGCGTCGCCCACCAGCTGTGTGCGCTGCACCGTCGTCCTGCGGAGCGCGGGGCCGGCGACCGTCTGCCCCTCGGCCTCGGTGCTCAGCGCGCTGGCGAGCATTCCGCCGGCCGCGAGAGCCCCGGCCGCCGCGGCGGCCTTCGTCAGCAACTCCCTGCGGCCGATCTCGGAGGTTTCCTCGGTATCGTCCGTCTTCTTCTCCTCCTCGCTCATCCGGCTACCTCCCTTCACGTTGTTCCTGTGGGTTGCCTTGAGACTAATCAGGTGCCTGGCCGCCTCCTTTCTCCGCCCAACAATAGCGGTACGAACTCAGATGGCTATGCGCCGACACGGCAGCAATCGAACTTCTACATCCAATGCTCGTTCCGCCTCCAGGTAAGGGCGACCCACCAAATCGCGACCACCACCGCTGAGGAATGTGGCCGGCAAAATGATGACATCCGGGCCCTCCCCTTGACGCGCGGTCCACTCTCGGGCCTGTTCGATCACATCTTGGACAGTCCAGAGATCGCCGATGATCACGTTCCCTCCCCAGAAGCGAGGCCGGAGCTTCTCTACGTAGAGGTCCACCGTGTCAACGAACTGACCCAGGTCACCCAGCAAGCCCATCGCTTCCAGGAAGTGGGGCTCTCCCAGCTCCGATATGAAGAGTAGGATGCGCTTCCCGGGATACTCCTCCACGATCTCTTTCAGGCGCATGAGGCTGGTCATGTCGAAGCCATCGGCGAGGTGAATGCCCAGCGCGCCCGCCCATGTCCGGGGCGCGTCCGGGTGCGCTAGCCAGTAATAGGGATATGTGAGTTCCGAAAGAGCTGGATGAGGGATTTCGATGGTGACCTGCTCTTCGCCACGTTCCACCAGGAAGCGCGTGCGGGAGACCTCCGGATCGTCGAAACGCGCTCGCAGCCAACCTGAGACCTCCGGCCTCGTATAGACCGGCTGGCCCTCAATCTCCACGATCAGGTCACCGTGCCTGAACCCAGCTCTCGCCGCGGGAGAGTGCTTGATCGTGCCCTGCACGATTGGGCGCAGGGCGCGCATCTGATACATGTTCGGCATCGTGTGAATGGGTATCTCCACCTCTTGGCGGAGGCCGTCAATCGTCCGCAGAATCTGGCCCCAGTAGACCTCTGTCTCGAAGGGTATCTGGGCGTGTGAATACCGGGTCCACGAGGGCAGGCAGATGCGAGCCACGATCGCATCATTGCGATCGAGGAGGCGTACCATGTCCGCCATATCTGATAGGGGTTTTGAGGGCCATGGCACATAGCTGCCGAGGAAGGGGATCTCGTGCTTGCGGAGGAGGGGAATGCTCTCGAGCGCGATCCGCGCCGCCTCCGGGGTGCGGTCACGCATGGTCCGCATGCGAAGGTCGGGCGTGGCGGCATTCATGGAAACGG
>CAZUUK010000420.1:0-1726 GCA_964622675.1 uncultured Planctomycetota bacterium | reverse complement strand
AACTTGAAGACCATGGTCAAACAGGCCTTCCGCGATCCATTTCCCTTGGTTTTTCGATGCCGTAGCCGCACCGTCGCGAACGTCGATTCGATCGGGTTGGTCGTTCTCAAGTGAATCCAATGTTCGGCCGGAAAGTCATAGAAAGCCAGCAAAGCTTCCCGGTCTTTGGCAAGGCACTCGGTTGCTTTCGGATATTTGGCCTGGTAGGCCTGGATGAAGTAGTCGAAGGCTTGCTCCGCTTCTTGTCTGGTGGCCGCCATCCAGATCTCGTGCAGACGCTGCTTGGCTTGTGGTTGTATCCCTCTGGGCAACTTGTTAAGCACATTGGCGGTCTTATGTACCCAGCACCGCTGCCAGCGCGTCTGGCCGTACACCTGGCGTAAGGCTTTCCAGAAACCCAGAGCGCCGTCGCCGATCGCCAACAGCGGGGCCTGGCCCAACCCGCGGCGTTTCAGATCCAGGAGCACCTCCTTCCACGACTGTTCGCTTTCCCGGTATCCGTCCCAAATGGCCACCAATTCCTTGCGCCCTTCGGCGGTGGCACCGATAATCACCAGCAAACATTGGCGAGCTTCCTGCAAACGCACGTTGAAGTACACCCCATCTACCCAGAAGTATACATAGTGTTTGGTTGACAGATCTCTGCCTTGCCACGTTCCCAGGTCGGCCTGCCACCTGTCTTTCAGCCGGCTGATGGTCGAGGCCGACACTCCGGGTGCATCTGGCCCCAGCAGCGCTGCCAGCGCCTCGCTGAAGTCGCCTGTTGAGACCCCTTTCAAGTACAACCAGGGCAACAATTCGTCTACTGTCTTCGTGCGCCGGAGGTAAGGTGGCAGAATCCGCGATGTGAATCGAATTTGCTCGCCGGCTCCCTTCCCCCCACGATCTCGAACACGTGGGACGCACACGGGAATGCTGCCAATGCCGGTTTGTATCTCGCGCTCCGGCAGCCGGCCATTGCGCACCACCCGTTGCTGCCCCTCCGCCGTCCGCAACGCCTGGTAGCGCGCCAGGAACTCGGCTACCTCGGCTGCAATCGCTTCCGCCAACAGCTTCTGCGCTCCTTCGCGCAAGACTTCCGTCAACACGTCCTCCGGATCTGGGGTTGGCACTCCTAAGCCAAGTATGGTATCCTTCTTCACGGTGTATCCTCTCCCTTTCTCTGTAAAGGTGTGATTACCTGACGATGATCACAAGGATACACCACTTTTCCCTCTTCCGCACATACACAACTTTTGATTATATCTCCCCGGGTGCGGGACAAGCCCACTTCTTCGCGACAGAGACTCAAGCTCACTTGGCTATACCAAGAGTGCGCCCCGTGACTTTGCCCTCCCCCCCGCCCGTCGGGGCGTGTCGTGTACGCCACCGCCGGGCATACAATGTAGTGAAAAGTCATGGGGTGCCTTGACAGGTGGGATGTCATGGTACAATACGGCGAAGGGAAGGAAGGTATGGAAACGTAGTTTCCGGTAGTAAGGGAGGTCTGGAACCGAATTCTGGTTCCAGGCGGCGTGAACCGGGCCACGTCCAGGCCCGTTCTGGGGGCCTGTGGGTCGGTTAGCCGCTCCCTTTCCAGGAGCGCAGGGACAATGTCCCCCTGTGGACAGGGTTAGATGAGGTGAGTTTTGCGGGGTATGCAAAACTCACGAGAAAAGACCTGGGACTTTGAGGCGGCTGTAGTGTGGCCGCCCCCATGTGCCCGGTCTGCTCACGTCTGTCCACT
>CAZUUK010000419.1:0-1729 GCA_964622675.1 uncultured Planctomycetota bacterium | reverse complement strand
ATCATGGTCGGTGCCGCCTGACCAGCATTCGCCGCCGTTGGGCACATTCAATGTCACGCCCAGCTCGGTCACATACACGGCAGTAGCTGTGTGATCGCTAACCATGTTTCGACTCTTGGTCATCATCACCTGAACGGTCTTCTGACCTTGGGCCTGCGGCGTGCCATCCACTTCCCAATGGCTGAAGCTGTAACCTGTCGGGTCTTGTGTCGGGGCAGTGAGCGTCACTGTGGTGCTGGAATCATAAGTCAGCGTGAAGTCGGAACCGACACCGGGGATTTCCACGCCGGCCTCCGCCACTGTGTACGCCAATCTCCCGACGTCATCCTCATAGGCGAAATGCGCGACCGACAAACCATGGAAGCCGCACTCAACGCCGCCGAAACCGGGCACCTCGTCTTCAGCACACTTCACACACTCAATGCCATTCAGACCGTCGAGCGCATCCTCAGCTACTTCCCCGTGCACCACCACGCGCTCGTCCGCCTTCAGCTTTCCATGGTGCTCCAGGGCATCGTTTCACTCCGCCTGCTCAGGAAAGCCGACGGCTCCGGCCTCATACCCGCGGTCGAAATAATGCTCGCCACCCCCCGCATACGCGAACTACTCGAAAAGGGAGAGACCAAATCCCTCCCCGAGGCCATCAGGCAGGGGTACGTTCTCGGCTGCCGCACCTTCAATAACTCCCTCGCCGAACTCTTCCGCGCCGACGTGATCTCCCGTGAGGATGCCCTTGCCTCGAGCCCGCATCCCACCGAACTCCGCCTCGAACTCGAAGGGCTCTCCGGTGCTAGCTCCATCGCTCTGGGGTGAAAAATGCTTCTTGCCATAGGTGTTGGAAACTCATCCGTCTGCATCGGCGCATTCGATGGACAATCCCTCAAGCGCCGCGCGCGCCTCCCTCTCGGGAAACCTCTCGACGACAACTGGCCCTTCGACGACGAGGTCCGCTTCCAGAACATCGTCATCGCCACCGTCAACCCCCCCGTCTCCGACGCCCTCGAAAAATGGCTTCGCGAAAACTACTCCGCGCCGCTCCTTCTCGCCCGCAGGGATTTCCCCCTCCCCATCGACATAGAGTGTGACGAGCCCGAAAAGGTCGGCACCGACAGACTCCTCAACGCCGTCGCAGCGTTCCGCCTCGTCCGCCGCGAGTGTGTCGTCGTCGACATCGGAACCGCGCTGACCGTGGATGCGGTCTCTCCCTCAGGCGCATTTCTCGGTGGGGCCATATTCCCCGGCGCAAAAATCTCCGCCGAAGTCCTTCACAGCAGAACCGCCCTCCTCCCCCAAGTGTGGCTCGCCTCCGCAGAATCTCCCATCGGAAAGTCCACCGTCGACGCCATCACCGCCGGCCTCTACTGGGGGCTCGCCGGCGCCGCCGACAGGCTCGTCTCCGAGATCAAGAACACACTCGGAGGCTCCCCCGAAGTCATCGCCACCGGCGGCGACCTCCCCCTCATCAAAAGTGCCTCCCGCTCCATCGACCGCGTCGCCCCCGACCTCTTGCTCGACGGCCTTCGCATCGCTTTCGAGGAAACCGTTGGCTCGAAATGACCCTCCGACACTGGTCTCCTTGCTCACACCCCTCGGCCAAGGTGGCATATCCGCCATAGCCCTCTCCGGTCCCCGCGCCGTCTCCATGATCCTCCCCCTTTTCCGCCCGCCACGCGGCCGCACCATCAAGTCACCCGCTCCCGGCAAACTCTATTACGGCCACCTCTACGAC
>CAZUUK010000418.1:0-1733 GCA_964622675.1 uncultured Planctomycetota bacterium | reverse complement strand
CCGCTCGATTCACTTGTGCCGGGATTCCCTGGACGGCGGCCGGCGGGCCACCGCAGCCGGCCAGCCTAACGCGGCAGGCCTGGCATTGTCGACGATGTCTACTTCTTTTGTCGTGGCTTTGACGGTTTCTCAACCAGCCAGATGTTTCTGAACTTCACAGGGGAACCATGCTCCTGCAAAACGATGTGCGAAAGCGGTTCCTCAGGGCAGGCGGCATACTTGTTCCGCCGTAGCGACAGCTTGAAGTTGTCGTGAATAAGCACACCGTTAAGCCGCACGGTTACACGGGCGGCCTCCTTTTCGATTCGATGTCCGGTCGCGTCGAAACGCGCCGCTTTGAACTCCAGATCGACCGTTTGCCACTTGCCCGGTCCCAGAGCTGCGTTCACGTCGGGTACACGGATTTGATATATCGCGCCGCAGTCGCCCAGCCCAGGGCTCTTCTTTCCAGCACCGTCGAGAATTTGAAGTTCGTACAACGGCCCGAAGAAGATCCCACTGTTGCCCTTCCCGCCATCCTCAGGCAACTGAAACTCCAAATGCAGGCGGTAGTCGCCGAATTTCTCCTTCGTGCAAAGAAACTGCTTGCGACGCTTGCCTTTGAATTCAAAGGCCACCTTCATCGCTTGGCCATCGACAAGCTTCCATTGGATTTCCTTCTGGTCGTCTTTCGGATTGATCTTCAGGAACGAGAACGGCTTCCAGGAATCGAAGTTCGAGCCGTCGAACAGCACTACCGCTCCAGCCGGCGGGACGAGCCCGAGCGTCGACGTCGAGGAGGCCGATGCCTTCTGACGACCGTCAGCCGACGCAGAAGCTGCGATGAGAAGAAGGAACGTCCATCGTAGTGAATGATTCATCTGATTGCCCTCGCCATTGTCTCTACCTGGCTTTCCGCGGCGCGTTCAGCCATTCCTTAAGCTGAGCGGTCAATGAAGCGACCAAATCAGGATGGTTGTCGATGGCATTTCGCTGCTCATTCGGATCGGATTCGACGTCAAACAACTCCACAGGCCTTCCGCCGAGAGCGAGCAACTTCCATTTCCCTCGCATGGCGACTTCGGTCGCATACGGTTTGGGTTTCGGGTAGTGGCGCTGAATCTTTTTGTAGAGGTTGAGTTGCCAGAACACGGTCCCTCTTGCTTCGGCGCTCGGCGGACTCTTGCCCTTCATGTGAGGCAACAGGCTCAAGCCGTCGATCGCCAATCCTCTCGGCAGCTCGACTCCGGCGGCTTCGCAGATTGTGGGCAGCAGATCATTCGTGTGGCCAAATGCGTCCGATGACTGACCGGCTGGAATCGCCGCCGGCCAGCGCACGATCATCGGTACGCGAAGTCCCCCGTCATGCAGGTCGGTCTTGCCACCCTTCAGCTCGCCGATGAAGCCTTCGTAGGCCGCTCCATTGTCGCTCGTGAAGAGGACGAGTGTGTTGTCCGCAATTCCCAGTTCGTTGAGCTTCTTGAGGATCTGCCCGGTCTTGGCGTCCATGTGCTGCACCATCGAGCGGAAGCAATGTTGGTCCTTGCTGATGCCGTCCGCTTTGGTATTGGACCAATGCGGCTCCGGTGCGGGCTCATAGGGCTTATGAGGAACGAGCCACCACAGATTGATAAAGAACGGCTTCTTGTCGGCAGACAGTCTTTCGATCAACTCGACCGCAAAGTCGCCGTTTGCGTTGGTTACTACCGGGAGCATCAAATAGTGGACAGTCTCAACCAGCGGCATAACGTACG
>CAZUUK010000417.1:0-1751 GCA_964622675.1 uncultured Planctomycetota bacterium | reverse complement strand
ATTGCCTCTCTGCCAACTATGGCGGCTGCATCCTCGTCCTCGACTCCACGCAGGACCGGCACCTTCTCCATCTTCTGAACGCTACAGGCCGCATCCCACCCGTCGTCGTTGTAGAGGAAGTAGTAGTCCAGCGCCCAATACTTGCGGTTGATGAGCGTGCCCTTCAACTCGCAGCCGATGAACTTCAGCGACTTCGCCGGAGCGTACATGAAGTGCGGCAGGACTTCGCTGTTGTACTTGTCGATCATGCCCCACATACTGGGGAGACTGGCTGTCTCGGCGGCCGTTCTGACGCGCAGGTTCGCACCAGGAGTCAGTTCCATGTTACTGCCTTTGACGACGATCCACCGCTGCAACGGCTTGTCGTCCACCGGGCCTTCTATGACCCTGAGCGTTGCCTGCCCCTCGGCTTTGGCAATCTCCTTGTAGAGCTTGCTCGCCGTGCCCCCCAGGTTGACGTACAGGACAGCTCGACCGGGAATGAGCGCTTCGGCTGGAGTGGGCTCCCGGTAGATGAGGATGAGTTCCCTGCGACCTGCCGACTTCGGAGGCGGGAGCTTGAACTGAGTCAGTCTCGCGGCCAAGGCCCCTTCAGCACCGGGCCACAGACCGGAAGCGCCGCGCGCGGGATCGTAGTGCGGCGCGAGTGTACTGACCTCGCTGTCGAGGATCATACACACACGTTCCCCGTAAAACCTATTTTCTGAACCCCAGCACCCGCCGGTCCTGGAGATTTCCCAAGATTCCCAATCAAAATCAGCCATGAAGTGCTTTTCCGGAAGAATGCCTTTGGGGCAGGCCGAGGCTTGTGGTACAATGGGTTGCATAGAAACGGCGCGCGGTGGGTGTTCCACCACGCGCCCGACCATGCGGTCTGTTAAGGAGACCAACATGACTATTCGATATCATAGCATTCCATCCCTCACCCCGCAAGAAAGAGTCCGCTTCTGGACCAAAGTTCATAGAGGCGGGCCCGATGAATGCTGGCCCTGGACGGGGCACAAAAACTCGCCTCCGAGCCTTCCTTACGGCGCCTTCTGCATCCGCAGGTCGATGTATAGGGCTCATCGCGTCGCTTTTAGCTTGGTACACGGCCCCATCCCGCCGGGAAAGTACATCTGTCACACCTGCGATAATCCCTCCTGCGTCAATCCCGCCCATCTCTGGGCAGGCACACAGAAGGAGAACATGCGAGATGCGGTCTCTAAGAATCGTAAGGCCACGGGCGTACGCCAGGGCACGCATACTCATCCAGAACAGATTGCCCGTGGCGAGCAGAACGGCAGGGCTAGGCTCAGCGCGGAGGCCGTTCGAGAAATCCGCCGACTTTATACTGAGGGGGGATGCTCCTTTCGTCAACTGGCGGCACGCTTTGGCGTTGTCTCCAGTACCGTCAGCATGATTCTCCATCGCAAAACGTGGACGCATCTTAGCGGGTTGCCTTGGGGCCACCCCAACGGCCCGAGGATGCGCGCCGAATGCTTTGCCGCGGGTGATCGCAACGGCAGCCGAACCCACCCAGAGCGCGTTGCTCGGGGCGAACGCAAGGCTTCTGCCAAACTCACAGAGTCGGACGTTCGCGCCATTCGCAGGCTGTACGCCGCCGGGGAAAGGACCCAATCTGCGCTCGCTGTCCAATTCGGCGTGTGCCGCAGGAATATCGGCATGATAGTGCATCATCATCGCTGGAAACATATTTAGCCAGCCACATACTTCTCGAAGAAGCCGTAGTAGAACACCCTGCCGTGATG
>CAZUUK010000416.1:0-1752 GCA_964622675.1 uncultured Planctomycetota bacterium | reverse complement strand
CTCTCCCGGGTACACAGCGGACCTCCAGAAGTTCCTCGAACCGAAGCGCGCTCACCTCGAAGGCCTGCCCCGCTTGTGGGCGACGGACATAAGAGATGAGGTGTGCGTCAACGCCTCCGTCACTCACCTCGACCCGTCTCCCTCCCACGTCGGCTATGTCTGTCACTGTGAACACTGCCAGCGGGTGTTCAGGGCAAAGTATGGCGTCGAGCTGCCTGAGAAAATGCCACCAATACAGCAGCCGGCTCTGCGAAGAAAGTACGTGGAGTTCTACGAAGACTACTGGGCCAAGGTCTGGAAGCTGACTTGCGACTACATGAAAGCGAGCAATCCTAACATCCTGATTGCGAACACCTACACCGAGTCCATTTGCCTCGGCCGGCATGTGGAATTGGTCTTCGGGGATCTGCTGAAGTGGTCTGCATCCCTTGATTGGATCGCTGCCGACATCTATCCCTACTACTACGGCAGGCATGAGAACGATCTCGAGGCGATCGAATGGGACATCAAAAGGTCCAGACTGCTGATGGCCTTCATGCGCTGCGCGGCCCAGCACCACGGGATTCAGTTCGCCTGGTGGGTAGGGTGCACATCCTCGACCGAAGAGACTCCGAAAGCGATCCGGCACATGAGCTACACCGCCATCGGGCAGGGGGCACAGGGCCTCATCGGCTGGGGCGCCTACTTCCCGGAGCAACGGCCGGTGCTGGAGTATAACCCTGAGTTGTGGGAGGAGGCGGGGAAGACATTTCGCGCCATCAGCGAGGTGGGCCCCCTTCTGCGACGCCTGAGGAAGACCTCGAGAATAGCCTTGTTGTGCCCCGAGACCCAGGCCCTGTTCGTGACCGGCGAGGAGTACGCCGGCCCATTCTCTTTCGACCTTGTCCCCGCCTACGATGCACTGCTGAGGACATTCGGCAATGCGGACCTGATTTACGAGCGGCAGATCGCGGCGGGCAAGCTGAAGGACTATCAGGCATTGGTGATCGCCAACGTGAGGCACATCTCCGACGCGGCCGCCGAAGGAATCGAGAGATTCGTCAGGGACGGGGGAGCGCTGATAAGCGACACGGTGCCCGAGTTGAATGAGGACGACAAGCCATCAGAGACCCTGGCAAAGGTGCTGGGCGGCGCTGAGGCGCGTGGCGAACGAAGGCGGCTCCATTATGGCGCTCCGGATGCGTTCCCCTCTGTGTTCATGTCCGACTACGGCAAGGGCAAGGCGCTGGTGCTTCGTTTCAGGATGGGCAGCTTCTACAGGGTCCCCGCGCTCTCCGAGTTGATCAGGTCGTGGCTTCAGGCCAGCGGGGTCTACCCCCTTGCAGTGTCTTCGAATCCGGATATCGAATCAAACTACCTGGTCGGGAAGGACTGCTTTGTCATCATCGCAGTCAACCGCAGCCGGGAGCATGGGACGACAGAGATTACGTGCTTCCAACCACCGTTCACGCCAAAGCATGTGCACGATCTCATTAGCGACGAAGAGATCCCATTTAATTCGAGCAAGAAGAATGGGCAGGAAGCGCTTTCCTTTGCGCTGGCCGTAGAAGGTATATCGGGGCGAGTCATCGGCATCGAGAGGTAGACTATGACGCGGGAGAGTCCGTCGGCAAGACAGGCAAGATTGCCGCGAGCCGAACTCCACGCACGGACCTTATCTCCTGACCTTTGCGCGCGGATTGAGGGGCGCGTAGGCCAAGGCAGGACAAGCCATGATGAGAATGTGGACGCGCCGAGCAACAGGTGTGCTGA
>CAZUUK010000415.1:0-1755 GCA_964622675.1 uncultured Planctomycetota bacterium | reverse complement strand
CAGCAGTTCGCTGCAGTATTCCATCCATTGTGAGATGTATCTGACCTCCACCGGCTTGCCGGGGTCGCGAATCTCCGGTCGGACAAGCTCCCCAAGTGAGCGTGCCGCTTCCGCCAGATCCCGCGTCCTACGAGGGGCGAGCAATGGCCAAAGAAGACGTGTCAGAAGCCCCTGCTTCTGCCGTGATGTCTGCGCTGACGCTTTCTCGAGGGTAGCGCCCCTGACCCGAAGCGCGTCTGCGTCAGCATCACGCATCCCGGAGAACGCTTGAGCTCCGAACTTGCTGCGCAGCTCATCGACTTTCTGGGCCAGCCGCTCCGTTCGGTTTCGCAGTTTGGCAATCTCATTAAGCTCTTCATCCAGGGCGTTCAGACCGGCCATCGTAGCGCGAATCTCCTCCAATTGGCGAGTGAACTCGCGTTCGTCGCTCTCGCTCACTCGGCCCGCAAGCAAGGAAGACAGGTACGTAGAGAGAGCATCTCGATGTTCATCCCTCCCAAGGCGCATGAGGAACGGATGTGGACTCAGGCCGTTTGTGCGCTCAACGACAACGTCAACGGCCTTGTTGTTCTTGCTCGCGAGCATCGCTGTTTGATTCCGCCACGCCGCGTTCGCGAGCAGGGAGATAACCACTTGCGATTTACCTGTCCCCGGCGGCCCGGTGATGACCGTCAGTGAGTTAGTCAACCCTTGCTCTACCGCCTGTCTCTGTTCAGGGTTGAGGGGAACGACCTCGATGATATCCTGGCGTCCAGCGTCTGCCTTCCTCGGAGGTGCCTCGTTCAGCCAACTGCCAAGCGCGGTACCACTGAGCTTGCTTTCGGCATATCGTGATAGCTCAGCAAGCTCGGTCTCCAGGCCCTGCGTGTACGGGGGCCGCTCGGTTGCCAACAGGACAGCACGATTGTAGATGCCCTCGTCACTAGTAGCGGCCAGTGGAGGATGCTCAGACAGATCATATGGATTGATTTCCTCAGACCAGTCCCAATGGGTTCTCACTGACGGCAACCTCATCGCGACCTCGTCGAAATCAGGCAACTCGTCGGGACCGCCACACAGCCCGAGTTCGTCTGCCAAAGCCACTGCCTCGTACAGGCCCCCGTGGATTCCGTCGGCCGTGCTGAGGCGCTTCACGACGGCTGGGTTGACAGATGGCATCGCGTCGATGACCAGTGAGCTGGCTCGGCCGCTCCCCGCCTCGTGGACAAGGAACAGGAATACGGGATCAACGAAGAACCCCGTCCAACCGCTCTGGGCTCGGTGATACCGCAGCCTAACCGGATACCCGACGTAGAGCGCGATTGATCCCTTGTCCGGGCGAGCGCGGCGCTTGAGTTCCGCCGCATCTCGTGCCAAGCCAATGCCTGCCCCCGAACCTGCGAGTACAGGGAGGGAATCCAGTTCTACATAGTGCAAGCCGTACTTGCCTGAGGCGAAAACGCTGACTTCGCCCAGTCCCTCCCTCGCCAGGCAGGCCAGGTAGTAACGACAGAGCCGTGCCAGCCGCGTATCCGCGGATTCCTCTACAGCTCTCTGTGGTGCACTGGTGACAGTCTGCCGCGTCCCATCGGCGAGCCACCATCGGTAACGATCGTCCTGTCTGACCTTGTCGCCGAGAGGGCCGTAAAGGAGCGAATTGACGCGCCGCCGCGAAAGGCTAATTCGCGATGCGATTGCACGTGCTCTCTGTCCCGGCTTCCGCCTCAGGATGTCGAGCACTTTCTCCTGATCGGTCATCTGCGCCCTCCCATAGGC
>CAZUUK010000414.1:0-1761 GCA_964622675.1 uncultured Planctomycetota bacterium | reverse complement strand
CGCACAGGCGGGGGCGCCTGTGCCACAAAGGACTGGCTTTTTCAACGGGCTGCTATCCCTCTCCCGGCGGGAGAGGGGACCGAGGAGCGTTCCAGACCCGCGAAGCGGGTGCAAAGGGCAGATCCCCCTCACCGCAGGAGGGGACAGGGGGGAGGGAAAACCCGAATGGGTTTTTTCTCAATCCGCTAAGTAACACTTCAGCCGAATGAGCGTGATCTGCGTGTTTGACACTCGGGGGCTGGATTTTGCCCTCGCGCTTTCTGCACAATGGCCTGCATGGAAAGAGCCGGGCACAAGGTGACCGTCGAGTTCAGTTGCCCCATGACCCGCCGGCAGGCCGATGCTATCTGCGATCGGGGCCGCGAGGCTGTCATCTTCGTCCTGATGGAGCTTGCGGCGCGACTGGCCGCAGGCCCGCAAGATGGCTCGGACACTTCGCCCTCCACCCCCTCCGGGATGGTGCCGCCTTACAAGAAGCCACCGGTGGGCAGGCGCCGCAAGAAACCGGGCGCCAAACCGGGACATCCGGGCACGCACAGGGGGCGACCGCCGCAGATCACCCGACGCGAGGAGCATCCGGCCCTCCAGAAGTGCCCCTGCTGCGGCTCGCCTCTGACTAGCCCGGCCGAGCGCCGCCTGCGCCTGGTCGAGGACGTGGTCGAGGCACAGCCGCAGGTCACCGAGCACAGCATTCCCCGCCAGTGGTGCGCAGAATGTAAGACGTTCATCGAGCCGCCCGTGCCCGATGCCATGCCCGGCGCCGCGCTCGGCCATCGCGTCGTGGCCCTGACGGCCTGGCTGCACTACGGTCTGGGCATCACGATCTCCCACATCGTTCAGGTCCTGAACCACCAGTTGCACTTCCCCGTCAGTCAGGGGGGGCTGGTGGCGGCCTGGCAGCGGGCAGCCAAGGTGCTCTCGCCTTGGTATGAGCAGATAGCCGACGAGGTCAAACGCTCGGGCGTCCTGCACGCCGACGAAACAGGCTGGCGGGTCAACGGTCAGAGCCAATGGCTCTGGTGCTTCACCACGCGCGATGCGACCTCCTATATGATCGACCGCTCGCGCGGGTCGCCAGCGCTTTCGAAGTTCTTCACACAGACCTTCGACGGCATTTTGGTCAGCGATTTCTGGGCGGCCTACAACGCAGTGGGCTGCGCGGGGCGGCAGGCGTGTCTGCCCCACCTTTTCCGAGAGCTCGAGAAGGTGAACCAGCGGGACAGTTCGCGCCGGTGGGCGGCGTTTGCGAAGAAGCTGAAGCGTCTGCTTCGGGACGCGGTGCGGCTTTCGAAGCGCGACGGGCTGGCGGAGGAAAGCTTTGCTTCCAGGCGGGCCCGACTGGACAATCGCCTCGACTCGCTGGTGCGTCATCCATGGAGGAACCCGAACGCCGAGCGGCTGGTCAAACGGTTGGACCGCTACCGCGACGCCCTTTTCACGTTCCTGGATCATGCGGACGTTCCTTCGGACAACAACCACGCCGAGCGCGAGATACGTCCCGCGGTCATTATGCGGAAGAACTCGCTCTGCAACCGGAGCCGCGTCGGGGCCGAGGCGCAGGCCGTGCTGATGTCGATCTACCGGACGCTCAGGCTCCGGGGGAGGGACCCGCTTGAGACCATCGTCGAAGCGCTCAGAGAATACGTCTCAACGGGCGTTTTACCCCCCTTGCCCAGCCCCTCCCGCTCAGACCGGTGAAGTGTTACGCAAAGGTTATACGCACAGGCGGGGGCGCCTGTGCCACAAAGGACTGGCTTTTTC
>CAZUUK010000413.1:0-1766 GCA_964622675.1 uncultured Planctomycetota bacterium | reverse complement strand
AGTCGTTGCTATGTCACATTTTACTATCAAATGCGACATTTGGTACATTTTCGGGCACGCCAAATGGCGTAACTTCTTTGGCCACAGTGGGTTACGCTAAACGAACGTTTGACAGTGTAACATCCGCTCTCAAGCCGCTGTCAGCAAAATGGCCAAGGCCCTTGTCAGGCTTGGCTAAGGAGTGGTTGAGGTATTCGGCGGGGCGGCCGAGATACGGCGCGACGGTTGAGTTTCAGGGCGATATTCACGTCGGTGGCGAGGATACTTCTTTATGTCCTGATCGTTATTGACTACCGGACGCCCAGCCATAGAATGGAGGGGGATATGGCTGCCGCTTAACAACAGTCAATGACAGAAGCACCACGAGACGATGCTCTGTTGAAATCCCCTCTCCCTCTGGGAGAGGGATAGGGTGAGGGGGGGCTTTTCCGACTGAACTCCCTCACCCCCGCTCTCTCCCGAGGGGAGAGGGAGGAAACGGCATCCGCCACCGGGGTTTTCAACAGAGCAGAGACGACTCTGAAGTCACCGCATCGTTGGGTGTCGCTTCCGTTGAAAGGGGGGTGTCATGGGAGGTCACGGAAAAGCAACAGCTTTGGCGGTCTGTCTGGCCGCGGCGGCCGGGTTCGTATCGCACGCGTGTGCGGCCGATGTCGTGCCGGACCTGAAGAAGGTGGAGGGGATTTCCGGTCTGAAGGCCCCGCTGGGGGCCCGCGAGCTGCTGAAGAAGAACGGCTTCGTCGTCGCGCCGCGGTACTACCACCAGATCTTCTCGCCCTACATACAGGAGGATCTCCCGGCGTTCGTCACCACCGATTCCGTGCATCGGACGTTCCACGTCATCTTCGAGAGGCAGATCCAGACGCTCGAGGGGCACTTCACGGACGAGGTGGCCGAGCTGACGAAGGGGATGCTAGCGGCCGTGGAGCGGATGCCGGCGTCGCCCGACAAGCGCCGGGTGCGCGCCTACTTCGCAGTCGCGGCGAAACTCTTGGACGACCGGTTCGAGGCGCCGCCGGCACTACACGCGACGGTCGGGAAGGAAGTCGCCGCCATCAACGCGGCCGCCGGCGTCGCGAAATCCGACGTCTTCCCCGAATATCCGCTCGGCATCGACTACTCCCAGTTCAAGCCCCGCGGGTTCTACACCCGCTCCGAGACGCTCAAGCGCTACTTCCGCGCCATGAGCTGGTTCGGCAACTGCTCCTTCCGACTCGCCTCCGAAGGCGAGACCCGCGCCGCGATGATCATTGCGGACGTCTTCCTCTCAAACGATGATCTGCGCGAGCGGTGGCGGAAGGTCGACCGGATGTACAGTCGGCTGATCGCCCCGACCGACGATTTGACGCCCCACGAGTACGCGGAGGTGCTGCGGGTGACGCCGAGGCATGGTGGACCGGCGGGGGAGGTGCTTGCGGCCAAGGCGGCCCAGGTTCTTGCAGCTTTCAAAAAGCGCGCACAGAAGCTCCGCGACCCGAAGATCAACTCGATGGTCATCCCGCCCCATCTGTAGCGTAAGTGGCGTGAACTCACCAAGGGGATGCGTTTCTTCGGCAAGCGCTACCTCCCCGACAGTGAGATCTTCATGAACCTGACGTGGCTGAAGGTTCCGGGGAGGCTGTTTCCGTCGGGTCTGGACGTGCTGGCGGCGAACGGGTCTGAGCGGGCGAAGGAGCTCTTGCGGGCCGACGGCACGCTCGCAAAACCCGGATATGCCGAGGGGCTCACCAAATCGCGCCGGCTCCTGGCTGAGCTCAAGGCGGCGA
>CAZUUK010000412.1:0-1767 GCA_964622675.1 uncultured Planctomycetota bacterium | reverse complement strand
TAAGCCCACAGCCCGTGGGTTATCAGACCGCAATGGTCCGCGGGGCACCGTTCCCGCCGCTTTCCACTATCTCTCCAAGACTGGGGGACCCTCCTCGCAGGGGAGAGTCCCCCAAGCAGAGGTTCAACGACGGCGTCGGTCATCGGTGTCGGTTGTAGGCCTTCGGCCTCTTCGATTACGGCGCGGCTTCGCCGCGCTAGGCGACTTCGATTCCCGCCGCCTCCACCACCCTCCTTCGCGCGCGAAGCGCGCTATGGAGGGTGCCCTTCGTAGCTCGCCGCAGCTCGCGTAGCGAGCGAAGGTGAGCGAAGGAGGGCCGTCACGCGCCCGATTCCTGGTTATCTACCACCAAACGCGGCGCTTACGCGTTGGCTGCGGTCTTGTATGTCTCCAAAGGCTCGCTTATGCAGTAACGATCCTTGGATAAGGAAAACCGTGATATCTTATTTAATCGTTGCCCAAGCATAAGGAACCACTTGCATCGGGAGCCTCGGAATGTCCACGCGATCAGGTCACGGCCGAGCTGGTCAGTACATTCGACAACCAGCCGGTTTTGACGCTTTTATCCCCGCCCCGTTCCCTCCACGCGACATCGCTATGGAGCCCTCGCTCCTGCGGCTCAACTCAAGAGCCGACCTTGAACTAGGAAAGCTCATCGGGGCGACGTCGATCCTCCCGAACCCAGACCTTTTTGTATTCATGTACGTTCGTCGCGAGGCGGTTCTGTCGAGCCAGATCGAAGGCACCCAGGCGTCACTGATGGACATCCTTGAGTACGAGGCGTCACTGCGAGACGCGGCAAAACGCATAGACGTCGCCGAGGTGTCGAACTACATCGCGGCTCTTCGCTACGGGCTTGAGCGAGTTAAAGAGCTTCCACCATCGCTGCGACTCATGCGTGAGATCCACGGTCGCCTGATGGACGGCGTGCGCGGCGGCGAACCGGCGAAGACTCCTGGAGAGTTTCGTCGCTCGCAAAACTGGGTCGGCGGACCTTCGCCGGAGTCGGCAAGCTATGTGCCACCGCCAGTTTCGGCGATGGACGAAGCGTTGGATCAATTAGAGAAAGCCATCCACGAGCGCAGCAACTATCCGTTGCTCGTGAGCATCGGCTTGGCCCACGCGCAGTTCGAGACCATTCATCCATTCCTCGATGGTAACGGACGAATGGGACGACTCCTCATCACATTCCTGCTCTGTCACCACGGGGTTCTCGCCGAATCACTGCTCTACCTCTCGGTCTTCTTCAAAAAAAACCGGCAGGAATACTACGAGCGTCTCCAGGCGATCCGAGACAAAGGTCACTGGGAAGGCTGGCTAGCCTTCTTCCTCGAAGGCGTTGCCACTGTTGCTGCCGAGGCGACGAGTACTGCTCGGAAGATCGTGGAGCTTCGCGAAAAAGTGCGAGACCAGATCGCGCAGAGTATGGGGCGAAGGGTCTCCCGGGCCCACCAACTTCTGGACGGATTATTCCAAAATCCCGTCGTGAACGTGAAAGATGTCGAGAGAATGGCCGACCTTTCACAGCCAGCGGCGAACGCGCTCACCAATACGTTGGCAGAAATGGGCATCCTGAAGGAACTCACCGGCCAGCGCCGAAATCGGATGTTCATGTTCGAGACGTACCTTAACTTGTTTGAGGAGCGTGGGCAGAGAGGGTAGAGTTCTTGCGGTCGGAAGGATTCCAGAGCGAGAACGCGCGAAGGAGGCCACTAGTGGACTGTAACGTTGACTTTGGCACTAGTCATCGGTTACGCTCCGTGTATG
>CAZUUK010000411.1:1132-1781 GCA_964622675.1 uncultured Planctomycetota bacterium | reverse complement strand
GAGGGTTATGGCGGATAGTTCGCGCCAGACTTCGGCCAGACTGCCGGCTTCGCAACACTTCGTCCGCGGGTCGCGGCGCAGCACCGGCTCCAGGCGCTGGCGGAGCTCCCAGACCACCCGATAAGCCAGGAAGCACGCGAAAACGTGGCCTCGCACCTGTGCCTCATGAAAGTGCCGAATCGGGCGGGTCTGAATGTCGGTCGTCTTCATGGTGCGAAACGCCTGCTCGACATACTTGAGGTCTTTGTAACGGTCCCGAAGCTGCTCGGTGGTCTGTTTCCAGTCCTCGGCGTTGGACCGGATCACGTAACAGCCGTCCGGACGGGCATACCGCTCGATCTGGTCTTCCCGGCGAGCATAGGAAAAACTGTCCTCCCCGTAGTGAACCTCGAAGAAGCGCTCCATGCCCCAGCGATTGACCCACCGATAGAGCCGCCGCGCAATCACGTCCTTTTTCTTCCAGCGCCCCGCGGCCACATTCTTGCGGATGCTTTCCAGCTTCGCGGCGGTGGCCGCTAACAGCCGCTCACGGGTCTCGCCGTCCCGCTCCACCCGCTGCGGGTTGTGGCACAATACGTAACGCGTTCCGTCCTGCTCCACCTCGACCAGGTTTTCGTGGTCGAACAACTCCAGTTGGACGGGGTGCTGC
>CAZUUK010000411.1:0-1122 GCA_964622675.1 uncultured Planctomycetota bacterium | reverse complement strand
GGAAGCTCTCCCACCAGCCCTCTTGTTCCAGTTCCTCGATGCGCGCGTGGGTCACCATGCCGCGGTCCCCCACGAAGGTGAAATCCTCCACCCCGAGCTTGTCCCGCAGATTCCGTAGCTGCTGCTTGACGGTGGTTTGGTCCGAAGTGTTGCCCTTGAATACATCAACCCAGATCGGGCAGCCCCGCTCCTCACAAATGACCCCTACGACGATCTGTTTCTTGCCCTTCTTGCCGTCGCGGTTGTAGCCGAAGGCGGCCAGCTCGCAAGTGTCGCCTTCGAAATAGCTCGAGGTGATGTCGTACAGGTAGAGCTGGCCGGGCGTGTGGTTGCGCTCGTAGAGAGCCTGGAGAATCGACTCGCGGCGGTCTTCGAGCTGGGCCAAGGCGGTGTACCAGGTCTTCAGCGCCGGGGCCTTTTCCGACTCCAGCAGATGAGCCAGCGGCTCGCCGGCGAAGCGCCGCTGCAGGGCCATCACCGACAGCGGCTTGGCGGCGATGACCCGTTCTACGACGATGGCCAGGATGGCGGCGGCTTGTTTCGGGGTCAACCAGGAGCGCAGCAGAGCGAAAATGCCCAGCTGTTTCAGCAGGGAGAAGACGACGTAGACGGGGCCGACAATGAGGGAGCGCAGATGTTTCAGTTCCCCGAGGTGGACGTATTGCTCCAGCACGGCCGAATCGCCGAGCCGCAGGGCGCGATCGATGAGATCGACGAGGAAGGCGGGGAGTTTGGCGAGGCTGGCGAGGGTTTTGTTGCGGGGGGTACCGTTGGCGTCGCGGTAGGAGGTGACGACGAGGGGGGTGGAGTAGGTACGATCTTTATAGCGACGCTTGGCGTAGGCGACGCGGAGCTTCATTAGTTTATATTAGCATGTATGGAGGTACATTGCAAGAGAAATCGAGCATGTTTACTAGCTACATTGCTTTCCGGCGACCCAACGCCAACTCCTTCATGGGTAACGGGTTACAAGCGGCGCCCGGTCAAGCCTGCCCGGGAGTTACTCAAGTTCCGTTCCAGCAGCGAAACAGGATGCGAATCCATTTGTAGGCCAGAGCCCGGACGGCGATGTGATGGGGTTTTCCCTTGAGACGCTGTCGGTCGTAGTAGGCGCGCGCCCAC
>CAZUUK010000410.1:0-1792 GCA_964622675.1 uncultured Planctomycetota bacterium | reverse complement strand
CGACCACGAACCCATAGGACGTTGGCTCTATTGGGGACGGGGAAACTCCGAATGCAACCAAAATAAATGTCGGCTAAACGATTTCACATACAACGAGACGGGGCAGCTGGTTAATCTCGCGCCACAAAGCCACTTCAATAATTGTCGGAACAACCACAAGCGATGCACGGAACTGAAAGCAAGGTTCCTCTCGGCGGGGTACGCGACGCAGGCAGATGCGAACTACTTCGCAATGAAGTTGCTAGAAAATAATTCCGAGATCGCAAGAGCCTTGGCCCGTCGCTTCCCCGTGATCATCATCGATGAGGCCCAGGACTCATCGCGCATCCAGATGCGCATCATCGATTCCCTGATACAAGCGGGCGTGACAGAAGTAATGCTTGTTGGCGATCCCTATCAGGCGATTTACGAATGGCGACAGGCAGAGCCGCAACTTTTCGAGGGCAAGTTCGCCGAATGGGAAGGCAACTGCGTGCGGCTTTCTGAGAACTGGCGAAGCAGCCAGAGCATCTGCGACCTGGCATGCAGGCTAGCCAACTCTTCTGAACCGATCACTGCCAGAAACAAAGAGGTGGCGGCCTACGACGAAACACCATTGCTTTATGGCTACGCAGACAAGACAAATCTCCCAGGTCTCTTGACGACATTCCGAGAGCACTGCACTGCGAGGGGCATTGATGGAAACAAAATAAGCGTGCTCACACGCAGCCGCGAATTCATCAACTCGATTATCCCAGGCACGGTGCCAAGCAGCGGGCCGGCTCCGTGGAAGGATGGCGATAGGATAACAAGGCAGATCGTGTCGGCCAAGTACCTGTTTGATCGAGGCGATTTCCGTAGTGCTCTAACGAGGCTTGAGACCGCTGCGTATACGCACTTGACTGACAGGCCTGCGCATCGCCGGAAGGTTGTTCTGGACTACGCAAAATCCGTTGGGTTTGCCACATGGCGAGGTCGGCTATTCCGTTTGCTTTCCGATCTTCCCGAAAGCACGGGGACCGTCTCGGCCTGGCTGCCGAGAGCTAATGCTGTGCTGTCGCAGCAGGGCCCACTGAAGGGTCACACACTCCAAATCAAAGGCGGCCGAAGGTCGCATATCTATTCAGCGCTCGCTTTCAAGGACATCTTCGCGCCGCCCGTTAGGACAACTGAGGTGGCAACTGCTGCAACAGGGACGGTCCATTCGGTCAAGGGCAGAAGCCTGGAAGCGGTCTTCCTGGCATTGAAGTCCAAGGGAGCCGTGGGACGCAGTTACGTCAATCTCTTGGGATCAGACCTCCTGCAGGAGGAAGAGCTGAGGATCGTGTATGTGGCCGCAACACGTGCCAAGAAGGCTCTCGCCATCGCAGTGCCTCAGGCCCATGTCAAGCAATGGCGAGAATTCCTCTTTTGATTTCCGGCGACACAGGGAGGGGTCCATTGCGGATTGGGAATTCCGGGGACTGGATACTTAACTCCTCCGCCTCTTAGGCTTCGGTCCCGGCTTCTGCGCCTTCCGGATTCTCGCCCACCTATCTTTCAGCGTCACCGTCCGATTGAAGACCAGCCGACCTTCCGACGAATCTGGGTCCACGCAGAAATACCCCTGCCGCTCGAATTGGTAGCGGCTGCCGGGTGCTGCACCCATCCGCGGGCTTCAGGGCCTTTGGGCTTGACTCTGGCGCGTCGGGCCGATAGAATTCCGTCCTTTTCGTGCCGCCCAATGGGAAGGCTCGGGGGGCTGCGGCACGGTCCGGTTGTCTGTTGGTCTAAGGAGACTTCTATGCCGGTTCCCAAGAGGCGAACCTCCAAA
>CAZUUK010000409.1:0-1822 GCA_964622675.1 uncultured Planctomycetota bacterium | reverse complement strand
TTGAGCCACCTGGGTCTCTCTGCCTTGGGTTGTATCTCCACAGCACACTCAGTTCTGGTTCAGGCTGGCACAGACTCACAATTATAACGCACACGGGTGAGTTTCGCAAAGCCGATTGGGCAGGCTTCGATGTCATGCGGTTCCGGAGATTGCCGCCTTCCCCTAGATATCGTCAGATCGCCTTGGTGGTTTCGAGCCGAATCCCACGCTGGAGGCCCTTTGGGGCGCATTCGGGCTGTACCGCCCTCGGTTCTTGGGCAGTAGGGCAAGAGACGCCGTTGTCAATTCGGTTCACATGCGACAGAACGGCGTAGGCTGAGGAGATCCTCCCATGGACAGAAAGCCGAACGATAAGGTGGGCGAGGTACCCTTCGACCAAGACCAACACCCGTTCCTTTCCATCCTGGAGCGAGATGATGTCACGTGTCAGCTTTGTGGCAGCCAGCGGGACCTGCAAGTTCACCATGTGTGCTTTCGATCAAGAGGGGGGGATGATTCCGAACGCAACCTGCTATGCCTTTTCCGAGATTGCCACGCCGAGGTGCACGCTCACAGGACACCACTCGGGGACGAGAACATGAGGGACCGGCTTGCAGTTTCGCATCTCTCTGGTAGAATCATGCCGAACAAGCGGCGGGTGTTGGAATCAAATGTTCCGGAAGAGCGCCAATGGACTTGATCGACAAGAACGCGAGTTACAACTTTGGGATCGCCAAAGCCGTTGCCATCCTCCTAGTCTTCACCGGCCATTTTGGGACGGGCGTTGACTTTTTCTGGATTCCAGTCCGGCTCGGGCTTTTTGTTTTTGGTTTCTCCTCGGCCTACTTCACATCGGCCAAGTACCACGATAGCCTTAGGCTCGGGCCGTTTTGGAGGAACAAGCTTTACCGGCTTGCCCCCAATGTGCTTGTCATCAACGCATTTCTCCTGGCGCTGTTCCTTGTGAAGGGAAGACCGGGCATCTGGACTTGGCAAACCCCCGTCAACGTTTTGGGGCTAACCGGGTTCCTCAACTGGTTTCGGCTTGTCAACACCAGCCCCTTCGGCGCTGGCCTTTGGTTCTTCACGCTGCTGCTTCTTTTCTATGCAGCGTACCCAATTCTGAGGCGCCTGAGCCGATCACGCCCAGCACTGTACGTCACGACATGCGCGAGTTTGGTGGCGGCCGTTGTCCTCGATCGCTATGTCACGATGGGGCACGCGCTTTGGCTGTCCGCCTGGGGCTTTGTGTTCGGTGTGTTCGTTCAGCGAACGGGTCCGGGGGGCAAGCCTGTGGTCAGTGCCGCTGTGGGGCTGGTCTTGGCCGCCGCGATGCTCGCCCTGAACCTGGTCATGGGCGTCAAGACACTGAACTTCTGTTTCATCGTGGCCATGTCGGCGTGCGCCGTTCTATGGTTGAAGGACGCGAGGCTGCCGGCGTGGCCTCTGCGTCCCTTCGGGGTGGTATCCGGTATCATTCTGGAGGTTTACTTCATTCACTCCTACCTGTATGTGCGGCCAACGGGGTATGCGTTCGTCGACTACCTGTTGTCGCTTGCTCTTGTCCTTGTCGTGGCCCGGCTGCTGAATCGAGTGGCATCACTGATTCGCCGCTGCCTGAGGAGCCGCCTGGCCCGCGCGCCGGCGTGATCCGGACTGCATCGCTTTGCGCGTGGCGCGACCGTGCGAATGCGCTGTGACTGCGGGGGCGCTGAAGAGGCTGCCCCTCAGCCCTGCGGAGGCTCCCGCCCTTGAGCCATCAGTTCCTGGGCGATTCTGCCGATGACCGGGCGGTACTTGCCGGAAGGGGCGGGGGCAATGTCGTCGACAACCTCTACGCTGA
>CAZUUK010000408.1:0-1836 GCA_964622675.1 uncultured Planctomycetota bacterium | reverse complement strand
TCGCGCGTCAGGTCCGCACCGCCCATCACCTTCCGCAGGAGATCGCTGTAAGAGAGGGATGCCATCTTATCGTCCTCATTGACTTGGTTTGTGGTTCCGAACCAGGACGATGCGATTATACCTTCGGGCGGTCGGGGGGCAAGCGTCCCCCCCTCCACGGCTGCACCGCCCCGGGCGGCCTGGAGCCGTACAGGCCTCCCGAGGGCGGCGCACCGGCGGCGGGCGGGGGCGCGCTGCTCAGCACCCGCGCCTGCGCCGCGCGACCCAGATCGCACCCAAGGCAAGCAGCCCGACCGTAGTCGGTTCCGGAATTGCGATCATGGATCCGCCGGAGATGAGCGTTCCGGGAGATATGTCGGAACTCAGGTAGTAGATGTTCAGCCCGTTCAGATCCAGATGCGAACCCGGACCGGTGATGAGTTCCTTGACGTAGAGCGCTTCGGCGCCCTCCCATTCGGGCTGGTTGTCGATCAGATCCACCAGCTGGACGCTCGCCACCTCCTCCTCCGTCCCAATCCGGAGGGTATCCAGCGCGAAGTTCTCGAAGAGCCCACGACAGGCGGCGCCTCGATCCTGGCCAGCCACCTCCAGTGTGGCTACGAAATCACCGCCTTGCTCGAAGACCAGCGTAACTTGATCCAGCCCCGCAAGATTGGCGGGGATGGTGCTCTCGTTGAAGAAGCCCACTCTCTCCACCTCGTCGTGAAGCCACCAGGGATGGGGTATCCGCCGCGTGAAGCGGATCGTGCTGCCTGATACAGCCGTCAGAGCCCCGTCATGGCCGACGAAGAGGTAGTCGCGGATCCTGACGTCGGCTGCGTGGCTGAGCAAAGAAAGTCTGCCCTCTTCTCCCCAATATCCGCCTCCCACCACCACCGCGGGGGTCCCCACAGTTCCGCCGAGGATCGCATACGTGCCGTTGCGGTAGACGTCCAGCTCCCGTCCGACAAGATGAGTTCCCCCTATATGCAGGAACATACCCTCCCGCTCGCTGTCACCCACAGAGGAATACCAGGTCCTCAGTGTCCCTCCGCTCAATTCGTACCGGCCGTGGTACACGTAGACCCTCTCCGGATCGACGAATCCACCGCTTTGGCGGAACACGCCATGCTTGAGACCGGACACACCATGCATGGACCGTTCCATCTGCCCGACGCGCAGGTACCCGCGGGATAGTAGCGACCCACCACTGATCCCGGACCGATCGTCCGTGACGTAGATCGCCCCGTCGCGCAGATCGACGTCACCCGTGGGACCGACGTAGATTCCTTTCAGAAGATGCAATCCTTCCCCCCATCCCTGGTACCCTCGGATGCGTCCGTGGGATTCGACGAAATCGTCGATTACGCCTGACCCCTCGAACCCCCCGCCCGGCGAGACGATCAGGTCCCGCCCGGCCGTGTGGATCATCCCGGAGGTACTGAAGCTTCCAAAGGCCGCAGAAGGATCGAAATCCTCTCCGACGATGATCAACGATCCCTCCCCGGCGGTCAGCGTGGCTCGCTCAGGGTTGAGAACCGTTCCCTTTGAAAAGTCCAGGAGACCCGTGGTGACGGACAAGCTCACCTCCTTGCCTCCGAAATCGAGGACCCCGCGCAGGCCCAGGCCTTGGTGGATCTGGAGCGCCCCGCCGAAGTATTCGTACCGTCCGCCTTCCCATATGGTGAGGCGGTCGGTTTCATTGAACCCGCCATTCTGACGAATCGCACCGTGGGGTTTGACGTCCTGAAGCGTGCTTTGCAGACTCCCGCGGAACAGGTCGTAGATGCCCTCGCCGGCATCCGGCCGATTCACCAATACTCCCACCGCCAACCTTTCGACGCGGTTCTCTCCACC
>CAZUUK010000407.1:0-1843 GCA_964622675.1 uncultured Planctomycetota bacterium | reverse complement strand
GACGGCATCTCGGACAAGACGCTCTTTGCCAGCGCTATCCATCTGGGCGAGCGCTTTGAGATCGCGATACTGGTCGTAGAAGGCGATTACAGCACCACGCCCTATCGCGCCTTCCACCCGCAGGCGATCCGCGGAGCGCTCTCTTCCATGCTCCTTGTCTATGGCCTGAGTATCGTAGTGACACCCAACGCCGATGAAAGCGCGGCACTGATCGCGATGATGGCCCGCCAGGAACAGGGCGGCGTGCCCGAGATCTCGCTGGTCCCCAAGCGGAAGGCGGCAGACCTTGCCGACATGCAGAGACGTGTGGTCGAGATGCTGCCGGGCTGTGGGCTCACCGTAGCGCGGGAGCTCCTCCGGCACTACGGGAGCATCGAGCGGATCGTGCGCGCTTCGGAAGAGGAGCTCTGTGAGGTGCGTGGGGTGGGCCCAAAGACGGCATCACGGATCGGCCGGGTCCTGCATGCCGAGTATGACGCCATCGACACCGAGAGAGGCCTAGAGGATGCGCTTGCAGCCGCGCCAGAGCTGCTCTTTGGGCGTGAGGTTGACCTGGTGGCTCGGCAGCATACGGTCCAGACCTCCTCACGGGAGCGTGATGTCATCGATCTGGTGTTCTTTGACACAGACGCGCGTGAGCTGGTCCTGGTGGAGCTCAAACGCGGCGCGCTGGAAGCGGCACACGAAGCGCAACTCGAGCGCTACCTTGCCCACGCCCACCAGTCATCTCTGCTGCGCGATTTCCTGGAGCGTGGCGCGCACACGCGAGGCGTGCTGGCAACAGTGACCCCGTGCGATTTCCAGCCATCGGACGCGAGCCGGATCTCGGCTTGCGTCGTCGACCGTGAGCCTGTCATCCAGGTGCTGAGGCAGCTTCGCCGCGAGCGGACCCAGTAGCGCCCTTTGCCGCTCACAGCATGACGTCGCGCGTGCCCTGGCGACTTGGTCCGCGCGCGGGGGGCCGCGCGCGATCCGACGATGCAGAGGAGGCAGAGGAATGGAGGATAAAGCGGAGAAACGGGTCAAGAGCCAGATCAAGCTGTCGGTACCGATCCCAGCAGAGCCAAGCCCGGAGGAACTGCTGTTCGTCCGCCAGTTGGGCGTGGATCACGTATACACGTGGGTGGCAGCGGGCCAGCGCGACTATGGCTTTCTCGCTGACCTGCGGCAAGAGGTCGAGGACGCAGGCTTGACGCTGTACAACGTCGGGAACGTGGATGTGGCCAAGTCAGACAAGATCCACCTGGCCCTCAACGGCAGAGATCAGGTGATTGCGCAGTTTGCGCAGTTCGTTCACGATCTGGGAAGGGCAGGCATACACCGGACGACGTTCACTTGGGAGCCGACCCACGTTTGGAGTTCGGATCCAGGCGAGATCCGCGGCGCGAGGACGCGGCGGGTCGACCTGGGTGAGATGGTGCGGCGGCCCTACACGCACGGAAGGGCATACACTGAGGACGAGATCTGGGCGAGCTTTTCCTACTTCATGGAGCGGATCATGCCAGTTGCCGAGGCGGCGGATGTACGCTTGGCTCTCCATCCCAATGATCCTCCGGCGCCCGCTTTGGGTGGGATCCCTTGCCTGATCCACCGCTTCGAGGACTATGAGCGGGCCTTTACGATCGCCGATAGCCCTTATCTGGGCATGGAGTTCTGCGTAGGCTGCTGGCTGGAGGGAGGAGACACGTTTGGTGACCTGTTCGAGGGGATCCGGCATTTCCAGGAGGAGGGGCGCATCCTGATCGTGCACTTGCGCAATGTCAGCGCGCCGCTGCCCGCCTTCTCCGAGACGTTCTTGGACAACGGCTACATGTGCATGTACCGGGTGATGAAGACCTTCTGC
>CAZUUK010000406.1:0-1844 GCA_964622675.1 uncultured Planctomycetota bacterium | reverse complement strand
GGGGCAGGCGCGATATCATGGAAAAGGTCGCCCCGCTGGGACCGGTTTACCAGGCCGGGACGCTCTCGGGCAACCCGATCGCAATGGCCGCCGGGATCGCAACACTTGAGGAACTCAGGAAGCCCCACGTTTATGAGGACCTCGAGCGGAAGGGCAAGCTCCTTTCGGACGGACTGCTGGCGCAGGCCGAAAGGGCGGGACTGGCGGTGACGGCCAACCGTGTCGGATCGATGATGACGCTCTTCTTCACGGCGACCGAGGTGAGCGACTACGACGGTGCGATGAATTGTGATACGGGACGGTTCGCGCGCTTCCACGCCGGGATGCTCGCACGCGGTATGTACCTGGCGCCGTCGCAGTTCGAAGCGACGTTCCTTTCCGCCGCTCATGCCGATGCGGATGTCCGCGCCACTGTCGCCGCCGCGGCCGAGGTCTTTGCCGAGCCGGCCGCGTCTGCCCGGGGGAAAAGAGCCCAGGAACCTTAACGGCGTCAGGCCCGGCCGTCGTCCCGATGAATCGGGACTATGGCGGAGTCGGCGTTCCTGGACCCTTTTCCGTTGGCGAAATTGCCCCATTGGGGTATAATTGGGCGGTTCTGAGCACCGGAGGGTCTGCAAGGGAAGCCCATGGCGGAACTGAACATCAGAGGTTATCAGCTCATCGACCTGATCGGTCGCGGCGCGGGCTCCGAGGTCTACAAGGCGCGTCAGATGCGCTCGGGCGACGTGGTCGCGGTCAAGATCGTCCGTCGCAACTCGACCGACAGTGCCCGTCAGTTCAAGCAGCTCGCCAACGAGTACAAACTCGCCCGTCACTGGACACATCCCAATCTCATTCGACTCTACGAACTGGTCACCGAGAGACTCCTTCTCTGGAAGCTGCAGGTCGCCCTCGTGATGGAGTACGTTGAGGGCGAGATGCTGACGGGCGCCAGGAAGTTCACCGCCGAGGAGTTCGTGCACATCTACGTGCAGCTCGCGGATGCGATGCAGTACATGCATCAGCACGGGTACATCCACCTGGACATGAAGCCGCAGAACGTCATCGTGACGCCCCAGGGCGAGGCGAAGATCATGGACTTCGGGCTCTGCACCCGGAAAGGGAGGTATAACCCCCGTGTGCAGGGGACGCCCGACTTCATGGCTCCCGAGCAACTGAGCAAGGGGTGGGTGGACGAGCGTACCGACATCTACAACTTGGGGGCGGCCATGTTTCACGCGGTCACGGGGAAATCGGTGCAGATGACATTGACGAGTCGCTTGAACAACCACGGCGCCGCTTCGCTCACCAGCGAGACCTTCCAGTCGCTTAACGTCGAGGTGCCTGAAGAACTCCAGAGTCTCATGCTGGAGTCCTGTCGGTCCGGCCCCGCCGAGCGACCCGCGACGATGGCACGGGTGCTGGAGAGACTCGAAGCCATCGGCCGGGGACTCAAGACCCGGCAGACGCAGGAATGATATGATGGGGGAGGACGTCCTCCCGGACGACGGAGTCTGAGAAGTCGTAGAGTCGTGCGAAGCCGAATTCGATTCGCTCGCGCGGAAGAAACGTCTGAGAAGCAACCTGCCGGAACCGCCCCCGAAAGCCGCCCGAAGTCTCCAGCTCGGAAAGCTCCACCTCGCAGACGACGGGTGTGCCCCTGCTGTCATAGCAGATGGCGCGTGTCCGGAAGGGCCCCCTCGCCAGCAGTTCCTCCAGCCGGGAGACATCGAGAAGGTGCAGGTGCTTCGGACGGTAGAAGAGCGTCAGGAAACTCCCCGCGACCTCGCTCTGCGACCACCCGAAGATGCTCTCCGCGACGTCGTCCCATTGTGCGATACGTCCCAGCGGATCGACCTCGATGC
>CAZUUK010000405.1:0-1846 GCA_964622675.1 uncultured Planctomycetota bacterium | reverse complement strand
AGCTCGAACCTCCTTACGAGGAACTGAAGGACCTCATAGAGCGGATCTGGGAGTTCTGGGGCGAGCACGGCAAGAACCGGGAGCGCACGGGTGAGCTCATGCAGCGCGTCGGGCTCGGGAACTTCCTCGAGGCCATCGAAGTGGAACCCGTGCCGGAAATGATCGCCCATCCGCGAGAGAACCCCTATATCTTCTATGAGGAATACTACGAGGAAGGGGACGAAGAGGAGGAGGAGGAAGAAGAATAGCAATCCGACGGATGCGGACGTTGTCCGCCGAAGATCGTTGTTCGCACTCGGAAAAACAAGAATAAAACGGTACTCTAACAAGGGAGACCACCGATGGCAGCAGGAACGCAGCGACGAACGGATATCGGGCCTCCGAGCTATGAACGGTTCTTACCCCCGATCATTAAGAGCAACTACGGGAAGTGGAAATACCACGAAATCGTCAGGCCCGGAGTAATGGTCCACGTGGGCGAGTCGGGCGACCGGCTCTTCACCGTGCGCGCCGGTTCGCCCAGGTTGCTGAGCATCAAGCGGTTGCGCCAGTTCGCCGATCTGGCCGACAAGTACTGTGGTGGCTATCTGCGATTTACCAGCCGCAACAACGTCGAGTTCTTGCTTACGGACCAGGCCAATATCGAGCCGCTCATCGGCGCTCTGAAGAAGCTTGGCTTCCCGGTGGGTGGCATTGGCAATGCCATCTCGAACATCGTGCACACGCAAGGCTGGGTGCATTGCCACTCGGCGGCCACCGACGCTTCCGGTGTCGTCAAGTGCGTCATGGACGACTTGCACGAGTACTTCGCGGAGACGAAGCTGCCCGGCAAACTGCGCGTCGCCCTGGCCTGCTGCTTGAACATGTGCGGTGCGGTGCACTGTTCGGACATTGCGATCCTCGGGGTGCATCGCCGGCCGCCGAAGGTTGAAGGCAACCTGAATAAGTTGTGCGAGATCCCCAGTGTCGTGGCTTCCTGCCCTACGGCGGCGATTCGGCCGACGACCGTCGATGGCAAACCTTCGGTCGAATTGGACGAGGAGCGGTGCATGTTCTGCGCGAACTGCTTCTCGGTCTGCCCCGCGCTACCAATTGCCGATCCGCTCAACGACGGCGTGTCCATCTGGGTGGGTGGCAAGGTATCGAACGCCCGTACCGAGCCGATGTTCTCGAAGCTGGCGATCCCGTACCTGCCCAATAATCCGCCGCGGTGGCCGGAAGTGGTCGGGGCCGTGCGCAACATCGTCGACGTCTGGGCCGACGGCGCGAAGAAGTATGAACGCCTGGGCGAGTTCATTGCCCGTATCGGCTGGCCACGTTTCTTCAAGCTGACGGGTATCGAGTTCACCAAGGAACACATCGACGACTTCAAGCACGCGGGCCTGACCTACAAGCGGTCCGCACAACTTAGACACTAGGAGACCCAAAATGGCGGTCACTCCCGAGCAAGTCGCGGACGAGATGTACGCAATGGTCAAGGAGTACCAGGGCAGGAAGAAGTTCAAGGCCGGCGATCTAACGAAGGCCATGATCCAGAAATTCGGCGAGGCCGAATGCGATAAGAAGTTGTGCAAGACCGCGATCCGTACCCTGATGGACTCTGGGAGGTGCGTCTACACGTATTTTGGCGGCAGTTTCATCGAAATCCCGCACGAGGAAGGCGCCGCCGAAGGCTAGTAGGTCCGTTGGTCGACATTGTTGGTCGTGGGCATTGAGCCCGCTTAACCGTTGCCGTTTCGAGGCGTGGGGCGAGGTGACGTATGGGCGTGAAGAAGAAGAAGAAAAAAAAGAAGCGTTTCGGCGACGGTGCCTTCGCCGCCACTTCCCAGTCGCGCGAGCAATCGCC
>CAZUUK010000404.1:0-1848 GCA_964622675.1 uncultured Planctomycetota bacterium | reverse complement strand
CCAGGCGATGCGCCGCCGGCTACTCCGCTTCGCGCAGTTCTTCCACCACGGTCAGCGCGTTGCCCTTGAAGTGGAACGGCTCGACGACGACACGGTCGCCCACCTTCAGTTCCCGGAAGGTCCGTCGCTGCTGCTGGAGCAGGCGTCCTTCCCGGGGCAGGACGATCGCCAGGGTCTTGCCGACCGCGCTCTGGGGACTCTCGGCCCTGTTCTGCTCCCACACCTTCAACACCTTCTCAACCTTCAGCAGGAACTCGCCGTCGCCCTTGCGGACGATCGTGCCGCGGAGCATCCCCCGGAAGCCGCGCATGCCGGCGGGCAACTCAGCTGCCGCCTCTTGCCCGGCGACCTTATCGTCCAGGGCGGATCGCTCGGACGAGGGTCTCGTCGATGCCTCCTTCTCTTGGAGGCGGTGCTTAAGGTGGTTGTTCTCCTCGCGCAGTCGGGCGAGCTGCTTTTCCATTTCCTCAAGGCGTGTTCGCAGTTTCCGCACCATGGCTTCGAGGCCGTCACCGCGTCGTTCATCCTGCTGTGCCGACTCGGCGCGCCGGATAAACATCTGGCCGTCATCGACGACGTACGCGATCTCCACCTTCGTGCCCGGTCGGAGCCGACGAGCCCACGCCGCGAGGTCCTCGTTGCGGACCACCCGGCCGCTCTCCGTCCGCCGCATCGGCACCAGGAGGGTCGCCTGGCCGCCGCCCTCGAACCGGGCCACCACGACGCCCAGGTACTCGCGGTCGCCGACCTGTTGCTCGACGAGGCGAACGAACTCGCCGCGCACCTCGCCTCGGGTCTGTCCGCGCGCTGTCTGCGTGACGCAACCGACGAGGCCGATCACGATCATCACAAGCGCTACCCGCGCCATGATCCTGCTCATTGCCATTCTCCTTTCCGCTTCGAACCCCCAGACCGCATCTGGTGGGGTTTGTACAAGCCTCTTCGCCTGATGCCCATGGTCCCGCGCCGCCGCCACGGTGTCAATCGGGATTAAGGTGTGTGTCACCGGACCTCAACTGAACGGCAGCGAATTCCCTAAGTTGCTCCGCAATAACCCTGGAATCCTTCAATTTCCTATAACAGTAATCGACGACCACAATATCTGGCACGCCATCCTCGTCTTCATATTTTCTGCCTGAGATCGCCAAGAACGCATTTACCATAAAGAATTTGCCGTTGCGCATGCTATTCGGATCAACGTTGGGCTTGTCATGCGGTCCGGCAAAAGAGTACCCTTGATTACAATACCGGCGGTAATAGATGCAGTATGTTAACAGGTAAGAGCATACCATCTCTTCAAACCGCGGCCGATCTGTCTCGGCAACGGCTATTGCGGACTCGTAAACCTTTTCGGGCAATGGCTCCGGGAAAGGAAGGATGTCGCCTTCTTCTCGTGGCGGCAACTGAAAATTCATCACATACTCTTCAAACAACGCCCCGCTTGGCGCCCTGCTCCCATTTGAACAGCCCCCGAGCCCAAGGATCGCTGTTCCCAAAACCGCACAAGAGGCTACCTGCAATGTAACGCTTGCCATAACCTACTCCTCCCATTGCTACCAATTGGGCAGCAGGGAGTTATCTGGTTATCTGGGGACACAGTACTATTTTCTCTCCCCCTTCCTCGGCCGGGCTAATCTGGGGACACGGCTAATCTGGGGACACAGTACTATTTTCTCTCCCCCTTCCTCGGCCGGCCGGGGGTGCCGGGCACAAGCCGCCGGTCCAGCCGGCGTTCCAGCCGCGGGAGGAACGGCGCATCGCCCCACGGCCGGCCGGTCCGTGTGCTTGCCAGTAATCCCCCCTAACTCTACATGAGTCTACCGTAAGAATCCAGGGGCCGCAAACGCA
>CAZUUK010000403.1:0-1852 GCA_964622675.1 uncultured Planctomycetota bacterium | reverse complement strand
ACCCCAATTGAGGCTGTTGAAAAACAAGTCAGAAAACCCGGATCTTGGCTGGCAGTTCGGTGTTGTCATCACTGAACACAATCATCTCCAGGGAGGATACAGCCATGGCCAGGGAGCGCTATAAGAAGCAACAGATTGGTTCATTCTTTGGGGAGTGGATTTATGATCGCGTGGTGGCGCAAGATCATTTTCTGCGCAGACTTGAGGAGATAGTGCCCTGGGGGCGCTTCACAGATCAGTTGGTGCAGTTCTACGCCGGCGGCGCTATGTATGGCCGACCTCCCTACGACCCGGCCGTGATCCTGAAGATGCTCTTGCTGTCCTATCTGTACGACTTGTCAGAACGCGCAACAGAACAGCAGGTCAATGATAGTTTTGCGATGAAGTGGTTCCTGGGATTGGCCGTGGATGAACCGGCTCCGCACCATTCCACCTTGACCAAGTTCCGTCAACGCCTGCTTCAGAACGGGAAGGGAGAAGCATTGGAGCAGATGCTGGATACCATCACCCGCCTGGCACAGGAAAAGGGAGTGGAGTTCGGGGCTATTCAGGTGATCGACAGTGTCCACACCATCGCCGACGTGAACACGGCGAAGGATCATGGTCGGAAGAAGAAAGGAAAGCCACCCCGCGATGGAGATGCTGCCTGGGGTGTTAAGCACACGAAGCGAGAGCGTGATGAGCAGGGGAAGACGGTCGAGAGACCCGAATACTTCCACGGCTTCAAGGCTCATGTGAGTATGAACACGGGCTCAGATCTGATCACCAGCATTGGCGTCACGCCAGGCAACGCGTATGATGGTCATCGGCTGCCCGAGTTGGTGGAAAGCGACTTGCGGAAGGAATTGCCCATCGCGACGGTGACGGCCGATCGAGGCTACGACGACGGCGAAAATCACTATCTGTTGGAAACCAAGGGAATCCACTCCGCGATCATTCTGAATAGGTACCGTACGCAGAAGAAAGACTCAAACAAGCAGATCTGGCAAGACTTGCTGGCGAGTGAAACCTATCAACGTGGCATTCGCGAACGGTACAAGATTGAGCGCAAGTTCGGGGAGGCCAAGCAAGGGCATGGTTTGGGTCGATGTCGCTATCTAGGCATTGACGGCTATCGAATGCAAACCTACATGACGGTCATCGCCCTGAATCTGAAACGGATGGTGAAGCTGCTGACCAATACCAGTTTCCGCGGGAGAGCGACAGCGTGCGCCTGATCCCAGGGAGCATTGCGTCACACGGCCAAAAAAGGGCCGCAGGCTACCTAACACACAGGTAGGCTTCATGAAAATCTAGTTGAGATACTCCCCGCCCGGTGAATTCGGCTCGGAAAAACGGGCAATTCGGCCGGTGAAGCTTCGATTTCCCCAACGGCCTCCTATTCTACACCCTCCTCACGCAATCAAAGGCGATTCGCCGGATGATCGACGCAAGCGTCGTGCGTTGATATCCGAGAACCCGGTGCGGCGGCTAGTACAGGCAATAGGGGCTTGATTTCTGGGCGGCTTGGGGCTATAATGGACGAACGACGCCGCACCGAAACCCCGCTGCATTCATAGCAGAGCGCAGACCGAGCGTGACAACGACCTAGGGGTCATCTGCAACTATTGCCAGTCCTGGGCGGCGAGCATGTCCAGACCCGCGCCCTTAGCGGATCCTTCAAGAGACGAAGTTGCTTCCTGTCACAGAGGACCGGCAGTCCAGGCGACGGGTAGCAAGGACTGCCAGTCCTCTGTCACAGGAACCGGTTGCGCCCCCCGGGGGATCCCCTCAGGGTGCAGGGCCGGACGGGCGGCCACCCAGGACTGGCAGTCCTAGTGGCGGACAGAGTACACAATCGCGGAGGTGCCCA
>CAZUUK010000402.1:0-1854 GCA_964622675.1 uncultured Planctomycetota bacterium | reverse complement strand
CTGCAGATGAGCTGAACCTGGGCCGGGCTGGCTTCGCGGGGATGAGAGCGGGGACGCCGGGAGCGATCCCGCAGCGCCTGGGGATCTCGGTTGGCGGAAAGGAAGCGATTCCACCACTTGTAGTAGGTCTTGCGGCTCCCCCCGAACTCCCGGCAGGCTTAGGAGATGTTGTGGCACTCCCGGGCTCTGCGAAACAGCCGTAGGCGTTTCCAAACCATCTGCTGTCGGCTATACTGCTGTGGCACTGGTCACCTCCGATAGCTGGTGTATCCAACAACACTCTACCGAGGGTGCCGGTGCCTTTCCTCGTCTCGCTGCTCTCTGGCACCACTCCCTCGCTTGCCCCCTACCTGTTACCTATGTATGGTAACTGAAGAATCCAAGCGCAGATCAGCATTGACACAGCAAGGCGCGTTTGATATACTTCGCTGCGCCAAGGCGTGTCCGTCGTCGGACCCGGGCTAGCGGGCGCGTCCATTTTCTTCGCTGTGGCGGAGGTGATACAGAGATCGAACGAGAGCTTCGGGTGAACGAGCGCATCCGCGCTCGGGAGGTGCGCCTCATTGACGAAAAGGGCGCCCAACTGGGCGTCGTTCCAACGCGAGAGGCGCTGCAGATTGCTCGGGAGCGAAGCCTGGATCTGATCGAGGTGGCTCCCAATGCCCAGCCTACAGTCTGCCGGATCATGGACTACGGCAAGCATAAGTACCAGCATGCCAAGCGGCAGCGGGAGGCCCGACGCAGGCAGAAGGCAACTGAGGTCCGCCTGCTGCGGATGAAGGCCCAGATCGGCATCCACGACCTGCAGATCAAGCTTCGTAAGGTGCGAGAGCTCCTGTCCGAGGGCAACAAGGTTCGCGTCACCGTTCGATTCCGGGGGCGGGAAATGACCCGGCCCCAGTTGGGCACTGACCTGCTCCAGCGCGTCGTTCAGGAGCTGGCGGATATCGCCCAGAGCGAGGGCCGGCCACGGCTCGAGGGCAGGATGATGTCAATGATGCTGGGCCCCAGGCCCGGCATGAAGCCTGTCTCGAAAAAGAAGGAGAAGCCGGATCGTCCTCCCGAAGCCCAACCCGAGCAGGCCCAAGTCGCACCGGAACAACACGAACAACCGGAACCTGAACCGGCAGTCCAGGAGCGGCAGCATGAAGATGAAGATGAAGACGCAGAAGACAGCGGCGAAGCGGGTTAAACGGACAGGCACCGGCAGGCTCCGCATTCGACACGCCTACAAGAGCCACTTGCTCACCCGCAAGTCGGCTAGCCGCCTTCGCCGCCTCCGGTCACCCGGCGAAGCCTCGAGCAGTGATCGCAAGCAGCTTGGGCGGCTCGTCCCGCCCACCAGCTGACCTCACTCGGAAGCGCTGACATGGCACGAGTCAAAAGAGGAAAGGCCGCCCACCAGCGGCACAAGAGACTACTGAGACAGGCCCGCGGCTATGTGGGGGGACGGCATCGGCTCTTCCGCTCCGCCAAGGAATCCCTCATGCGGGCCAAGCGCTACGCCTATCGCCACCGGAGAACCCGCAGGCGGGAGTTCCGCCACCTCTGGATCGCCCGCATCAACGCCGCCGCACGCGCCCGGGGCCTCACCTACAGCCGCTTCATGCAGGGCCTGAAGTCGCAGGGCGTGATACTGGACCGACGAAGCCTCGCCGATCTGGCGGTCCGAAACCAGGCCGCCTTCGACGAGATCGTCGCCACCGCCAAGGCGGGCCTCGAAACCTAGCACCCAGCACCGCGAACGAAGACCCCCTTCGTTCCCCGCAGAGCTTCTTCAGCCGAACCGCTCTACTGGCTTCCCTCGGTCGGCCCCGACGGCTGTTCCGGACCGGGCGGAGGCTCCACGATAGG
>CAZUUK010000401.1:408-1854 GCA_964622675.1 uncultured Planctomycetota bacterium | reverse complement strand
CGAAGCTTCGGTGAGATTTCGCTTGCCTCAGAGCCTCAGCAACCCGTGTCAGTTTGAGTTCCAGAGCCACGATCTTCTTGTGAAGCGGGGCCCAACCGTTTTCCTTCTGTAACCTGCGGCCCCTCACCAGTCTCACAAGCCCGTCCTGAATCAGCGGCTTCAATGCTGCGAGCACTTCTTCCTCTTCAACATATCTTCCGAACCTCCTGCAGAGCATCTTCTCAGTAATGCTCTCTCCGCTCTCAAGTTCAGGTATCTCGTGCAGGATTCGGATTCTCAACTGCGGGCCTATCGGTTTGGCTTGGCCCAGAGACATCCTCTTTTTGATGTTTCGCTTCCGGAAAGCACACCCGGCCAAGTCACAGGTTCCCCAAGGCAAGTCAAATTCACGCCTTATCACGTGGAGACCATTTGATCGCATCCACGCTTCAGCCGACCCAAGCATCTCATGCTCATGCTCAAAGGTCACTACAAAACCCTCCGACATTTCGTATTGACCTGTGCACATTCATGGCGCTGCGACTGCAATTCACTCATGATTGTATCGTCGTGCCTGCCCGGTAGCCAGTCCGATGGCAAGTATACTTGGCAAGCGGCTGCCTGGCTACTGACTCCCGGCTACTTCGTTCGCTTGATAATGTGAAACCCGAAGGGGGTTTCCACGATGTCGCTGATCTGGCCGACGGCGAGCTTGAAGGCGGCCTGCTCGAAGTTCGGGTCCATTTTGCCGCGTCCGAACACCCCCAGGTCGCCGCCTTTGGGGCCAGTGGGGCCATCGGAGTATTCCCTGGCCAGAGCGGCGAAGTCGGCGCCGGGGGCGTGGGCTTCAGTCAAGACTTCCTCGGCCCGTCTGCGGGCTTCTTCCTTGCCGCGCGTCGCCTCGGATTTCGTGGCGCCTTTGTAGCCGATGAGAATATGGCTGGCGGCGACTTCGGTCGGCTCGCCGTCGGTTTTCTCCGCGGGGATATCCTCGACCAACTCGGCCGGCGGCTTGCGGAGGTTCTTCGCCTTCCACTGCGGGAGTTTGTACTCCCACGGCCGGTGCCGCTTGTTGAACGCCGTGGCCTTATCGCGGGCGGCGAAGACGGCTTCCTTCTTCTTGAGCTGCTCGGGTGGCTCGTTCGGCCCGATCCGGCTGCACTGCTGTACCAGCCTGTCCGACGGGCCCACCACGCGGATTCGCGCGAGATGGTCGTCGCCGCTCTTGCGGAGGTGGGCAATGTAGGTGAGGTGCTTGCCGGTCACGCAGGTGTAGACGGCGTCCCACTGGACGGGCTCCCCGTCGATCTCGTCGTCGGCGTCGGCGACGTCCTCGAACGACAGGTGCGTCATCGCGCCGAATACCGCGTCGACTTCGCTGGTCTTGGCCCGTTTGCCGGCCGGGATGTTCTGGAGGGCGACCTTGTCGTCATCGCCCCGGGCGATTGCGTACGTGTCGCCCTGGAC
>CAZUUK010000401.1:0-398 GCA_964622675.1 uncultured Planctomycetota bacterium | reverse complement strand
CTTACGGAGATGCGGGTGATGTCCTCACGCTTCAGCTCGGTCAGCAGCATATCCATGAAGTCGGTGGCCGACGTCGACAGCCACAGGCTCTGGGCGGTCACGTACACCGCGTCGTCGCCGGCCAGGCGGAGGTACTTGCCTGCCTGGCCCTCGGCGTGCTTGCCGACCAGGAGCGTCAGCAGCGTTTTGTCGTCCTCGCCCGCCAGGCGAATCGACGTTTCGGCCAAATCGTCGGCGACGCCGAATTCCTCGTGGCCGCCCGCCGAGGCCGAGACCCGATCGGCGCAGCGAATGTCCACGATCTTCAGCAGCAGCTCGTTGATCTTCTCGGTCGACGCGGGGTATCGGCTCTTGGGGACCACCACAAAGCCGGCCCCTTCGCGGGCGAACTCCAGTTC
>CAZUUK010000400.1:0-1854 GCA_964622675.1 uncultured Planctomycetota bacterium | reverse complement strand
TTTCCCGCGTAGGCGGGAATCCAGACAGTATAAAGCACATCCCGGACGCGCCCTGGATTCCCGCTTTCGCGGGAAAGACGAAAGGGGCTCGGGGCTGTGTTGGCAATCAAGGTACCTTCTGGCAAGCACACCCGTCCCTCAGATGCACTCACGCCCTGCCGCCCACCGAGCCATCAACCACGGCCAGATCGCCCTGTAAGGCCCGCGTCAGTATGGTTCCGCCAGCGGGAATACTCTGGCGGACGCTTCGGCTAATCGGGGTCCGTCTCGGATGGGGATTGTAAGCAGACGTCTTTACACGAACAGAGCTCGCTTGCCCCTGGAACCGCTTTGCAACCGGCTAACGAGGTGTTCCGAGCCGCATTTATGACTTTGCTCTTGTCGTGCTTCATCCTGTGCTCGACTCCTTTTCTTCTCTTCCCTGTCCACCTTCCAGGCTCTCAAGCGCAACCTTTACTGCCGGGTCCTTTCCGAGTTCTGCGGTGTGCCGATGAAAATCCGCGCGATCGAGACCGTTCACCTCGATGTCCGGTCCAATCCCGCGCTTGTTGAACGTGAATCCATCAGGACCCGCCAACATGTTCGTCGTCACCTGAACGGCGTAATCGTCACCCAGCCTGTAAACGGTCTGGACCGTTCCTTTTCCGACCGTTCTCTCTCCAACAACGATCGCACGCTTGGTACCCTTTAAAGCCGCCGCAACAAGCTCGCCGCTGCTGATGGTCCTGTTGTCCACCAGCACAGCTAAAGCCCCATCCCAAACGGGGGCTGTCTCAGCATAAGAATGGCGTTCGTTATTCCTCCCTTCCACGCTCGCTATCAGCGCGCCTTCGGGCAGGAACAGCGTGGCGATATGTGCTGCTGTTTGCATGCCACTGCCTCTATGGCCGCGCAAATCCACTATCAATCTACGGACGCCGGAGTTCTTGAATTCACTTAGAGCATCTTCGAGGTCTTCTACCACTCCTTTGTCGAACCCGTAGGCCCTCACATAGCCCACGCGGGCCCTCAGAACGGCGCTCTTGATGCGAGGCATGGTCACCTTTTTCCTTAAGACGCGTACCAGGAAGTCGGGAACACCTTGCCGCGCCACTTTGAGCCTAGCCGGTGTGTTTGCGGGGCCACGCACTAGGACTGTCATCTCGGCGAGATCCAGCCCCCGCAAGGTCGTACCGTCTATCTCGATGATTTCGTCGCCTACCTGCAAACCTGCCTCTTTGGCCGCTGAATCCACAGTGAAACCCGCGATCTCCTCACCACGTCCGCCTGGGGCAAGCCGCGCAGATACGCCGATGCCTGCAAAGTCCCCCGATAACTCGCCCTTGAGAATTCGCAGATCATCCGGACTCAGTATCCTGTTGGGAAACTTGGGCAGCAATTTGGATTTTGCGCCTCTGGTCTCGAGCCGGTTCAACGTTTTGAACACGTCTTCGATGTCTCGATGTCGCAACGCTCTCGCCGCGACGGATTCGTCATAATAGTATTTCGCGACAAGCGCTCTGGCAACCCGGGCGACGTTCTCGGGCACGTCGAACCGTCCGGGCCTGGGCTCGGGCATCGCGACCTGCCCCAGCACCTCTATCTCCTCCTCAATCTCGTCCAGCAGCCGTCCTGCAAGAACGTTGTCTGCGGGGACTGCCAGCACGTCCGGTCTCCGGTTCTGATAGACACCGATCCCCCCGAGCACTACCGACGCGGCCAGACTCAATCCCACCAACGACGCCACAATCTTACCCGCTCTCGTACCGAACCACCTGACCGGCGGGGCCCCGGTCTTCTCCCCACGCTCCCTCCTTCCCACCACTGCGCCGCATCGAGGGCACGCCCCGCTATCGAGCGGTATCGAGCCAAGAC
>CAZUUK010000399.1:0-1855 GCA_964622675.1 uncultured Planctomycetota bacterium | reverse complement strand
CCTCCTCTTCCTGCTGTCCGAGGAAATCGCCAACCGGCTGCGCAAAGACATCATCGATAGGACAATCACGGACTTCCTTACATCCGAGGTGAGAAGCGTTCGTATCAACTACCCGAAGGAGGACGTCGAGATCGTTCTCAAACAAAGGGACGACAAGTGGGAGATGACAAAGCCCGAGAAAGCCGGCGTTGACAAGTCGAAACTCTCTCCCGTGCTGCTCAAACTGCGGCGCCTTGGCTGCAAGGCATTCGTTGCGGAACTCGAAGAGAAGCCCGCAGATTTGGGACTTGATGACCCCGTTTATCTCATCGAGGTGAGCCTGGAGTCAAAGACCGTCACCTTGACGCTAGGCGGTCAGACACCCGAAGGCGACTACTTCGGCAGTGTTTCCACGACCGCTCTCCCCTTCATATTGGGCAAGGACGACGCTGACACCCTGATGGTGAGGGCGGCCGACCTTCGTAAGGAAGATTCCTGGACTCCATAGCCGCTTCTCCTGGAGCGCTGGCAGGGGTGAAGCTTTGCTTGCTGGAAAAATATCCTGCTGGATAATCGCGCTCTCTTCATTCTGCGCAGTATGCGCCGAAGAAACCCAAACCTCCAGAGTCACCCCCGTAGTCCTCGCCGCGAGGGAAGCCGGCCCGTCCGTCGTGAACATCAGCACAAAGCAGATCGTGGAGCGCACCTACGACCCGTTCTTCGGCCTTCCCGATCGCTTCTTTGATTTCGGAGACTTCTTCCGGAACTTCGCGCCCAGGTTCCCAACCGCGCGCTACATCGTCAACAGCCTCGGCTCCGGCGTCATCATATCCCCTGACGGCTACGTGCTCACGAACGAGCACGTAATCCGCAAGGCGGCCCAGATTACCCTCACCCTCGCCGATGGCCGCCAGTTCGACGCGGTCTTGCTCAGTTCAAGCCCCGATAAAGACCTCGCCGTCTTGAAAATAGATTCGCCGACTCCCCTACAGTCCATAAAAATGGGAGGATCGGCAGATCTGATGGTCGGTGAGACGGTGATCGCCGTCGGCAATCCTTTCGGCCTTGAGAACTCCGTCACCACAGGTGTCCTCAGCGCGACCAACCGCTCGATAGACATTCCCGAGGACGTCAATTATCCCAACCTCCTTCAGACAACCGCTCTCATAAATCCCGGCAACAGCGGCGGCCCTCTTCTCAACATCAACGCTGAGCTCATCGGCATGAACACAGCCATCCAGCTCGGCGCTCAGGGCATCGGATTCGCCGTCCCCGTTGACGACGTTCGACAGGCGCTCGTCGGCCTTCTCGACTTCGAGTCGGTTACCAGCATATCTCTGGGCCTCAAAGTGACGCAGGATCCTTCAAATCCTCCCGCCGTCGAAGAGGTGGCGAAGGGAGGACCGGGCGACCTCGCTGGCGTCAAACCGCATGACCTCATCGCCAAAGTTAACGACCGCCCCGTCGCCGGCGTCCTTGACTACCGGATGGCCGTCCTCCTGAAACAGCCCGGCGACAAGGTCGCAATCGAGCTCATTCGCGGCAGCAAACCTTTGACTGTCGAGATCGAGGTCGGCCCTGCTCCGCTTCCTCCCGGCGCGGAACTCATCAGAAAAAGGACCGGCGCTTCCGTCTACCCGCTTTCCGCTTATGTCGCTGGACGCCTCGGCATCCCAACGCATTTCGGCCTCGTCGTCCGCGAGATCGAACCCGAAAGCCCCGCCGATGCCGTCGGACTCAAGCCGGACGACGTAATCGTCTACTGGGCCGGAGAGCGAATCACCAGAGCGGATCAAATGGCCTCATTGCTCGAAAAGATCCCGCGCGGACGGCGCATCGAAATTGGAGTCCTTCGAGCAGGTATTCTCCTCGAAGG
>CAZUUK010000398.1:0-1855 GCA_964622675.1 uncultured Planctomycetota bacterium | reverse complement strand
CGGTGGCTTGATATACAGGGCCATGATAGGTGTGAGAGCTTCCTGGGAAGGTTCAGACGAGCGCCAGCCGCCCCGACCATCCCGCCTTCGCGCTCCTCAGCCTGCGGCGTCTGGGCGCCACGAAGGACTACCTTTCCTGCGCGCGGCAGGAGCGCCACGAATGGACTTCTGGTCGGATGATTCTCCGGTCGGGAACTGAGAGGTGCCATCATGGCCGGAGACATGAAGGACCCTCATGTGGTATCGCTGCACTATCGCCTGAGGCACTCCAGCTGTCTTGACTATGGCCGCGCAGAACCACTCTCATGGGAAGAGGAGCACTTCTGCGCGATCCTGCAGAGCGATGAGCTGGCGATAGAGATGAAGACGCATGCAAGGAGCGAGAAAGAGGCCCGTTCCCTCGTAGAACCTCTCCTGAGAGCGTGGGAGGTCTACGCCGGGCTTACGGTTGGCGTGGACGTGCTAACCTTCCGGTTCGCGGGAGCGAACATAATCGACCGCCGACCGCCAGTCGGCGTCACGGCTTCCGAATGCGTTGGCGACGTGATTGCGGTAAGAGCGGTAAGAGCGGTAAGAGGCGACTCAGATGAGCTCTACAGACCGGCCTCCTATCCTTCACCTCCGAAAGGGTTTGTAGCTTCTTGTGATGTCCAGAACATGTACGAACGATACGTGGCATACCGGCAAGGAAGAGAGCCCCTACCTTCGATGGGCAATGCTGTGCTCACCATGCTGGAGCGTACGACGGGGGGCAGGTCACGTGCTGCTAAGCACTACTCGCTTGCCCAGCCTGTTCTGGACACGTTGGGTGAGCTCTGCGCCACGAGGGGCTCTCCTGATGAAGCCAGGAAGGCGCCCAAGAGGAGTGAGGCTTACCACCCGCTGACCTGCAGTGAGAGGGAGTGGCTGGTGAAGGCGATTCGGCGGATAATCATGAGGGCCGGAGAGCGTGCCGCGAAGCCGGCAGGCCGGCTTGACCAGATTGCGATGGGAGATCTGCCGCCATTGTGACGCCAGGGCGGGGGATGTCTCGCAAGAACAGCTTGGGGGAGGGAGGTGGCTATGTCCCACACGTGCTACTACGAAGCCGATCTGCCACTTGGCGACGAGGAGGCATTTCGCAAGGATCGGAAGAAGACGAGGAAGGTCGAGCTGTTCGTGAGCGATTTCTTTGCAACTCACGAGATATATCTGCGCATAGACGACGATGAGGGTGGGACGATGCGCCTGGACAAGGCAGAGGCTAGGGCACTACTTGATGGCCTTGCGGAAGCCATGAGGTACTTGAGCTACTGAGCGTTCTTCCAGGCGTCAACCCGTGGGCGCCCTAGGCCGACTTGCGTGACATGCTGTCAATGCTCACCGTCTGCGACTGAGGCGAAGCAAGGTGAGCGGCCATGATTGGGGCCAGGAGTCGCTGGGAGTATCCAAACGAGCATCAGTCATCCCGACGACCATCCCTCTCTCGGTCCTCGCTGGCACCCAAAGCTCCATCCTGGTAGATTGGCTGTTAGGGGCCGGACGCAGCGGGCAGCCGAGGGGCGGACGGACGGCCGGACGGGGACTGAGCCCGGAGGGATCATGCCAATGGCCGGCGCTGCAAGCAACGAGGGCGACGAGAAGGCTCAGGAAGCGCGGGAATGGCTCGAATCTCTGGACGGGGTGCTCGAAAGGTCCGGGCCCGACAGGGCGCGTGAGCTGCTCCGGCAGCTTCGCGACCACGCTTATGCGCGCGGCGTGCGCGTGCCGCCCAGCACGAACACGCCTTACCTGAACACCATTCCCCTGAGCGAGCAGCCACCTTACCCGGGCAACCGCGACGTCGAGCGCGGGATCAAGAACATCGTGCGCTGGA
>CAZUUK010000397.1:0-1885 GCA_964622675.1 uncultured Planctomycetota bacterium | reverse complement strand
CCCCACCATCAGGAGTCTCGGCAACTTTGCGGCATAAAGCAGCCGGCGCTTTCTCACGGCCATCATTCCAGGAGCCCTCAGGACCGAAGATATTGTGGAAGCGAGCAATGCACACATTCATACCATAGTTTCTCATGAACGCCAAATACAAGCGCTCACTGAACAATTTCTCCCATCCATATTCACTATCAGGAGCTGCCGGGTAGGCTGAGTCCTCCGAGCACTTCGGGTTATCCGGGTCCATCTGGTTATATTCCGGATAGATGCAGGCTGAGGAAGAATAGAATATTTTTCTTACACCTGCTTTATAGCAAGCTTCAATCATATTCAGATTGATTAGCGCTGAATTGTGCATAATATCCGCATCATTCTCTCCGGAAAAAACAAAACCAGCGCCACCCATATCAGCCGCAAGCTGATATACCTCGTCAAACGGCTGGTCGGTTACTTGTTTACAGATAGGGGGGTCTCTCAGGTCTCCGATAATGAAGTCATCGGCATGCGTTTTACTGAACTGAGGGTATTTCAAGTCGGTTCCACGAACCCAGTAGCCCTCTTCTTTTAATCTTTTCACCAGATTACTCCCGATGAAGCCACCGGCGCCACAGACCAGTACTCGTTTCATGTTTGCTTTTCTCCTATACTTCTACGTATTTTTCACAACAAAACATCCCAGTGCATAGATGTTCTGTAGGGTGCCCAAGAGCCCGCTGACGCCTTGAAATTCAATGCTGTGTCACTGTCACAGAGAACCCATCGATTTTCGGTGTCTTTCATCCAGAAGACGTCTTTCTCAACTCTATAGCCACTAAGCAACTGCGGAAGCCTCTGAGCGCCATAGACCCTGCAGAGGGGCGCGAATACAGCATCCTGACCTACCGGGATGGTAAGCAGCATAACCCCCCCCCGGGCTTCATCAAATCCCTTAGCCGAGCCATGGCTTCCAAGTCGCCATCGGGGCGGCTCTTCGTCACACCGTAGCGCCCAGCTAGGCCAACGTGCTCCACCGTCGACCAGTTGATGACCAGGTCGAAGTGCTTTGCTGGCAGGTCTACTTTCAGAATATCCACTTGAACAAAATGCAATTACCGTTGAACAGAATACCAGTGAACAGGCTCAAGGTCAATGGCGGTTACCTCGAACCCTCGCTGAGCAGCCATTAGTCTGCGGTGATCTTTCCCCGGACCGAAATCCAGCGCTTCTCCTGGACTATTAGGTATATGCGCAGGCCCCGTAAACTTCCTTAGCCGCCAGAAGGGCCTTATTGAGCAAAGTTGGCGGCATCTGTGCAACAGCCGACCTCCATCATCTTCTCGCCTCTCCAAAGTCCGAATTCAGCAAGAGGCATATCTGATGCTCCACAAACTACTTGCGATCTCCCACCTCATTCAAGTACGTCTTGGTGCCCATTAGCTTAGGCGAATGTCACATGTTGCAGGGACGCTAGTCCCAGAAGTCCTTCGCCCATTCAATCGGTGTCTGCTCGAAAATGTCCACTATTACGCCTCAACATCTTCATGATTGCTGCGGTTTAGCGAAAACTAGGCCTTCATGCTTGATTCGAATAGCCTTTTCTATTATTGATAGAGGCCTATTGACGAAATACTCACGCAGTGCTTTGTCCTGCCACGCAAGAATCTCCGCTTGTAGGTCGGTTGACGAGACAACTTTTCGCACCTTTATTGGCATTTCCGCCATGTCAGAGCATAGGCAGGCTGGATGGCAAAGCAGACTATGGTAGGCTTTGTCTTGCTCGCCGAAGCAGATGCACCCCAGCGACGCCGCATCACAAAGTCCTTGCCCAGCCCCCGAGTAACGTCCTACGCCTATGTAAAACCTACAGCGCCCTATGCCCTCAAGGTAGCCAAGGGCATCTCCCCACGAC
>CAZUUK010000396.1:0-1886 GCA_964622675.1 uncultured Planctomycetota bacterium | reverse complement strand
CTGAAGGAAGGTGACGAGCTCGCCCTCTATCCCCCCCTCGCCGGCGGCTAGCCTCCCACTGCCTACTTCCCGTGCGGAAGCGCTTTCAAAAGCGCCTCTATCTCCGCCTCCGTATTATAGAAGTGCGGCGACACCCTCACCCGCCCGCTCCGCGCTGAAACTGCTATCCGCTCCTCCCTCAGCTTCGCCGCCAGCGCACCAGCCTCCATCTCCTTCGGATGAAACGAAACAATCGGAGACTTCTCCGCTTCGCCCCTCGGGCTATAGACCTCGTATCCCTTCTCTTCAAGCCCCCGGCAAAGCAAATCGCTCAGAGCCAGCGCCCGCTCTTGCACCTCCCGCATCCCTTCGCCCAAAAGGAGCCTGATTGCTTCCCCCAACGCCAGAATCCCCGCGACGTTTGGCGTCCCCGACTCAAACCTCCTCGCGTCAGGAGCCAGCGTAAAATCGTACTTCAGATAATCCTCCGCGTTCACCACGCTGCACGCCCCCACCACCGGCGGATTTATCTCATCGAGCCTCCCCTCCCTGCAGTAAAGCACCCCCGCACCCGGAGGCCCAAGAAGCCACTTCTGACCGCACGCCGCCAGCGCGTCTATTCCCAGCGCGTTCACGTCCAGCTCCATCACCCCAAGCCCCTGCGCCGCATCAACGAAAAAGAATATCTCCTCCTCCGCGCAGAACTCCCCTATCTCCTCCAGACCCATCCTGTATCCCGTCGCAAACTGAATAAAGCTCACCGCCACAACCTGCGTCCGCTCGTCGCACGCCTCGATTATATCCTCCGCGGGAATACGCCCGTCCTCACGCTCCTTCACGTGCCGAAGCTCCACACCCTTCGCGTCCACCAGCGCCATCCACGGATACACGTTCGCCGGGTACTCCGCGTTATCGCTCACAACGTTGTCGCCTCGCTCCAGCTCCAGCCCCCACGCGATCTGGCTCACCCCCAGCGAAGTATTCTGCACGAACGCCACCTCTCGCGCCGAGCACCCAAGCAGCCTCGCCGCCGCAGCCCGGCTCTCCGTTATCCCCTGTCCCCACACCTTGCTCTGCGTGCCTCCGTTCGCCGCAATGCTCGACGCCCACGAAATCATCGCACTCGTCGCCGGCAGCGACATCGGCGACGTCGCCGCATGGTTCATAAAAATCCAGTTCCGCGTCACCGGGAAAAGTCTTCTCACCTCGTCTATGTCTCTCACCGCCCTCAGCACCCCCTTCCTATTCTCTCGAGCTCCCGCCTCATCAGCGATATGTGTTCCGGCGTCGTCCCGCAGCACCCTCCCACTATACGCGCTCCGGCGCGCACGAGCGGCTCAACGTAGCTCGCCATCTCCTCCGCGCCCAGCTCGTACACTTCGCGCCCCTCCTTGAGCTTCGGCATCCCCGCATTCGGCTCCGCCAGTATCGGCAAATCGCTAAGCTCCGCCATCCGCTCGATCACCCCCACCATCTCCTTCGGCCCGTTCCCGCAGTTAGACCCTATCACGTCCGCCCCCGCCTCACTCATCGCCTTAACCGCCTCCGGTATGCTCACCCCCATCATACTATGATAATCATCCCCCCTCACGTCCTCCTTGAACCTCATCGAAGCAACTACCGCAAGCTCCGGCGCCGTCTCCTTCGCCGCCTCCACCGCCGCCCTAAGCTCTTCTAAAGCCTCCATCGTCTCGACGATGATCCCATCCACCCCGGCTTCTGCCAGCGCCTCAACCTTGCGGGCTGCGGCCCGACCGTCTCTCTCCACCAGCAAGACCCGAATTGCGGCACTGGCACCGGAGGTGTGGCCTTCCAACGGCTCCAGACCGGCTGCCTCCGCCAACGGCAATCGGACTATGAAACGGGCTCCTTCTCCGGGAACAGAAAGCACGTCCACTTCGCCGTTG
>CAZUUK010000395.1:0-1887 GCA_964622675.1 uncultured Planctomycetota bacterium | reverse complement strand
CCGGATAATCGTGCAGCGCCGGAGTAATCTCCACCTCCACCTCCCCTATCCTCACCTTCTCAAAATCCCTCGCCGCGATCATCCGCTCCTTTGGCACCCCCGTCTCCCGCAGTTTTGAGACCACCCGCCCCGGCGTTACAAACACCGGCCCCAGCCGATTCAGTATCTCCACCGTCGGCGGCGCACAATGATCTAAATCCGCGTGCGTATACATCACCGCATCAACCCTCGGCACATCTTTCGCCTCAATCGGAAGCGAAATTCTCATCGGATGCCCCGTCTCGCTCACCATCCTCCCGTCTTTCTCCTCGACCACCAAAAGCGGATCGATCAGAATCACCGTCCCCCTCGCATTGATCCCTACACCCGCCATCCCCAGCCACGCAAAAACCGTATCCCCCCTCTTGTCAAAAAACTCCCCCCCGATCCTCCGCGACACCAGCTTCCTGCTCAATCTCACCTCCTCCTTAGCCCGACAGATTTCATCATCTCTCCCAGGCACCAAATTGAATCAACCCAAATGCATTGTCAAGGGATACTTACGCACAAACACGCGCTGCCTCACAGATTAGCTGACGCAGTCCAAGCTCTCCTGCATATAATACTCGGGACCAGAGCATACTCTCAATTCGAGAAGAAAAACCGCATGCGGAAACGTCTACTCCAGCTTCGTTCCCTCTGCGAGGCCCTCAAATACATGAGAACAGAAGAACGAGTCATCGTCTACAGCGTCGCCTACGACCTGAAAGACGACCTCGCCCAGGAGCAGACTTTCAGCCCCAGCAGCCCCGGCGACATCGTCTTCGAACTCAAATAACCCCGCCTCATTTCACGTAGCTATAGGCCCAATACGTATACTCATCCCACCTCCTCCCATCTTCACTCACAAGCCTGACCCTTATCTCATCCTTCCCCCTCGTCGCCTCCGCCGGAATCTCGAAATCGCTGTCCAGCCACGTCGCCCGCGCGTGCCGCTCCGGCAAACTCCACTCGCCTACCCTCTGCCCATCCACCTCCACCCTCACCCTCTGCGCCGGCGTGCATATCGGCTCCTCCCGCTCTACTACCAGATCCCCCTTCGCCTCAAACCCGTAGTAGCTCCGCCGCCTCAGCTTGACCCCCTTATTCTCCGCGCCTATCTTCACCTTAAACTCACACCACTTCTCCCACACCCGCCCCCGGTCTTTCACCACGTGCGCCCGATCGCAAGCGGCATCCTCCGTCGCCGCCAGTTGATAGCTCCCCTCGTACGGCAGCGTCCGTTCGACCTCCTCAACCATCCCCTCGCACGAATATCCATGCGCCTGCTCCGACTCGCCGTTCCCCACGTCAACCTCATCCGTCAGCAGCAGCCCCGCCTCATCCCTCTGGTAGAAGAACGCCGCCCCCGAGTACCTCGCCTCCGTCCTCCCCTCCGGCCCGTGCTCCAGATCAAACCTGAACGACCTGTAATACGGCACCAGGTCCGACACGTGGAACCGGTACATCACCGAATGATCCTCCTCCGCAACCAGGTGCAGCGGATACCCGTGCGTCGGATAGCAAAACGTCGCATCGTGCTTAATCGTATCGTACCAGCCCCAGTTGAAATACTCCTCCGTCCCCGTGCTCGCCACCACTGGCGTCCGTATATCATCCGCGTAGAACCGCGCATCCCCCTCCAGGTATCCCCGCACGAACTTCTCCCTGTACGGCGACCCCCACCCGACGCTCGAAAAAGTCACCACGCACCCCACGTAGTGCCCCCTCCCCCGCGTATCCAAAACGCAGTAATCCTCTCCCGGCCTGAGCGGACTTTCCTCCCGCCACCGCGCGTGAAAGTACCCGGCCTCCGCCGGATACGCCTCCTCCGAGTACTCGAGCTCATACTCGAACTCCACCGCCTCC
>CAZUUK010000394.1:0-1888 GCA_964622675.1 uncultured Planctomycetota bacterium | reverse complement strand
AGGCTCGACGCCCGTCGACTTCTACGGACATACCGGCGAGAAATCGAACATCGCGTTCATGGATGGGCACGTGGAGGCGAGAAGGGACCTGATTCCGGGCGATTTCAACAAGGATGAATAATCCGCCGGTGCGGATGCGCCGCAGGCGGAAAACGAGACTTGACAGTCCACTTTCATAGATGGGAAATGTCGGTTTAAAGGAGAACTCGATGAATCGAACAGGAACGGCTCTTTTGGCGGTGATTGTGGCTTCGATGTGGCTGCTGGCCTGCGCGTGCGCGCAGACCGAAGCGCAGGATAACGATACGGTTGCTGAAGCGGCCCGGACACAGGAACCGGGTCCTGATCTTGACGCTCTGGCTGAGCGGCTCATAACGTTCCGTGCCTCAGAAGATGAGGTTAATGTGGTGGGCAAGCCCGGCACCTGGTTCGGTACGGCCATGCAGGAGGATATAGGAAAGGTCCTCGATTATGTGGAGATATGGACCGATCCGCAGGACACACGCGCGGCACACGATTACGTGATCACCGACAAGAAAATATCCTTCGTGCTCAGGACCCCCAAAGGCGGACGGTATATCTTTGCGTACGGTATCACTTGGGTGCAGCAAGGCCACCCCGTACTGGCCCGCTACAAGGCGGGCGAGGAGTGGGTGGAATTCCCCCCCGGCGAAATAGCTCCGGACTGGGTGTTTTCCGGGAGATTAAAAGGCCAGAGCCGGGATTTCTGCTACTGGATAGAGATCCCGGAAGATCAGACCGAGACCCGGTTTGAAATAGACCAGAGCCGGAGAAACGTCAGGGGAGTGCTTATCGCAGAGAAGCGCGAGGACCCGTTCGCCGGCATGCCGGGAAGGAAGCCCGAGTCGATGTTCAATTGTCCCGACCCTGATGAGCTCATGAAAACGGAGCTCGGCAAAGCGGTGCTCTACGGTTTCTGCAAAAAGGATGACCCGCGCAAACCCATGAGCGACAAGCAGTACCAGAAGGAGCTGAAATCGCTGACGAAATTCGAGAAGCTGAACCCGTACATTGCGAACCAGCGCATGTGCTGGGAAATCGGCGCGAACGGACTGCGGTGGCGCATGTCGGGCGACAGGAAATGGGCCGAGATCGCCGGCAAGAAGGGAAGCCGGGTCGCGGGATGGCGCACCTGGGGATACCCGACCGAGTGGATCGTGAAGCCCGAGGACCGGATCCCCGGTTACAAACTGAGGAAGAACAGTCCGACGTACATCCACAACCAGACCCTCGGCACGTCGATCAAGACCACGGCAATGGCTGCGGCGTACGACCTCGCCTACAGCGGCATGAACGAAAAGGACCGTCTGGCATTTCGCCTTGCGCTGGACCGCTACGCGCACCTTATGTATGTGCAGTCGTTTCTTAACACGAAAACGTTCTACGGCTTGGGCAACTGGGGCGGATGGTTCCGGGCTTCTATCGGGCTTTCAGGTGCGGCGATGTACGGTGAGAACCGGTATGCAAAGGACTGGATAGCACGATTCAACCAGGCCCTTGAAGCAGGAATGGAGATTATCATTGACCCCAACGGGCAGAGTGGTGAAACGGTGTCGTACCTAGGCTTCGGTGTGACCCCCAACATGTTCGCCGCGCTGGCCATACAAAAGGTGCAGGGCGGCGGGGATCCGTTCGGCGTTGCGGGGGGACGATTGGAAAAGCTGACGAGGTGCCTGGTGTATCTCATCTCCCCAAACGGGCAGAGCACCCGCGACTTTGGCGACACAGGCGGGGCAATGCAGCTCACCTCGCATGGCGGGCTTGGCGGCGGCGTTACCGGTATGCTGTGCGCACTCTCCCAGAGCACGCTGTGGCCGGACGTGGCCCGCTGGGCGGCGCGCAGGGGGATACATACCTACGGCAAGAA
>CAZUUK010000393.1:0-1889 GCA_964622675.1 uncultured Planctomycetota bacterium | reverse complement strand
TGCTGGTCAGAGTGGTTCGGGGAGCCTCCGGCCAACGCGGCATCAACTAACATCGGTATATTACCGGTGTTCTTATGATTAATGTGCCTCCAGTTAAGTGTCACCGGATGCTTCCAAAGTTCCTTCATCGAAGCAGGGGGGTCAAAGCAGAACTCATTTATCCCGTAGCTGCCCAAGAAATACTCGCCGGACGGATACGTCCACTCCCAGGTGGAGTTCGTTGTGCCCATCACCCCCAGCCACAGCTCGCTGCGTTTGACGGCCATCGGGCAGCAGAACAGGTCTTTCTCCTTGGTGTATGGCTGAATGGTTTCCATCCACTCAAAGCTGCTGCCAAAGTCGCCGGCGTTGAAATAGCCTTCATAGTCCGATGTGTACATCTGCCAAATCAGTGCCCATTGGCGCAGTTGTGCCAGACAAACAACAGCCTTTGCCTGTCGTCTCGTCCGTGCCAGAGCGGGCATCAATATCGACATCAACAGCGCAATAATGGCGATTACGACCAAAAGTTCAACTAATGTGAAAGCGCCTGCCTTAGGCAGAGATTTCCCGTCCAGGCGTTTTAGAAGTCTCTGTTTACCCATTAAGATGGTCATTGTTCTTGAGCAATTACTTTTAATCGTAATTCTTAAATGGTCTCATCCAGACTTGCTCGTCGAACTCTGCCCTTGTCGGTCCGCCGTCCAGGTCGAATCTTCGGTGCCACTTGATTTTCCAGAGTTCCTTAAGTCCGACCCGCCTGACAGAGTAATCGAGAAACGCGCCGTTTACGTAGCCATCGTGCCGATTGATGCAGTACCGTCTCATCATGTCAGTCTCGGGCTGATTCCAGGCCTGACCGTCGAACGTTGGAGGCTCGTTGTTGTGTCGCGGCCAGCCGCCATACCACTGGCAATCCAGGATAAGTGGTATGTTACCCGTACCTTTGACGTCGGCGCGCCTCCAGCACCACTCAGTGAGCGAATCCTGGCTGACCTCCACCTCCGGCGGGGGGTCGTTGATGTATCCGTTGTCGCCGTAGCTTCCGTAATCACATGTCGTCACCGCTGGCCAGCTCCAGGCTTCGCCGCAATTCTCGCCTTCAAACGTGCCCCAAGCAATAAAGGTGCCTAATCCTCCCCACCACCAGCCATCTACTACCTCCGTCCCTGTTTTGGTGGTGGTTGGACACATTCGAACCTCGTGCTGATTGCCGTAGTATGTTCGCAGCGCTTCCATCCACATATCAGTGTGCAAATTACGTGCTCCCTGAGCCCAGCCCTGCATGAATTTGCCGTCCCAGTCCCCGGCGTACATCGAATAGCAAGCGCCCAATTGCTTGAGGTTTGACTGGCAAAGAACGTTCTTTGCCTGCTTGCGGACTCGTGCCAGGGCCGGCATCAATATCGACATAAGCAGCGCAATTATCGCAATTACCACCAAAAGTTCAACTAATGTAAACCCTGGTTTTTTAATTTTGACCTCTTCTGGTTTCATTTAAAAGGCCTGAGGGGTGCGAATCTTGATTACTTATCTCTCGGACAATACGCCCATTTCGACCTAAGTGTAACATTTTGGTCCCTTTCTGTAAACGCCATTTCGCGCCAAAGTCTTGACTTTTCGCGCAGAAAGCTTGACAAAGACTTGCGTCTAAGGCTATTGTATCAACTGTTTTCATTGTCACCGACCGGTTTGCAGACCTTGCCTGTGCGGGCATAGACCGATTGCTGACCTGATGCCTGGAATGGATACGGCTTTTCAAGCCGTTTTTCAACGCATCAGAGTGGATAAATAGAAATATGGCAAAGACACCTAAAGTTGTATTGTTGATGGAGACCTCTCGGGCGTGTGGACGCGGGATGCAGCTCGGCATATCCAAATACTCCCGTCTGCACGGCCCCTGGACTTTT
>CAZUUK010000392.1:0-1899 GCA_964622675.1 uncultured Planctomycetota bacterium | reverse complement strand
CAATACCATGCTCAGCCTTGACGAAGTTCCAGCCCCCTGGAAGCTGGTGCGACGTAGTGTCCACGTACTCGTGTGGCCCCATTTCGTACAGTAGAATAATGATGTGAGGGTTGAGGTGTTTTAGCGTCTGCCAAGTGTTGCCATGCTCTGAAGCGAGTGCCGTGGCGTCCCCGACAGTGCCCTGGCCATCAATCAGGTCGAAGCGTGCCGCCTCCTCGGCCGGCGGCCAACTCTGCCAGCCGGCGTACTTGATGGCGTACGTGGGGATGAACTTGCCCGGCGCGATGGCCTCCTCTTCAGCCCCAGCCTGGCAGCCGGTGAGCACCACTAGCGTACCGAGCAAGACCATCATTGGTAGGAACGAGTTGACTATGCGCATTTTTCTGCCTCCCTTGGGAGCACCGGACGGGTCGCGCCTGTGCACCGGAAGCGACACACACTGGGCTCGCCCGCTGACAGCTCCTCACTAAAGTGGACCGCGAGATATGTCTGGATGGGCGGGGGTGCCAATACATCTCCTTCTACAGGTAACACCTGCGACTCCTCTCGGTCAGGCGAGTACACCGTTGCGTTGCTGACCGTGATTGTACGTCACAAGGCTGAGCTTCATCTTTGACCTGCTCGCGCGTGCCATCTCTGTTTACGCTTCAACAAGGTGCCCTTCCACCCACAACTGCCACGCACCTGCATACCTCAGCCCTGGCGGCATAAGGCGGGCCAGTGTTCTGAGCGCTGCTGTCGGTCCGCACTTGGCTTGAGCTCAATCTCACGCTCTGAGCTCAACGGCTGGCCTAGGGACAAGCAAGCGCGCCTGCCCAACTCTACGCAGGCGCTCGCTTTCCTGGCAATACATATTCCAGAGCACATGGCATCGCCGCCAGATGCGACGAAATCAGGTACCATAACGGTTAGCGCCGCGAGTCCACCCATGATCAGCTGGCTCTTATGGGGGCTGTTGTTTGGGTGGCTTCGTCTGCGCACGAAAAGTATCGTGCCTGGCTTCGTGCTCCACGGCACCTTTAACTTTGTGGTCTTTCTTGCTGTGTGGGCGAGCCTCGGCGTTGTGATCAAATCGCTGGGTGAATGATCAACCTAGCCCCGTGGTACTGCGGGGGGCACCATGCTCTTGTATGAACTTCCCCCCGCAGCGAGAGGAGATTTTCTGGAAATACTTAGCCTTAGGCCTTGACATTAGATAGGCTGACAGCTATAATGTAGGCTAAGTTTAGCCAATGACACTAATAGGCATGATCGGGTATCGCAAGCGATCGTGCCTAGAGGGAGATGAGCACGAAAATGTCACTTATCAGATGGCGTCGTAGACCACTGGCTGGACGGCCGTGGGACATGATGGAGCATCTGTTCAGCGAGTTGGAACGAGGCTGGCCAATGCCGTGGGCCGCTGAGGAAGCTGAGTACGGGCCTCCGGTGGATGTGTACGAGACCGACGACGAAGTCATAGTCAAGGCCCAAATGCCCGGCGTCAAGCGCGAAGAAGTTGAGGTCACCCTCCAGGAGAACACGCTGACCCTGCGCGCGGAGAGCAAGCGGGAGGATGAAGTCAAGGAAGAGGGGTACTTCCGCCGGGAACTGCGCTACGGGACCTTCGCCAGGAGCATCGCACTGCCTGCCGACGTTGACGAGGGGCAGATCACGGCCAAGATGGAGAACGGCGTACTGGAGGTGCGCGCTAAGAAGGCGGAGAGGCCTGAGGAGGTTGGGCGCAAGATCCAGGTCGAGTAGCCAGACCCATGTTGGCAAAGCCGGACAATAGCGGGCGGCGCGGCCTCCACGAGAGCCGCGCCGCCCTTCGTGGCAACTACGCTCTATCGCGCACGCCTAAGCCGGATTATGCACGAACGGCTTGCGGGGAACCCGCTTTTTCGGCAAAAAGCCGGT
>CAZUUK010000391.1:0-1910 GCA_964622675.1 uncultured Planctomycetota bacterium | reverse complement strand
GGCAGGGACCGGGGCGTGCACTACTACATCCTGGGAGCCCGTATGCGCAGGGTGAAGGAGGTCAGGGACGCGGTGCTCTCCCGGCCCGGGCGCTACCGGGTGGTGCGTGGGCCCCGGGAATCGAAGAAAGATCCGGCGCCGCTCAAGGTGAAGGAAGTCTGGGTCGGGGAGCGGCGCTATATCGTGTGCCTCAACGGGGAGCAGGCGGCGGCGGACCGAAGGGCGCGCGAAGCGATTCTGGCGGCCTTGGAGCAGCAACTCCGCCGGGGCGACAAGTCGCTGGTAGGCAACAAGGGCTACCGGCGGTACCTGAAGACACGTGCCGCAGGTCACTTCGAGATCGACGAGAACAAGGTTCGGGAGGAGGCCCGTTACGACGGCATGTGGGTACTCACCACCGACCTGGAGATGGACGCGGCCGAGGTGGCGCTGAAGTACAAGGAGCTCTGGCGGGTGGAGAGCCTGTTCCGGAGCGTGAAGTCGGTACTCGAGACCCGGCCCATCTACCACCAGGCCGACACGGCGCTCCGGGGCCACGTGTTCTCCAGCTTCCTGGCCCTCGTTCTCCTGAGCGAACTGGAGCGGCGCCTGGCGGCCCGCGGCTGGGCGCCGGAGTGGAAGCGCCTCAAGGACGACGTGGACGCCCTGGAGGAGATCTACGTCGAAACCGACCACGACGCCCTGATCCTCCGCAGCCGCACCGAAGGCGAGGCCGGCAAGGCGATCCAGGCCGCGGGCGTCGCCCTCGGGCCCACCGTCCGCTTCGTCGAGCCTACCGACCAGGGCTGGGACCGCGGATGAACGATTCCAACCCCCACACGGAAGGGAGTGTAGTGCCAAGCCTTTTTCCCGTCCCCGTAACTCATTGATCTACAAGTACTTCACTTTTCAAACTGTTCAAGATGAGCGTGAGGTAGACCGCCCGCTCCACGTTGAACTCGAAGCGCCGGGTCCCGAGCCGTTCCTCCAGCACCGAGCGGATCCCGAGTTCCTCCCACAGCCGCCCGAAGACCAGGTCCGGGCCGATGCGCCTCGTGCGGGCCTCGGCCAGCTCGCCCCGCTGATGGGCCGTGAGCACCACGGTGTGCTCTTCGTAGCGGCTGAGCGAGGACAGAAGGCGGCCCAGGTCGCCGGACTCCCGGAGCCGGTCCAGGCGCCCCAGCGTCCCGATCACGCGTTGGCGGATCTTGCCATCCACCCGGTCGTTGTGGACGATCTGCAGGTACTCGTGGCGGCCGGATCTCTTGGTGCGGGCAAACATGAGCGCCTCCCGAGTAGCAGCACTACATGAATCTGGGAGACGATGGAGGCTTTAGCAAGAGTACAGTAGCGCTATCGCGGACATCGGCTTGCGCATCTGTGGCACTACAAACCGAGCGTCAGACCCCGTCCGAACCCCGGAAACCCCTGTGCCACAACAAACCGCCTCGCGCAGGAAGGCCCAAACTGTTCAAGATGAGCCAAACTGTTCAAGATGAGCCTGAGTTATTTGCACCTGGAATTATTTCCAGAGAAGATTATTTTGAGCATAGTGCTGCAATATTTTCCCCTGATAAAAGTGAAGTCTTTTGGTCAGGGAAACCCAATGGAGTACGGTACTTTGAAATAAATTCCATGAAAATTATAAACGGTCGATGGACTGAGCCAGAAGTCATTTTTTCTAATAAAGGATTCAGTTTTAGAAACCCTGTTTTCTCCCATGACGGAAATAAACTCTTCTTTGATTCAAGGGGTGATATTTGGTTTATCGAGCGATCAGGCGATGATTGGACGGAGCCTGTTCGAATATTTTCGACAATAAATTCTGATGGTTCCGAAACACTACGCAGTATCACAGAAAATGGATCTATTTATTTCTCAAGATATAACGCAAATGCATCATGTGAAGGAAGGTTACATGAAATTTATGT
>CAZUUK010000390.1:0-1920 GCA_964622675.1 uncultured Planctomycetota bacterium | reverse complement strand
TCTGGCCACACAGGCACGCATCGTGGATGAAATCGTATGTCCACACATGGTTCGGATACTGGGCCCGGCAGGGCACCGATCCGCCGGCTCGGCGCCGCTTCCGGCGGCGACGTCTGTTCAGCGACAGCCTCTGGGCCCTCCACACCCGGTACACCCGCTTGTGATTGATCCGGTGCCCCTCGCGCCGCAAGGTGGCCCAGGCACGCCGATACCCGTAGCGCTTGTGTTTCTTGGCCAACTTCTGCAGGCGCTCCGTAAGCCAGCGGTCATCTCGGGGGTGCGGCACGTACCGATAGCTGCAGCGGCCGATGCGCACCAGCACACATGAGCGCCGCTCCGACACCGCTTCGGCCTTGAGCCCATCCACCCCCTGCCGGCGCTGCGGAGCGCTTACCAGTTTTTTGACAGTACCTCCTTCATGGCGTCGATCTCCAGGTCCCGCTCCCCCACGATGCGCTTGAGCCGCGCATTCTCCCGCTCCAGCTCCCGCAGCCGCCGCAGCTCAGGGACGCTCAGCCCCCCGAACTTGCGCCGCCACCGATAGAAGCTGTTCTCCGACACCCCGTGCGCCCGGCACACCTGCGCAACCGTCTTGTCCTCCCGCTCCGCCTGCTTCAGAATCCGGATGATCTGCTCGTTCGTGAATCGCTTCCTCTTCATAAGCAACCTCCCTTTGTCCGGGAGATCCTAACATATCCACTGGACCAGTTTACGGGGGGCATGCCCCGAACACCGACGATGGAGACAGTGGCGGGCAGCGGCATGGTCTTCGACCAGGCCTTCGTTGCCTCGCCCACGTGCATGCCCAGCCGTTCCGCGCTGTTCAGCGGACTCATGCCGGCACGCAACGGTTGCGAGAACAACGGCCAGGCGCCCCGGGCTGGAACCCAGACCATGGTGAGAGCCCTGCAAGACGTGGGCTACGAAGTTGCGGCATTCGGGAAGCTGCAGCATGGCGGCTGGCACGCGCAGGCATTGGCGGATATGGTTGGCTTTGATCATTGGGAAGACGATGGGCTGAAGAGCCACCCGGAACGGTATCCCGGGTTGGTGAAGAGCTTCTTGGAGAACCGCACCAGCGATAAGCCGCTGTGCCTGGTGGTGGGGGACCATCGCCCCCACGTGGCCTGGAGCAAGGAGAGCACCTACGATCCGGACGAGGTCATCTTGCCCGACTACTTGATCGATACTCCGGAAACCCGAGAGCACTGGGCGCGGTATCTCACCGATGTCACCGCCATGGATTCCCTCATGGGACAAGTTGACGAGATGGCTCAAGCGTATCTCGGCTCCGATGACTATCTGTTTCTGTACAGCTCCGACAACGGAGCCCAGTGGCCCTTCGCCAAATGGAATCTGTACGATGCAGGCATTCGCGTGCCGCTGATTGTCCGCTGGCCCGGCAGGATCGAGGCAGGCGTGCGTACGAATGCCATGGTGAGCTGGGTGGATGTGATGCCGACGCTGATCGATTTGGCCGGCGGCGAGGTCCCCGAGGACATCGATGGGGAGTCGTTCGCGGATGTGCTGTTCGGCGAAGCAACGGAACACCGCGACGTCATCTACACCACGCACAGCGGCGTCTATCCCATTCGCTCGGTCCGCACTTCGCGGTTCAAGTACATCCGGAACCTCCTTCCCGACTGCTACCACACCAACGCTTCGGATCGGGACCGTAAGGATGGCGCAGGCGCCTACTGGGATTCCTGGGACGAGGCCGCGAAGAGCGATCAGAGGGCCGCGGCAATCACCGCCCGGTACTACGAACGGGCGGCGGTCGAGTTCTATGATCTGGCGAAGGACCCAGCGGAGCAGAGCAACCTCGCCCGCAATCCGGCCTACCAAGAGCAAATCGCCGAGATGGCCAGTATGCTCGACGAGTGGATGAAGGAGCAGGGGGACAGGCAGACAGTGCATGGC
>CAZUUK010000389.1:0-1921 GCA_964622675.1 uncultured Planctomycetota bacterium | reverse complement strand
GCGTCGGTGGGCGGGTCAGCGCTGGGCGGACTAGCGAGGACCTCACCCGCGCTTGCGAGAGCGGCCGCGGCCAGGAGGACGGCGACGGCTGCGCGGCGGAACGTGGGATGAAGACAGGTGGGTTTCATGGGTTAGTTCCTTTGGCGAGTAATTTCTGGTGAGCCCGCCTCAAACTGGCAGGTCCGACTCAATCAAATCCTGTCCCCCCCCGAAGCTCCGCCTTTTATGTGGCTGCGTAAGCGCCTCCTATGCGCGTCCATCGTGAAATAAATCAACCTCAAAAAGCCCTTGCCGCAAAAGTTCTTAGGGGTGCCTGCGCGAGCCAAACACAATCGCTAGCCGGCGTGCTTCGCATCCTCTCGCCTGTAGATCACTCCCCGGCCCAGATCGGGGTCGCTCAGTGAATCGAACAATACGTACGGCGCCTCATTGCCAAGAATGGCCATCCCATCATAAACATCCATCTCGCCAGGGGCCCCCTCGTAATCCAGTCCCAGGATCCACCAGCCCTGAAGGTCCTTTTCGATAGTCCATGATCCACTCCCCGAGCGGCGCTCGGACCCGGACATGGTAACACTTACCCTCGTGCCAACGAACGACCCATCGGCCGCCAATTCCAGCCGAAAGGTCCCCGGGATCTGCTTGTCCAGTCCATCCCATTTCGCCGACCCGTTGAACTCCCCGACCCAAACGCCAACCAGGTCAGACTTCTCGGGACGCTCCGTAGCATAGAGATGCGCGTACGGGTCGTACTGACATCCCGACAGTAGTGCGCTCCCCAAGGGGTTATCTGGGGACACAAAACTATTTTTCCTCCTCCCTCCTCGGCCGGTCGGCGGTGCCAGGGACAAGCCGCCGGTCCAGTCGGCGCGCCACCCGCCGCAGGAACGGAAAACGGTTTTGCGTCCCCGGAATTCCCTACTTGATGCCGCCTAACGCTTTCGGTACATGGGTGCGCTGCTAGATTCACGTGCTCATACTTAATCTACACTTGGTGTCTCAGCGAGACCTTGCCTATTAGGGTTCCTACGTTCCAGCCATTTGGCAAAGCGCGGGTATCGCTGCTGAAACGAAAACTCGATATCGGACCACCAGTTGCTTAGACTGCACTCGCTCATGGTGTCCTTGGCTCGGCGTTGCTCATTCGAGCAAGCGTCGCGAACTGCCTGTAATGCTAGGCGAACCCGCGCATTGTCCATGCCCAGAGGCGTCTCAATAATCGGCTTCGTCCCGTCCGTAGGTATAACGAAGCGCCTTGCCGAAGAAGGCGCATGCTCGTTCAGGGCGGAGGCTACCTCGGCACCCTTAAGGTATTCAATCTGATGCCTCAGGGCAGGTGATATCTCAGCAAAACCCAGGAAATAAACTTCACTTGCTGGAGGCTCCTTTTGCTGCACCTTGCAGTAGAGCCTACCCTCCATGAACATGAACACCCACCAGCCACTTGAATGCGTACGGTCCTCCACGGCATATATGACTGTGCTCCTTGCCGAGTTCGCGCCCGTTAAGTCGTCTCGTGAATCCAGCCTACCATCAGGCCCGGGGCTTCGTATCTCCAATACGTACGTATCCTTCACGCCCTCCATGGGCAGCGCCCGAAGGGAGAACGGGTTGCCCCACCCGTCCAATGGCACACCCTGTTGACTACATTCAAGCTCAAGGTCGCGCGCAGGGCTGTAGCGGTCAGCCACTTCAGCCAGAAGCCTCCTGAGGGCTTCGTCGGTCAGAGCGTCCTTTCCGCCCTTCCATGAATGTTGACCTAGGGCCTGACAGAGGGCCACCCTGGCTCCATACGTGTCCAAGTAACGGCCGGCTTCCTTCGCCTCATAGAAAATCCAACAAGTCGCGACGATGGCCGCAAGGATGGCCGAAAGGATCGCCAGCATCTTTATCTTGGCCATTCTTAAACTTTCGAACAGGA
>CAZUUK010000388.1:0-1925 GCA_964622675.1 uncultured Planctomycetota bacterium | reverse complement strand
TGCGCGCGAGGCTGGTGGCCAATGGGGTCGCCACGGTCGAGCCAATCGTCCGTCGGGCGGCGGAGGAAAGCCACGGCGAGCAACTGGCGAGAAAGGTGCTGGCATCTGCCGGAACAAGCCAGCAGAGGTCATCGTCAGAGTGCAGCTGCTAAATAGTTTCTGTTGCGGAAAGCGTGTTTTGTCCGTCGTTCTGCCGGCGCGAGAGGCTGACTTATAGGTCAATGGAGGTTTATATTGCCTTGATGCCTATACGTTGCGGCCTTGTAGTTGCCCAAGACCGTCTGCGGAGGCGTTCGGCGCGCGGTCTTCCATGCCAATCTCGTGAACGAGTTGGTTTCCTCACTTCTGTTGTGTCACGTCATGCCTTGCTTTGCCAGTACGATCAAGTTGTGGGCGAACACACCCAACCCAATGGCCGACTGGAAATGCTTAAATCCACGATAATAACACCGCGCCAGCCGAAACGCCCGTTTTAGGCCCGAGATCGTCCCTTCGAGTCCCGCCCGGAACGACTGCCACATGCTCATGATCTTGTCGGCAAAGTCTTGCATCCGCCGCGGGATCGCCAGCGTGCCCACAAGCTTTTTCAACTCTTTGTAGACCTCCTCTGCCGGGCAGAAGCCCTTGTCCGCGGCCACGACCTCCGGCCGCGCGCCGAAAAGGTTCTCGTGGCGTTCAATCACCTGTTTGGTCAACGTGCTGTCGGCAGGACGCGCGGCGAAAACCTCGTAATCCGTGATGAACTTCTCTGCCGTCTGGCACAACAGTACGCTATGCCCGAACTCGACCGGCTTCTCCCGTCGGCCCCGCTTGATCAACTCGGTATGTGGCTCAAAGATACTGAACACCCGCTCGATCGCCGGGACCGTCTCCCCCTCCACCTGCGTTCGCCGCGCCTGCTGGACCACCTTCCTCATCGACGGCAGGAAGCGCCGCAACTCGTCAGCCACGGCCCGGACTTCGATCTCTCGGCAGCACGACGCCAGCTCGCAGAAGGTTGTAGCCACCTCCACAATCCACGCCACCCGCGGGATCAACACCCGAAACCTCCCCTTTACCTTGCGCTGACGCTCTCTCGAAGGGCTCTTGGCATAACGGGTTATGAACAGGTGCAGACGCTTGACCTTCTGGTCGTGGAAGCGGTGCGGGCAACTCTCTGGAACGATCGCCCGACCCCGTTTCAAACACCGTGACGCCACCCGCCACGTGTCCCACAACAGCGACGAGTCGGTCGGCCAGTGAATATTCGTTTCCACCACCGTTGTGTCCGCACGAATCGTCGCCGGTTCGATGACCTCCTCCGAAACGGCTTGCTGTCCCAACAGATTGTTGATCCGTCGCCACGTTGCCGGCCGAATCGCCCGGAAGCACCGGTTCAGGAACGTATGGTCCATCACCGCCCGCTTTCGCGTCCGCAGGAAGTCCTGAAGGAACTCGCTGTCGGCGATCCGCACCACCGTCTCCCGGAACGACAGCCCCTCGATCGCATGAACGATCAACGCCCGCAAGAGCGTTTCCGAGGTGAAGTCACCACGGCGCCCCTTTCGGCCCCCCTGGGAAAGTTTCTTGAGGTCCTCATGTGCCAGATCCAGGACTCCCGGATGGTCGTCCAGAATTCGGCTCACCCCCTTGTACTTGGCGCGATATTCGCGTACCGTCTTGGGCAGATGGTCATCGCTGGTGGCGAACGACAATACGGCTTCTCGTATTCGACGCATCCTTGTTCTCCTTGGGCTCCTTTGTGGAATTGACACCCAAAGGATAAGGATGCGTCCTTTTTATGCAATCCCGCTCAACCCACCGATCAGCCCAAAAGACTTTCCGCAACAGAAACTCAATAGGAAGGCCCCCCGAGGGGGCTGTGGTCATTAGAAAGTTCCGGTTGGGCTATCCAATGGTTCTGCATGCCGATGAGTCATCCCTCT
>CAZUUK010000387.1:0-1929 GCA_964622675.1 uncultured Planctomycetota bacterium | reverse complement strand
CATTCTTTATCGCCTCGCAGTTCCACCCCGAGTTCAAATCGCGCCCCAACCGCGCGCACCCGCTGTTCAGGGAGTTCATCGCCGCGGCGCTGGGCAGGGACGAAGAGGACGGGTAAACGGGCACGCTCTCTCCGGGAATGGTCCGTTGCGCGGAGGTATTCTCCGCAGCCCTGAGGCGCCTTGGTGCTCGCCAAGAACCGGGGCGCGCCACAGGGCCAGGTGTGGGAGGCAATGCAGATGGTCATAGAAGAGATTCACTTGCACTCGTTCAAGGGGTTCAGCGATTTTGTCGTGCCCTGCTCGCAGTTCACGGCTCTTGTCGGCCCCAACAACGGGGGAAAGACAAGCATACTTCAGGCCGTGCGGCTGCTACACGACATCTTGGTGTTCGCGTTCGGGAATGGGGAGCGGCCGGACTTCAGCAACCCTCTTTGGGATTCCAACCCCAGGGGACCGATCAACCGGCTCGGTTTTGCTGATCCCGATGCTGTATGGTTGGACAAGAAAACATCGGAACCGTGCCACATCTCTGCGCAGTTGTCCGACAATGTATGCATACGGCTGGAAATCCAAGGGCCGACGCGATACGTCCTAGATGTGTTGAGGAACGGAGAGTCCGTGAAAGGAGACCTTGGAGAGACAGAGAACCGACAGACAGTAGAGCAGTTGCTCGCGCTGCGGCCTGACTATGTTCCTGCCGCCGGGGGAATCAGCCCTACCGAAGACTTCCTCGCTTATCCTGAATTCGAGCAGAAGCTCATGCAGGGTCGCACAACGGAGTGCTGGCGCGCACAGTTATACTGGCGGCGGGAGGATCGAGTCGGAGAGGAGTTGGAGAAGGTCGTTCAAACGCTCCGGGAGTATTTACCAGCCGCAACGATACTCCCTCCAAGGCTGACGCACGACAATCCCCCTCGTATCCGCTTTGAAGTGGAGGAGCAGGGAACTACATTTGACATTAGCACAAGCGGCGGGGGCCTACTGACACTGCTAAGCCTCGCCTTTGTCCTACGGTTCTCCAACTCGAAGTGCTTGCTGCTGGACGAGCCGGACGCACACCTCCACGCACACCTGCAGAGGCAGGTTGCACGAATGCTGATGGACCACGCCGACGAGAACGACGTGCAAGTGTTTGTGGCAACGCATGCACCCGAGTTCATCGCTGAACTTCCGGTTGAGAGCCTGGTCTGGGTTGACCGAGGTCAGAAGCGGGGAAAGGCTTGCAGCGAGATCGGGCGAGTCCTCGTGGACCTCGGTGCTATTAGCAATGCTGATGCAATTCGCGCGTACGGTGCGGACAAGATACTGTTCGTGGAGGGGTCTCTGGACCAACGTGTACTGGCGGAGCTGTTCGCGCTTTCCGGCCCGCGGAGCCCGTTCGGTGATCCAGAGGTTATCGTCAGTAGACTCCCGGATGGGAAGGGAGACAAGAAGTATCTTGCGGCTTTCCAGAAGCTGCTGGGCGAGACCTTTCAGGTCCAGGCCAAGGTAGCTTGCATAACGGACAATGATTACGACCTTGCGGAGCAGTGCGATGAGCACAACTCTGATGAACCGGGGTTGCTATTGCTTTCTCTCGGGCGTAAGGAGATAGAGAACTACTTGCTTGACCCGGGTGTGATAGCTGGAGCAGCCGCAGAAGCGGCCGCGGATCGCGAGAGGGCCACACGCCCGGAAGTACCCAGGCCTAGCACAGAGCAAGTAGAGACGCGGATCAGGCAGATACTTGACGATCCAGCGATTCGCGACACCGTCAAAGACCAGGTCGTTCCGAAGTACCGTGAGACCCTTTGTCCTGGGCTTGACCCTTCAGACAAAGAGAGGAAGGGTGACGAATGGTTTGCGAATAGGTGGTCCGATGACGAGTGGCGGACGAGGTATTGTCCTGGCAAGCTCGTCTTGAGCTGCGTAAAGCGCTGGTGCCAAGAC
>CAZUUK010000386.1:0-1939 GCA_964622675.1 uncultured Planctomycetota bacterium | reverse complement strand
GTGCATCGGCGCGACGACGCTGGACGAGTACCGCAAGCACGTCGAGAAGGACGCGGCGCTGGAGAGAAGGTTCCAGCCGGTTTACATCGGCGAGCCCTCGGTCGAGGATACCATAGCCATACTGCGCGGGCTGAAGGAACGCTACGAGGTGCACCACGGGGTGAAGATCAAGGACTCGGCGCTGGTGGCGGCGAGTGTGCTTTCCGGCAGATACATAAGCGGCCGCTTCCTTCCCGACAAGGCCATAGACCTGATTGACGAGGCGGGTTCAAGGCTTCGGATAGACATTGACAGCATGCCGGCGGAGCTGGACCTGCTCGAAAGAAAGATAATCCAATTGGAGGTGGAACGGGAAGCTCTCAAGAAGGAATCGGACAAGGGCTCGAAGCAGCGTCTCGAAGAGCTGAAAAAAACCCTGGCGGAACTGAAGGAAAAGAGCGCTGCGATGAGGGCGCACTGGCAGGCGGAGCGCGATTCCATCCACAAGATGCGCGAGATCAAGGAGAAAATCGAAGAGGCAAAAACCCAGGCGGAGCTTCTCCAGAGACAGGGCAAGCTGGAGGAGGTTGCGAAGCTTCGATACGGTGAAATACCCTCGCTCCAGAAGCAGCTTGAAGAGGAAAATGAGCATCTGGGAGAGCTGCAGAACGAATACTGCATGTTGAAGGAGGAGGTTGACGACGACGACGTTGCGCGAGTGGTCGCTTCGTGGACGGGGATTCCGGTTACTCGGCTGATGGAGGGCGAGGCGGAGAAGCTGATGAAGATGGAGGAGCGGCTCGGAACTCGCGTCGTGGGGCAGGATGCAGCCATAACCAGCGTATCGCAGGCGGTAAGGCGGGCAAGGGCGGGGCTGCAGGACGCCAACAGGCCTATCGGCTCCTTCATGTTCCTCGGCGCGACGGGCGTCGGCAAGACGGAACTCGCGCGGGCGCTGGCGGAGTTTCTGTTCGACGATGAGGACGCGATGGTTCGCATCGACATGTCGGAGTATATGGAGCGGCACTCGGTCGCCAGGCTGATAGGCGCGCCGCCCGGCTATGTCGGTTACGAGGAGGGCGGGGCGCTGACCGAGGCGATAAGGCGAAGGCCGTATGCCGTCATTCTCTTTGACGAAATAGAGAAAGCCCACCGCGACGTCTTCAACATATTGCTGCAAGTGCTGGATGATGGACGGCTCACCGACGGTCAGGGGAGAACGGTGGACTTCAGGAACACGATGATCATCATGACCTCGAACGTCGGCACACAGTATATCCTCGAGCTGGGGGAGGGCGAGCGCGAAGAGCTCGAGCGGCGCGTGATGGACTCGGTGAACGCGAGCTTCAGACCGGAGTTTTTGAACCGGCTGGACGACATCATAGTGTTCAACAAGCTGGGCCACGAGGAGATTCGCGCCATAGTTGACATCCAGGTAATAAGGCTCAGGAACCTCCTCGCGCAGAAGCGGATGGATGTCGAGCTGACCGACGGTGCGAAGGAGCTGCTGGTGCGCGAGGGATTCAGTCCGGAGTACGGGGCCAGGCCGCTCAAGAGAGTAATACAAAAATCAATCCAGGACGAGATCGCCACCCGTATCCTGGAAGGGAAACTGCGCGATGGTGATACCGTTCTGGTCGATGCGCATGAAGGGAATCTGACATTTTCCGTGAAGGCCGAGACGCGCAAGGCCGCTGCGGCGGGGTGAATCCGCTCATCCGTTCCAGGTGGGCGCCTTTGAGCAGAGCAAGACGATGCAGCACTGTCGAGCATCAAACGAGCGTCTTGCTCTGCTCTTTTTTTGTGCGTGATCTGTGGTTTGCCCTGCAATGCGAAGCCCGCCGGTGGCTGGCGGAGCGTCGCTGTAGTATAATTCGTGTTGAACGGGGCGTAGCGCAGCTTGGTAAGCGCGCCTGCCTTGGGAGCAGGAGGTCGCCGGTTCAAATCCGGCCGCCCCGAC
>CAZUUK010000385.1:0-1940 GCA_964622675.1 uncultured Planctomycetota bacterium | reverse complement strand
CAGCCGCCCGTTCTCTCTGGCGGCGGATGATTCGGCTTAAGTTAGTGCCATTGGGGACTGCCACTCGTTGGCTGTCCCGGCTCGTATAAAGGGTCGAGCAGTCCGAAGGGCTGCTCGACAACCTCATCGGCTCCTGCCGCAGGCAGGAGGCACAACCACAGTGGTTGTGCGACTTGCGAAAGACTTGCCTTGCTGACCGGCCGCGGGCATAGTAGTGGCATCAGCGAGGCTGCTGGGGTTCGGCTTTTCCCCGCTGGGGCTTCCGTCCCCTTGGAAAGACCGCCGTCGCCAGCACCATGCACTCACCGCTTGACGGGACGCTGTTCTCTGATCTGGCAGCGAGGACGTGCCGTCTGGCGTCACCCCGATGTTGGGCAGCCTCCGGAACCCTGTTTGATAGGAGGTGTGCCGATGTGGACGCTTGGAATTGACGTTGGCAAGCGCCGTCACCACGCGACGCTGTTGGATGAGGACGGGAAGGTGGTGTTTCGGAACGTGGTTCTTGCTCAGAGCCGTGAAGGCGTGGACGGCCTGCTCGAGCGGCTGGCGGCGACGGGGCGGTCGCCGCAGGGCATCCAGATTGGGATGGAAGCGACGGGACATTATTGGATGGTGTTGTTTCAGGAACTCACCGAAGCGGGGTACTCGGTCGCGGTGATGAATCCGCTGGTCGTCGCCGCGCGCCGCAACGTGACCATCCGGGGCACGAAGACCGACGCGGTGGACCCCGCTCTCATCGCGAAGGTGCTGCGGGAGGAGTCGCCGAAAGTCTCGGCGATCCCCGAGCGGGACGTGGCGGCCCTGCGGAACCTGACGCGGCTGCGGTTCGAGTCTGCCCAGGCGGCCACCGCCGAAAAACTGCGGCTGGGGGCACTTCTGGACTTGGTGTTTCCCGAGTACGCCGAGCACTTCTCCGACCTGTTCGGCGCGGCCAGCCGCGAGGTACTGGCGCAGTTCCCCTCCGCCGAGCATCTGGCCAAGGTGGACATTCGGCGCCTCACGCGCATCCTGCGAGAAGCCAGCCGCGGTCAGTTGGGCCGCGACCACGCCAAGCAACTCAAGGCCGCAGCCAAGACGTCGTTCGCATTCACCAGCAACACCGAGACCCTCGCGCTGGAGGTCCGCTTTGTCGTCGAACGGATCAACCTTCTCATCGATCAGATGGACCAACTCGACCGGCGGATCAGCACGTTCTTGCCCGACCAACAGGCGCTGCTTCAGACCATCGCCGGGCTGGGGCCGGTGTGGGCCCCCACCATCCTCGCCGAAGTGCTGCCCGTCTTTCATCCCGAGGAAAAACACGGGGCCAAGAAGTTCGTCGCCGCCGCCGGACTCGACGTGCGACTCTCCGACAGCGGCGAATGGTCCGGCAAGGGCAAGATGTCGAAACGCGGCAGCAAGTATCTGCGCACTGCCGCGATCCAGGCGGCCGAGGTCGCCGTGTTCCTGGCCGGCGACCCCCTCTTCAAGGCCGTCTACGACCGCCACAAGGAACGGGGCAAACATCACATGGTCGCCCTCAGTCACGTCGCCAACAAGATGCTCCACGTCGTCTTCTCGGTGCTCAAGAATAGGAAGCCCTATACGCCCATACTCAACTGATCGGAGGTCGCTCATTTGCCCAAAATCGGGGTTGACTTGTTACCGCTTGTCTTTCCGCCGCTCCACTTGGCTGAAGTGTTACGACAAATGAAACTAAGAGACTATCTCAGAAGGTGGGGCGGACATTCCTGTCCGCCATTTGGTGGTCCCGCCCGTAGGGCGGACGGAATGCCTGCCCCACCGTCATGTCAGAACTCCTGAGAGCGCAACGTCGCACAACGCGCTGCGCCAAAATGGCTTTGTTCGGTAAAACAGCCTCTCGACCCCGCACATCCCCTCCAAACGCCAAAAGGCGACCCCAAAGGGCCGCCCTCGGAAAGCTTCAACAGTATATACAC
>CAZUUK010000384.1:0-1946 GCA_964622675.1 uncultured Planctomycetota bacterium | reverse complement strand
GGTGGCTGAGGATGTCAGGTTCCTAAAAGTCGCCGTGTGAGGCAACGGCGAGAAGGAGAAATCGTTGATGGCCCGCGTGACGGAGATCGAACGCGGGCGAAAGAGGGTCTGGAAGATCATCTGTTGGGCAATCGGTATCCTGTCAATGATTCTCGTAGGATCGGCCGTGGCGTCTCTAACCGGCTGCACCCCCCCGCAGGCCGCCACTGCCAACCCGGCCATTCAAGCAGGGGACATCGACCACCTTCAGCAACAGATCACCCAGACGCAGACAGAGAACCACGCCCTCGACGCCGAAAGAAGGAAGCTGGAACAGGACAGGCTCCGTAGGCAAGAGCGCCAGAGCTTGGCAGACAAAGGCATCCTCGCAGGCTTCCTCTTGGTCATGGCGGTCGCCCCGGCCTTCATTCCAGAGCGATACCGCCCCCTAGCATACCTCATCGCCGTAGGGGTCATCTTCGCCGCGGTGTTCCTGCCGGTGATTTGGCCTATCTAACCGATCTCTCTCCGGGCTCCTCGCTTGGCTTCGGCTGAGCGGGGAGCTTTCTATTGCGCTTGTGTCCGGCCAGCTGTCCACCCTAACCCACACAGCCGACAAGAGTTGAGCGTGTTTTGTCCAGTCAGATGTCCGCCGGTAGTGTCCACTTAAAAGTTTCGGCCCTGGATTTTCATTGCTCCCCCAGCTTGTAAGGATTTCTTACAAGTTGTAAGGATTCTCATAATGCGCCATTTGACTCAACGCCTCTGTCCAAGGGCCTACTGTCGCGTAAGCTCTTATAGACAAGGCGCTTCCTTATATGCGCCTATTTGATAAACTCACAGCAGTTCCAGCGCCTCCCTCCCGTGCTCCGCCGCCAGATGGGCGTAGTGCTTCTGGGTAGTGGTGATGCTCCGGTGCCTCAAGAGCTTCGACACCGCGAACAGGCTCACCCCCTTCTGAACAAGTAGCGAGCCAAGCGTTCGTCGGAAGTCATGCCATCCGCCACCGGCCCGGGCCATCTTCGGAACAGCCGCTTTGATAGGTACGAGCCGTCGGGACCACGTCCTGCGGGTGCCGCGGCGAAACACGTAGCCCTCCCCCGAGACCTCCCCGAAGAGCCGCCTGAGCTTGCGGCAGACAGGGACGCTCTGCGGCTTGCCGCCCTTCGGGGTTCTCACGACGAGGATCGGGCCGTTCGGCCCCTCCCGCAGATCGCCCCACCGGAGTTCCCGCAGTTCATCGAGTCTGAGGCCCGCGTAGAGGGCCGTGGCGACCTCCAGGACCAATCCGGCCTTCCGTGCAGCCCGTAGAGCCCTCCCCGCCTCCGCACGGCTCAGGTAGACGATCTCCCTCTCGGGGACCTTCGCCCCGGCGATTCTGCGGCAGGGATTCGCGCCCAGAACCCCCTCGTCGATCAACCGCTCGCAGAAGCCCGAGATGTACGCCAGGCGGTTGTTCACGCTCTTCGGGGCGAGCGCCAGGGAGGCCAGATAGTCCAGAACCTCGGCCCGCGTGATGTTGAGCGGGTGGACGATGTTCCGCGATGCGAAAAAATCCAGCAGCGCGCACTCCTTCTGGCGGAGATACCGCGGAGCCACCTGTTGGGCCCTGTCCCGCAGATGACGCTTCAGCAGCCCTTCAATCTCGTTGGCGCCGTAGACCTCGCGGACCTGCTCGTTGTAGATTCGCCAAGCAAGCTCCTGAGCAACCCCCTTCGTTTTGGTCGCCTTTTTCCGCCCGGGAGGGACGAGAGGAAAATTTTTTCTCTCCCCATCAATCCGCAGGGCGTACCAGTAGCCACCGCTTTTCTGCTTCCACACAGACCCCTTCGGAGGCGAAATTGACCGCCGAGCGCCATACTCAGCGCCATAGCCACCTTTTCCTTTCTTGCTGTAAGCCGCTGTCATTACTCGACTACCCCCAGCGGGAGTCGAACCCGCGCCTTCAGGATGAGAAACTGATATAC
>CAZUUK010000383.1:0-1946 GCA_964622675.1 uncultured Planctomycetota bacterium | reverse complement strand
CCGGGCGGGGACAATAGCCCGGCACAGTCAGACGAGAGGGAAGCGGAAGCCCTCACACAGACAGAGAAGGAAATCAGATGAAAGTCGCAGGAAATATCCCCGGAAATCAACAGCAAAATTTCAGAGACAAAGTATGGGCAATCCTCCTCATCGAGTACAGGGATATTTACATCCAAGCCAAAGAGCACGAGGTCAAGATCAACGAGCTGATCGATATGGGCAATGAGAATCTCTGGGACGCAGAATCCGTTGCCTACGCAATCACACAGGGCTTCTAGCCACCAAGCACCGAATCCCGATCAGGGGATACGAGCGGGGAGAGGCACCCCGCATAGCAGATAGAAGGTAGAAGGAGACGGACGATGGCACTCACCAAGAGCACGGTAGGAACCTCAGGGCTTTGGCGGCAGTGGCAAGAGAAGCATCAGCCACAGGAAATCACGCTCTTTCCCGCGACTGCTGACAACGCGATTTTCGACACGACGCACGTCACACCAGACGACCGGGCCGACTTTGACGCAGACCGGCACCGCTGGGCGCAAGGCACGGCGCGACACCTGGATACCAGCAAGCAAGCCGAACAAGAGGCTTACTGGATCACTCGGTACGAGAGCGGCGACGACCGATACCGCGAGCGGCTGGCGGCGGCGGGATACGCGCTCTAACCAACCAAGGCCACCTCGATCCGACTTGAGGATTACAGCAGTGGCCACCACGGCCCGCAAGTCCCCACCTCCACGTGGGCGGGTTGGTAACGTCGCAATGGGCGACGGCATTGGGGACAGACAGAGAAGGAGAATGGAAATGGCACGGGAAACATTCTACAAAGGCGCGCGTTACGTCAATATCGAAGACGACACCGAGCACATCATCGTTCACGTTTACGAGTATGATAACCAGCCCCCGGTTATCGAGTTTATGGCGGCGGACGAAAACGATCAGGGACCGCTGTTCTGGCAGATTGAATCAGAACTGCTAAAAGAACAGGGATATCAGCCCAAGTTCTAACGTTCAATTTTCCCCACACTCGTGGGGGTTGACCTGGGCACGTCGAGAAACTACCCGCAGTCAAACAGGGGGCAGAGGCCCCCCCACAGACAGAGAAGGAGAAACGGACGATGACACACTACGGAACGGACATCAGAGAACTGGCGAAAGAGACAGCAGAGGCAGTCATTGCGGCGGCGAAGCAGGGCCACGACTCGGCCTATGACATCCACATCTTTTTGCAGCAGGACGGCAGACATCAGGAATGGGAGAACGGCACCGTCGCCAACATCCCGATGTACGGCGTCCACTGCGACCGCAGCTATGGCGGCACTGAAGAGGCCGAAGAGGCCGTGCGCGAGAACTTGCCGAACGCACTCGTCATCCTCGAAAACAATGCCGAGGAGGCTTGGAGCGAGATTGCCCGCGAGAACGGCTATAGCCCCGTCGATTTCGCACTGGGCGTCTCCCTGGCCGTCGAGGAGATGATCTAGCCACCACGGCACCGAATCCCGACTGAGGGTAAAATTAGGTGCGATGAATCCCGACTAGGGGATCAAGGAGGCAATGACGATGACGATTTATGAGCAGCTTGAAAAATTCGGGATCGGCTGTTCCGAGTGGTTTCTCATCGAGTATTTCGATGGGACCACGGAGAGATATCCGCTCGAAGACGTAGATCTTCGAGATGTCCGCAGGATCACGTCAAACGACCAAAGCTTCCGCTTGGAGCGGGATGCTGCTAATAATGTGTTGCTATTGGCCGAATAGGCCACCACGGCCCGCGTTCCCCACCTCCACGCTGGGCGGGCTGGAAACGTCGCAGTGGGCGACGGCATTGGGGACAACAAGGAGAAGGACGATGGCCGGAGTACGTGTTAGCATCATTAGCATCAATCGGGAAGTCTATCGGGTGTGCCAGGCATTGCCGGGCGCACAACAGCGGGAATTTGGCGTCA
>CAZUUK010000382.1:0-1951 GCA_964622675.1 uncultured Planctomycetota bacterium | reverse complement strand
AACAGTGGAAGAAGATTGTGGAATTCATGTCGGAGCACTACACGAAAGGCCGCCGCGCCCGGAGGATGAAAGAGGGGCAGGAATAGCTGCCCTGCTGTCCCTACCCGAGCGCCCCGAAAACCCCGTCCTTGTCACTGTGCTTGAAGTTGGGGCGATGGCCTAGTGTGCAGACGGTTCGCGGACGGGGGATTCCGTACGCCCGGGCCGGTTCTGGCCGCCAAGGTTATTCACCATCGGGCGAATAACAGCAGATTCCCGCCCAGCAGGCTCTTGACCCGCTTGGCCGCGTCGATGGTCAGCGTTATCCTCCAAGTGCGACCGTTGGTATCGGTGAATGGTTTCATTGCGTTCCTTTCCACTGAGATTTAGAATCCCGTGATCCGGAGGAATGACTATGGACACCGAGAAACTGCGCCGTCGGTACTTGCCGAGTCGCGTCCACGTCCTTTTCGTGGGAGAATCGCCTCCGGCGGGCGGCACGTTCTTCTACCGCGGGAACTCGCACCTCTTCCGAAACACGAAGGAAGCGTTCGAGGCGGCCCTGCAGAGACGTTGGACCAAGGCAACGGATTTCCTGCGGTTCTTCCAGTCGAGCGGGTTCTTCCTCGAGGATCTCTGCAGACAGCCGGTGAATCGCCTGGGCGGCTCTGAGCGGCGCGAGCGCTGCCAGGCCTCGGTCAGTTCCCTCGCCGAGCGGATTCGGCGGCATGCCCCGGAGCATCTGGTCGTGACGCCCAAGAGCATTGAGCGGTACGTTGTGCAAGCTGCAGCCCAGGCCGGTCATCCTCTGCTTCCGTTGGTTCTTCCATTTCCGGCCATGGGGCGGCAGGTGGTCTACCGCGACGAGTTGGGCTCCTGGCTCAAGCGGCTCTCTTGGAACGCCTGAATCACGGCACGTGTCCGTCGTCAGCAAAAGTGAGACAGAAGGAAGTATACGGTTGGGAGATGGGAAGGGGAGGGATTTGGCTCCATCCAGCTTCGCTCCCCCATAGGTGCCCGTCCTTGTTGCTGTGCTTGCGACCTACATACACACATGAGCTAGTCCACGTAGTTCACGGCACTTTTCAGATTGTTCATGAGCTCTTTCGCAGCAGCTTCCGCACCTCCATAGCCTACGACCAGGACCACAGCATTCCGGGTCACAAACTTGTGGTAGGAGGCGGCCCTGGTGTCGTGCCTCCAGGCTTGCGCAACAGCAACGGCCTGGGCGTGGTTGGCTGTCTCGACCACGTGGTAACTAAGAGGCCGTTCGTTGCTGCCCTCTCGCGATAGGACGCAGTTGTAGAAGCACTTGACTTTCGCGTCCACCCCTATTTTCGCTGCGAAATCTTCCACCTTTTCCTGCGAGGTGAAACCGGGATTCGAGGGGCTGCCATGAGTGTCCAGCAATTTAAAGCCGCTCGGCAGGAGCTCCGGCCTATACTGCAGAGCCAGGACGACCTCATCAACGGCTTCGACGACCGACTCCCCATGCGCGTCCGGTGTACCCCCCGGCCGCGGCGCCGACGACACTGGTTGTTCCGCGACGGCCGTGGTCAGCGTTGTCTCCTCGGTGGCTTGCTCACCTTTCTCTCGCACCACGTATGTGGCGACGCCGGCAGCAAGCACGATTGCCGCCGCACCTCCCACGATTGCCTGTTTCGCTGTCATCACTGCTCCTCCGCTCAGAATCGTTGTCCGCTTCTGCATTCCCGCATGTGCTATCTCCTGCAGCGCTTCAGCGACCCCCACCTTCAGAGCAGCAAGTTCAAGCTTCCCACACATCGAGCCGATGGCAATCGCTGCTAGGGTCCGTGCCGCAAACTCCTCCCCGGCCCTGGCCTCCCCAACTCTAGCTGAAGTTCTTCTACTAGATGCTCTCTTATCTGGCTCTTTGCCCGCGCAAGTCGTTTCTGCACCGCGGCAAGCGCATGGAGTTTTCGTGAGTCACACCGGTTGTTCCCGGCACACC
>CAZUUK010000381.1:0-1959 GCA_964622675.1 uncultured Planctomycetota bacterium | reverse complement strand
GAACCGGCGACGCTGGCGCTGATGGCGGCCGGCGCGCTGGCCCTGCTCCGCCGCCGCACGGCGTAACCGCACCGGGCTCGAGAGACGCTCAAGCCTTGCCTCAGGCAGGGATTTTTTTGCGCCTGCGGCGGTATCCTCCCCTGCCGGTGTCAACGTCTTCCCCGCCGCCCCCGCCAGGAGGCCGTGCTGCGTTTCATGCGTGGGGACGAAAAGGCGGGCTTGGACGTCGGGAGTGTGGCGGCTTGACAGGCCGCGCGCCTTGCCGCATAATGTGCTTGCCTGGACCGCGCGTCCGGGTGCGTTGGGAGCGGCCCGACGGCGTTTCTGTGGGCGCCTCGGGGCGCTTGGGGTGGGTCCAAGGGGGCGGCTTCGGTCGCCCCCACAATCGGGGCGTAGCGCAGTCTGGTTAGCGCGCTTGACTGGGGGTCAAGAGGTCGCTGGTTCAAATCCAGTCGCCCCGACCAATTCAAAGGACCGTGGGTACACGGTCCTTTGAATTGGTAGAGCAGGTGAGCAGGAGAGAACGGCAAGACGACGACGGCTATTGAAGCGTTCCCGCGGACTGGCAGCGTTGCTCACCTGCGGTCACCTGCTCAACTGTTCACCTGATCAGGTCAATATGCCAGGAGCCGTGCATGCCCTTCATGTTCGAGAAGCTGCACGTCTACCAGAAAGGCGTTGATCTGGCTGACCGCATCACCACGTTGACCGAGGGGTTCCCGCGCGGTTACTACTTCCTCGTAGACCAGTTGAACCGGGCGGCGTTGTCCGTTGCTACGAACCTGGCCGAAGGCAACGGCCGCTTCACCAAGGCAGACCGACGGAACTTCTTCACGATTGCCCGCGGCTCGGCCCAGGAGTGCGTCCCTCTCCTAGAGGTTGCCCGCCGGCGCGGGTTCATCGACGAGGCCCAACACGCCGAACTCCGGGGTAACCTGGAAGAAATCGCCAAGATGATCTCCGGCCTTATCAATGGTCTCGAAAAACGTAAGGTCTAAGCCCAACTCATGATACCAAAACTTACAAAGAGTGATTTGGAGTGCCGACGCACCGTATGTGAACTCTACGCATGGGTCCGACAGATTCACCGCAAATTTGGGGAGACTGACGAAGGCAAGAGTGCTATGCGTCTCCGGAACAAGCGTTACCTTAAAGAGTTCGCTGACGAGATATGGCCGCTTGCGAACTACGCTCGGCTCTTTTTTTGGGGGCGTAGCGACGTTTACTTCAAACCGGTTATTGGTAACCAGTCTTACGACGCCCTTCTTGTCGATAAGTCAGGCTCGACGCTCTGCCGCTTTGAGATTACTCGGGCACTTTACGGTGAGGAAGGATACCAGGATCGCCTCCGTCGTGAGCATCTCGATCAACACGGGTACGCGTTTCAGTTCGGTCCGCCCCCAGAGCGAGACCCGAATTCGGGGGGCGTCATAAAGAGTCGGTTCGAGCTCAGCGATGAGAGGAAGGACGTCCGATCAACCCTTCGCCAGATCCGCACTGCGATCGAAGCAAAGGCGAGTAAGCCCCACTCTGCTGACACAGTGCTCATCGTCGTGTTTGAGGGTGTCCATCTCCAGGAGGCTGAATACCAAGAGGCACTGGATGCGGAGGCGAAGTCTGTGTTCTGTGGGCTTGCCTCCGGCTTTTCGGAGCTTGCTCTCATCGACGAGACCGCAAGATTTGGCTTCCGCTACCCAATTCCGGGAAAACCTGACGCCTCACAACGCGCTGTGGCTCGCAGCTGAGCGCCTGGTCCGCTAACCCTCAGGTGCTCATTCTTGCGATCCGGAGGATACATGGTTCGCATGTGTCCAGGAACGTTTGTATGTACGGCTGAATCGCCACGGACGGTTCAAAGTTCCGACAGTCGCCCCGACCATTTCCGCCGCAGGCGGAAATGGTAGAGCAGGCGAGCAGTGGAACAGGTGAGCAGGAGAGAACGGCAAGACGACGTAAGGC
>CAZUUK010000380.1:0-1965 GCA_964622675.1 uncultured Planctomycetota bacterium | reverse complement strand
GAAAGGTCTGGGGCGTCTGGTGGCGGCGGGCCTTGTGGAACGACGCCTCTGCTTGCGCCTTCGGGCGGTCGGAAAGAAGCGGGCCGTAGAGGTCCGGTTCAGATTCAGCGGAGAGACCGGCCTTGCCCAGGCGATGGAACCGGGGCTTGCGGAATCCTGGAGCAGGTGGGAAACGCATTTGACGGCGGGCCGCAAGGTATATGTTGAGTGGCCCGAGGGGGAAGGCGAGTGGCGCTTGACGGATATGGGAGAGCAAGCAGAGAAGGATCGCCAGGGCAGCCTCGCCGATGTTCAAGGTCTGCGGCACTTCCTGCGGCGTCCGGGTGTTCCGGGTGCTGATGAGCTGCCGCCTGAATACCGCTTCTTACTCGGCGTCCGTCCGGTGGTGAGCGGCGAAGGCCACGTGGAACGGGTGGAGATCGTCAACGTAGACTCGCAATCGCTGTCCGTCCACGTGGACAACCTGGAGAAACTCTCCGGTCCCGCTCGTGACATCGCACGTGCTGACGAAGTGGGCTTCCAACGCCTGGTCGAAGCGAAAAAGGAGATGACCGGGCAGACCGAAGCCAACGGGGACGAGTTTGACGAGCTGTCCGTGGGGTCGAAGCTAATCGCGCTCTACAAGGAACATCCAGACTGGACGAAGGCGACGCAGTTTGCGAAGGCCCTCGGCCTTAATCGAACCACCATATACAACTACCCCGAGTGGAGATTTATACAGGAATTCATACGGAAAGAGAAAGCAACGAAGGAGCACGAAGCGGAAGAGAAACTCCGAGGTGGAAGCAAAGACGGGGAAACCGGCACGATGGAATCATGGAATCGGGACGAAATGGAGCACCACGGGAACGAGTAAGCGGCTGTCGTAGAGTTGTCGCATGAGTTGTCGCATGGCGACAGTTTGAAAAAAATGAACAATTTTGTTTCGCCCTTAGAAGGCCACCTAGCGGCCTTTTCGGGGCATTTTTTTTGTCGCATGAGTTGTCGCATGGCGACAGTTTGCGGGGGTTCTATATAGGGCTTGAATGTAAAAACCTTGGAAGGTGGGCGGATATGGAGAAACCAAAAACGGCGTCACCGAGGGCGTGCGCGGCGGCATATTTCCTTGAGCTCGAACGAGCCCTGGAACGCGGTCAGCTGAGACGGGCGGCACAGATGCAGAAGCGCCTCAAAAAGCTCGGCTACGAAGTCGTGACGAGGCCGAGTCTCATTCGAGATAAGGCGGAGGGGCACAGATGACGCCGCAAGAGCTCGAGAGGGAACGGCTTTTAACCCCGCCCGAGGTCGCGACCTGGCTGGGCTTTTCCGGCAACCGAGACCCATCCGCGTCCGTACGGTATCTGGTACGGACAGGTGAGTTGCCATGCATCCGCTTCGGAAGCGTCTACAGATTCAGTCGTGGGGCCGTTGAGGCGTACATCGAGAAGCACCGGCAGGGAGCCGGAGGTTCCGCTTTGATCACGAAGAAGTTCAAGCGTATGCCGACGCCCGCAAGGTCGTCAACGCCGTGACTCCGGCAGAGAGGAAATCAGAGTGAACCAGGGGCTGGAGTTCGGCAAACTACCGAGGGAGGTGCTGGAGCGCTTCAAGGATCCGGAGATCAGCGACAGAGCAAAGCTCCTCTGCGCCACACTCACGATCTGGATGGATGCTCGGGGTCAGTGTTGGCCGGACCGCGAGAAGATCGCGGAGGCTCTAAATTGGAAAATCTGGACCGTGATGAGAGCCAAGAAGGACGCGGAAGCCGCAGGTCTGATCAAGCTGAAACGCCGCGGGCGGAGTTCGACCATGATAACCTGGGCGTTCCCCCAAGGTGACAATGGTGCAACCTTAAGGAATCCCCAAGGCGACAATGGTGCAACCTTAGCGGCGGCCCAAGGTGACAATGGTGCAACCTTAGCGGCGGCCCAAGGTAGCAATTCTGTCGATGCTAAGGCGACAAAATTGCGACCCCTCATAAAGGAT
>CAZUUK010000379.1:0-1965 GCA_964622675.1 uncultured Planctomycetota bacterium | reverse complement strand
TCGGATACAGGTCGCGCCGGAACCCAATTTCCACCCACTTTCGGGACGCGGCCCGGGATTTCCCAGATAGGGATTGCGCTTTGCAGGTTCGAATTTCGAAGGAGAGGCTTGGCCGATGCCTGTTCGCTTGTTAACCTGCGCCGGCGGCGGGTTTTTCTGCGCTGCTGCAAAGTATACTAAGTGGAAACCCTCCTCGAAGGAAGAGACTAGACATCTTTTCCGGACCCATCCTTCGTGGAGAGTTTGGTGGGTAGGGAGCCACACACAACCCTGCCTCCGAAGGCCCCCTAGTGCAAGTGGAAGTATAACCAACAGAATGGCCATAGTCAAGGTGAAATCTTCTGGAAAACAGCAAAAAGTGGCGGGGGCGTGCGGAATTGGCGTTTTTGCCACGGTGCGGAAACACGGGTTTACGATTGAGGTGGTCCGGGCCCGCCGCGACCCACAACATTACTTCGGCCTCGTGCTTATCGAGTAGGCTTGGCCGCCAGTGCCGCCCCCGCGCCTCCGCTCCGGAAGTGCATGCTTTTGCGAGCGAAAGCATGCGCTTTTATGAGGGGTAGGCCGTGGCCAGGAATCAACATGTCGCCTAAGTTTCTTGTTCGCTCTCAGAGCCCGTTGCTTTGCGCGAAGAGAGGAACTCCTTAATCTTATCTAAGAACTCCTCGCACTCTTTACCAGACTCGGTGCCCTCGAGTTCCGCAGCCACGCGCGCCAGGATTTTGACGGCCTCATTGTCCGACTCGATAGATCCGCGCATGGATGTGTCCTGGAGGCATTCCACAAGTGCCTTCAGCCTGTGATACCACCACAGCGGCGACATATTGGCTTCGCAGCCGTAGTGAGCAGCCACGATTTCGCATTGCATGGCCATGACATGATCTCCGGCGAGAGCAGCGGTTCTAGCCTGCACAGCACACATCTCCGCCCGAGTTTGGTATAGACGCCTTTTCGCCTCTTCTTCGCTCTCCGATATTCGTTGGAGCGTCTGCTGGAGGTTCTCCTTGAACATTGTCTCCGCTTCTTCCATTTCCCGCCGAATTTCTGATTTGACATCTTGAATCTGTTTCAATAGTGCATCTCGATCAAACGCGAAAGTCTGCCGCCGGCTGCGCTCAGTCCACCAGGGCTGTAGAATCCCAATCCAGCCCAGCAATACCGCAGCGGCAACGCCAACGACCCACAGTAGGCTGGTCCAGGCATCATAATAGAACTCGTGAACGTTCTTGACGATTTCAAGAACCTCATTTGCAGATTGCCCGGCTTGTGCGAGCAGATGTAGCATTTGATAACCTCCCAATTAGCTCAACGCATCTTTCTTGCCGATCGCCGCACCCAACCGTTCCGAGCACTCCCGCTTGCCCAAAATCTCCATCGTCTCAAAAAGGGGTGTGGAGACCCGCCTGCACGTCACCGCCACGCGAAGGGACATGAAAAGGTCGCCGGCCTTCCAGCCGAGTTCCTCGGCCAGCGCCCGGCAGGCGGCTTCGAGGGTCTCGGCTTTCCACGGCTCCGCCTCGGCCAGGCGCGAGCGCATCTGCTCCAGCGCTTCGAGCGTCTCGGCCTTCGTGCGGGTGGGCGTTTTCTTTTTGCCTTTCGTGGGAACGAGGTCCTGGGAATCGTAAGGCAGGGGCGAGATGAAGAAGGCGGTGCTGTCGGCGAACTCGCCGAGGCGGCGCAAGCGCTCCTGAACGAGGGACACGATTTTCTGCACGTCCGCCTCGCCGTATTTTTCCGCGAGTTCGTCCGGCATGAAGCCTTCGCCGATTAGCCGCGCGGTCAGGTCCTGGATGCTGAGGCGGCGAATCCACATGCCGTTCAGCCACTCGAACTTCTCGGTGTCGAAGACGGGGCCGGTCGTCGTGACGCGGTCCCATGAGAACTCCCGCATGAATTCTTCGCGGGTGAACACTTCGCGGCCGTCGGGCATCGAGTGGCCGAGCATCCCGAGGAAGTTGACGACCG
>CAZUUK010000378.1:0-1988 GCA_964622675.1 uncultured Planctomycetota bacterium | reverse complement strand
CGTTCCATCTCTGGGATCCGCGCGGCTAAACGGTCGTATCTGCCCTCTGCGACTTTGAAGCCAAGCATCAGGATAAGGATGAGCGCTGCAGCCGAGATAGCTGCCGCAATGGCCGACGCCGCGATCCGCAGCCACGCAGGATGCCGCCTTCCTCCGGCAAGGGCATCCAGAGCCCTCCGGTACTGCTGGTTTCCCGGAGTCAGCGACAACGCTTCGAGCCAGCCGGCTTCTGCCTCAGTGTAGCGCCCCTGCTGAGCATACATCTTGGCGCGCAGATCGAGCACGGCCGGACGGAGCGGTTCGTCTCGATCGATTTTCAGGAGGAGTCGTTCCGCTTCAGCGTAGCGACCCGCTCTGGCCAGATCGACGGCGAGCGGAAAATAACATTGTGACACGTTCGCCGCCCCACCGTTCGCCCCGCGTCCGGAGGCGCGGTTCAGCGGATCAGCATCCCGCAAGGACTCCACAGCATCGGCAGGCCTCTTCATCGCCTCTTCCCTGCAATTGTCCTCAGCGGATCGTTGTTCCGCCGTAGCCGCGGGCTTTCTCCTGTTCATCGGCGGACAGGAGGCCCATCAGTTGCCGATCAACGGCCTTGAGGGCTTCAATATCGTTATTGCCCACGGCTCGGCGGCCCTGGGCAAAGAGTTGCTCAGCCTGGGCACTGTCCCGCATCTGAGACCGTCGCTCCTCGAGGTACTGAAGCAAGCCGACCCAGAAGCCCGGCTGGCGGGTAATGACCTCCGCATTCAGGGAGCGGAGCTCATCCGCTTGCCGACGAAGCACGTCCGGGTCTCCCGAATCAATCGCCTTCTCGAGGTCGCTTTCCAAAGTGCGGAGTCTGTTCTTGTCATCCGGTTCGCCGTGTTCGTTGACGACCCGGCGCGCGTCCCTCAGGGCTCCCTGTGCCTCTGCCACAAGGGTAGGCCACTCCAGTGCGTCTTCCACTTCGTCCGCCGCTGCCCTCAAATCCAGGAGTCGCCTTCCGCACTCGGCCACGGCGTCAGGATCACCTTCGGCCGCCGCCAGGAGTGATTCCGCCTGCTCCTGCATTTGCTCCCCGTCGATTCGGGCCAGGGCCTCTTTCGCTTTGGCGTCGCCGGTGTCCCTGGCCTTCCCTCGGGCGTCGCTGAGGCGACGTTGCTCTTGCTGGAGACTTTCACGGAGTGCGGGTACGCTGGACAGGGTCATCTCCAACTCGTGGACAGCGTCCAATTCTTCGTCAAGAATCGGGATATAGGCCTTGGTCGTCACCAACCGGGCCTGGTCAATATGGATGGTGATCTCCACATCGCTGCCGGCGGGAACGTCTCGCCGGATTTTGTCGGAGGTGATCTCAATCTTGCCGATCAGTGGGTTCCGGTCAGCTCGTCGGTTCTCACCTTCAACTAACGGTATCCTAATGAAGGCCCCCTCTTGGCTTTGGCGCACGGTATATGCCGTGCGATGGACGATCCGGACTCGCGCCGGCAGAGGCGTGCCCTTCGCCAAGAAGAAGTCCGTCACATTGTTGGCCATGGCCACGCCCACCGAATGGGTTAGTGGAGGGCTCGTGATGACCATGCCGACGGTGTAGGCGAACCGGTCTGGAGCCGTCTGCAGCCGGCCGCCGGTGGGGTCGCAGAGCTCGATGAGAAACTCGCACTGACGCTCCTTCTCGGCGTGGACTTGTGTCATAAAAGTGCCCTCTTCCCCCAGCGAGATCTCTCCGCTGCGCCACTCGCTCCTGACCTCGACGAACTCAACGGTGTAGCCTTGAAGACTCCCCCCCTGCGCGTGGTGCACACGACCGGCTACGTCCGGATCCGTATCGCTGCCCACCGGCTCGTATTCGAGATCGATCCTGAACGTGCCTGTAGGCACCGCTGCGGGTTCACCGACCGGCAAGCGCTGCGTGGCGGCAAAGATGGCCGCGCCGCGGGCCACCACGGTGATGGGGTCGATACCGAACTCCAGCGGGGCGCCCAGTTCCTCGCGGACCCGATCAC
>CAZUUK010000377.1:0-2004 GCA_964622675.1 uncultured Planctomycetota bacterium | reverse complement strand
CGGAACAGGTTCATGCCAGGGATGAGACGGGCCGGACACCCCTGCACTTCGCGGTGCTGAAAGAGAGCAACGACGTTGTTGTGAAGCTTCTCCTTGCCAAGGGAGCCGATGTCGGTGCGAGGGAAGGGAACGGCCACACGCCCCTGCATTACACGGCCGTGGCAGGGAGGAAAAGTGTCGCGGAGCTTCTCCTCGCCGAGGGAGCCGATGTCAATGCGAAAGATACGGATGGCATGACGGTGCTGCAGCACGCGCTCATGCGTCCGCACAAGGAGATGGTGGAGCTTCTCCGCAAGCACGCGGCGAAGGAGTAACGGCAGGCTGCTACGCATGTAGTGCGTCCCCCATAAAAGACATTCTGCTGCCTCTCTGCTGCTGAAGCGGCGGGACGTGTGAGAAGATATGGGCCGTTTCTGAGATATGAGGCGAAGAAAGTGCTGCTGAGTGAGACCATAAGCCCTGGAATCATCCATTACGACAAGAAGCACGATGGCCTCGTCGTTGAGTTCGAGTTGTAGACGGGGGCCTGTCGCTATCAGGGAAGGTGTGAGAACAGGGGAGCCTCGCCGGGAAAATCGAGAAAGGGCTCCTCGTTATAGGTCGCGGTAACCATATCCCCTGACTTGCCGGTGACGCGCTTCAGGTAGTTGACAAGCATTCTGACTTCCGGCTTTGTTATCACGGGGAAGCCGTGGTTCTCGTTCGTGTACCTGAACGCTTCCTTTCCCTTCGCCCGCGCCTGCTCCCTTTCCCTGACAAACGCGAGGTGGCTCTCGATGCGCTGACGGATGCGGGCGTTGCACGCCTTGACGGCATCCCTCGTCGTGAGGTCAAAGATCGCCTTCTTCAGTCCGGGGTCGATCTCGACGCCGATGCTGTTCCTGCACGACGCTAGGGCGGCTAGCGTGGTCGTCCCGGACCCCAGGAACGGGTCCAACACCGTGTCTCCCCTCACCGAGTACATGTTGATCAGGCGGTAGGCGAGCTCAAACGGAAATGCCCCGCTCCGCTTCCTGGCGTCCTGGTGATTTAGAAGCTCTATCAAAACCCCATCCTGGCTTCGGCCGGCTGCGAGCGACGAGGGGCTGCGTCGGCCTGCATCGGCGATTCTCTCCGCTAAATCGCCTGCTTCGGTCTCCTTGCCCTTGCCGCTCTCGCGCGGCCTCGGGCCGACGGAGCGGGTTTTGATAGAGCTTCTTAGCTTCTGCTGCGTGCCCTTCAGGTCGAACCAGACGTCGGAGAACCAGACGTTCCTCTCCTCCCAGAAAAGGGCGCTCTGCGAGCGGTTCAGCTTCTCAGCGGCGGTCTTGAACTCCCTCCGGTTGCCCTTTCTGAGTATCAGGACGAACTCGTGTTCGAGCGTCACGTAGGCCCCGGCGGGCAGCGTGCCCGAGCCCATGAACTTGTTCGGGGCGTTGGTCTGCTTGCGCCAGATGACCGCGGGCAGGTTGGTGAACCCGATCTCCACGCAGTGCGAGAGGATCCTAGCGTGATTGGGATAGAGCTGGAAGTGATCGTTCACCGTCCTCGTGGCGTCGCCGATATTGATGCACGCGAAGCCGCCGGGCATGAGGACCCGGTAGGCCTCGTCCCACGCCCCGTCCAGGAGGCGGTGCATCCGCTCGAACGCCGCGTTCCCGTCCTTTCTCTCGAGGGCGGCGGCGACGTCCGGGTCCTGCTGCGCGAAACTCCGGTCCCACATCTCGATCATGGGATAGGGGGGTGAGGTCACGACGAGGGCGATGCTGTCATCCGGTATCCCGTCAACCCGGCGGGCATCGCCGAAGAGGATTTTGTGAAGGGTCTGCATCGTCCGGCCTGTCGTTCGAACGGTTGGGGTGTGCATTCGCTCTAATGGCCCCATCCGCCCGGGATCGAGCGGACGAGTGGAGTATAGGCGATCGGTCGGCCGGCCGCAAGCATCCGGAGCTTTGACCCGTCCCCAGTCTGGCCGTGGGCTCGCCTTTTATCCCCTCGCCCCCCCCTTACGGGGGGAGAGGGTCA
>CAZUUK010000376.1:0-2022 GCA_964622675.1 uncultured Planctomycetota bacterium | reverse complement strand
GGTCAGGCGCTTTCCAAGCTGCTCGAGGGGATTGCCATTCAGGGGTTCGAAGAACTTCGAGAACTCGACCATTTTGGGTTCCAGTTCGGCGGCGACTACGTGTGTCTCAGGGAAGTTCAGCGCCGAGCCCACTGTAGTGCCGGTCGCAAAGCCGACAACCAACACGTCGTCGGTCTTCGGTGCGATCACCAGCGGAACGGCGGCCAGGAGCACCTGCGTGAGCATGTCATCGCTCGTCGAACCTTCGACGCGGCCGTTGCTCAATAAGCTCCTGTGCCCCTCCAGCACCTCCATCACCGTCACGGCAACTTCGCGGCCGTCGCTGTGTGCCAAGACTTGCCACTTCTGCATAAGGCACTTTTGCAGGAATTCCCGACGGCTCGGACTGCGATCTCGAAAGAGGCCATAGGAGTAATCGTATCGTCCGCCGGTCATCATCTCGGGACCCCAAGGCGGCGTGAAGGCAAAGACGTTCAGCAACCCCAGGACCCCCGCTCCCACGGCCAGTCCTCTAAACAGCAGGCGCGACCTCGACACCCCGCTGACCAGTATCGCCAGCACAAGGTTAGCAACCATCCCCGCCACGAAGGTGCCCATCAACCCAAGGACGGGAAGCAGCACAAACCCGCCAGCAAATGATCCCAGGATAGAACCTACCGTGTTGACCGCAGCAGCCTTGCCCACGGACCTGCCGACGAATCGCACGTCACGCGTGCAAAACTTCACCACGAGAGGAAACATTGCTCCCATAAACAGCGCGGGGAAGAACGTCACCAAAGCGCACACTGCCAAAAGCGGAAGCGTCGTGAGACTGCGCGTTCCAATCCCAGGTCGCACCAACACAAAGAATATGTAGGGTACCTCCTTGAATACCCAGGCGCCGGCATAGACAGAAATCCCCACAAATAGCTGTACAGCCCCTATGAGAAAAAGCTCGTTCCTTGAACGCCTGCTTACGTAAGAGCCTACGAGACTACCAAGCGCCAAGCCCACCAAGAAAGTGCCAAGCATTATCGTGAAAGCATACGTCGTAGAACCAAGCACGCTGGATATGTACCGGGTGTAGGCTATCTCGTACATCATCCCCACGAAACCCGACACCCCGAAGGCGGCCAGCGCCACCACAGTACGCCAATCGACCCACCCCCACTCAACAGCCAGCCTCGGGGCGCGCTGAGCACCGGCCTCCCTCCCCAACTCCCTCTCCTCGTGCCGCCCCAACGCAATAGAAACGCCCCCCAGAGCCAGGCTGACTGCCGCGGCGACGGTAATCGAATTGCTCACGCCCAACACCGGTATCAGGACGAATGCCGGCGCAAGCGCGCCAAACACCGCCCCCAGGATGTTCAGCCCGTAGAGCCTGCCAATGTCGAATCCGACCTCCTCTCGACTGCGGGCGAAGAAGCGGCTCAACACAGGCAGCGTTGCTCCCATCGCCGTAGTGGGAACGATAAGGACAATGGCCGCTATTCCGAACCGGATCAGGCTGAAGCCCCAGAAGCTCGGGTCAAATTTCGCCCAGATAACCTGATATACGGGCGTCAGACCACGAAACATCACCGGCACCAAAAAGCCGTATACGCCAATAACAACCTGTAGTACCCCGTACGCCAGGAGCGGGCGCTTGAGCCGATCCGCGTAACGACCTCCCAGGAAACTTCCGAGCGCCAAACCGCCCATAAACGCAGTCAAAACGGTGCTGACCGCCAGAAGCGTCACCCCGAATACCAGCGACAAGATCCGTACCCAAAGGACCTGATAGACGAGCCCCGCAAACCCCGAAAGGAAGAAGCAGGTTGCGGCAATGATGACGATTAGCTGACGGCTGGAATGTTTCTGCAAGCGCTCCTCCATCCCATAGCGCGACAAGAAGCAGACGTAATACTAATGCCGCCTCAGACTTGTGTCAATTACGGTGGGAGACGGCGATGCAAGCCACCCCACGAGACGGAGACCACGAGAGGCTGCCCGCGCGCCGTATACTCAGAGTTAAGGAGATAGCGCAGCGACAGGCAGGAAAGT
>CAZUUK010000375.1:0-2028 GCA_964622675.1 uncultured Planctomycetota bacterium | reverse complement strand
GACATACAGTATCAGCAGGGCCAGAAGGCCCAACACCGCGATTAGCGCCAGATTGGTCATGGCAAAGGTCTCCTCAGTAACGGAAGGTTGCCTATCTATTGCACCAAGGAAAACGAGCCGAATCTCTCGATCAGGGAATCTCGATCAAATCCTGCATACAGAACTTGGCAGCAATTCCCGGTCTAACGGCGTTTCGTGGCCGCTGGGTGGCCACGACGGACGGTGAGGCGAGGTGAGCATCGGCTGTCATGGTAGCAGAGCGAAGGTCGAGAAGATGGGTTGTTCCGAAGAGCACGTTCCCTGGCGACCGCATACGCATTTGCCCTTCTCGGTTGCGGGGATGCGCGGGGAATCGACGCTAGGAGAGTTCTTGGCGGGTTGCTCGCCCGGTCTTCGCCCGAGCGTGCCGTCGCTGCCGCGGCGGCGGTAGCATTAGGAGGTGTCCAAGGTGGGAAGCGGCACCCTTCGGGCAAGATCGTAGAGGATGGCCTCGTAGAGTTGCCGCATCGAGCGGAAGGTGAAGTGATAGAAATGGGATCGCAGCACTTCCCACAACGCACGCTTGCTTCCCAGCTTCTTCCAGACCGCGCGGAACAGCGGACAGCAGAGTTGTTGCGTCTGGTCGACCAGGAAGGCGAGCATCATCAGCATGGCGAACACCACCGACAGATTCTGCTGCCCATGCCCGTAGTTGTGCTCGAAGTGGTATCCCTGGTTCTTCAGCGTGTTGAAGGTCTCGTTCTCGATGTGCCACCGCGCGCGTCCGCCCCGCACCAACAGCCAGGCGTTGCGATGGGTGACGTGGAGGTCGGTGATCCAGGCAAATCGCTTGCAGCACTTCCCCGCCGCATCGTACTCCTTGTATTCCAGGAAATTCACCCGCAAATCCTGGTTCGACTCGTTCAGCGGCACGCGCCATACCCAACGCACCTCGCGGGTGATGTCCCCTTCCTTCCGCGTGAGCGTCGGGGAGCATCCTTTCCGGCAATCGGCCTCCACCTGCTGGAACAAAAACGCATGATCCCCGGGCTTGACGCCGAGGAGAAAGCGCATGTCGTACTGCATCAGGTCCCGCACGTGAGGAGCGTTGCTGGCCAGGCCATCTTCCACCACGATCAGTTTCAGGCGGGGATGCTCGCGGCGGATCTTCGCCAGCAGTCGTCGGGCCGCATTCCGCTCGCAGTCGTTCTTACTGCTGCCGTCCTGTTTCTGGATCGGCTCGGGCGCCAAGGGGATCACCTCCTTGAGGTCCGGATGGACGATCACCGCGCCGAGCATCTGATGCTCGTAGGTCACCGTGCCGTTCTTGTGCTCCTTCACTTGGCACGACGGACAATGAATCTTCTGCGACGAGAAGTACCCGGTGCCGTCCAGCGACAGCAGATAGCCACCGTTGTAAAACGCGAACGGCTCCAGGGCCTTGCCACGCTGCAACTGCCGAAACAGGTCGCCAAAGACAGGCCGCAGGTGCTGGGGGTCCAGCGGGTCGAGGATCTCCCGCATCTGCGTGTCACTGGGGATCTGCCCGATGCCGAACAGGGCCTTCATGTTGGCATCGCTGCGGCGATGGTCGAAGGCCAACAGCGACGGGTCTTTCAGCGAGAACATGGCGAAGGCCGACAGCAGGGCGTCCCTAAGGGCAATGGGCGACCCGGGTTGCCGATGGTCGGGGATTTTGGCGAAGCTCTCGCCCACCAAGGCATAAAGGGCATCAGCCGACAACTGCTTGCGAACCTTCCTGGCAACGGGAGGCGGTGGGAGGACCATGGCGATTCCTTTCGCCTGAAAGAGAACCGTGTGCTGCGCGATTCCGGGCCGCCAGAATACCCGATTGAGGCCGAGCGACCGAGACCGTTTCTCCACGGATTTGCTTTACGAAACCGCGTCAACAACACCCCCCGTTTTCGCGGGTTTTGTGCATCGCCGGGAATTGCTGACACCTTGGCAGGTTCTGCTGTTTTGAGCGATTGGCGAGAAAGCCGAAATGGCGAATCCGGCGAAACGAGCGAGGTACCACGTGCAGCAGGA
>CAZUUK010000374.1:0-2030 GCA_964622675.1 uncultured Planctomycetota bacterium | reverse complement strand
GTCCTGCCAATTCTGTTCGGCTACAACAACTGGAACCCCAAGTTCGGGTCTTGATGCGGGACCCCTCGGCTACCTAAGGACAAGATAAACAAGGCAGGGAGAAAAAGCGGCATGAGACAAGAGATCTCGAGAGAAGAAGAGGGGCAAGGTTCCAGCAGTTCGACTCTTCTGCAACGGTTAAACCAAGCCCAAGCACGGACCAGGGAGCGCTACGTCTCCGAGGGAGTCCTGAAAGGGATCGCTGAGGAGCTTACAGTAAGCACGGCGCATGCTCGCGGTGTTGCGACCTTCTATTCCATGCTGAGCGTTAAGCCCCGCGGCCGGCACATCATTCGTGTGTGCGAATCGCCCCCGTGCCGGCTGGCTGGCGGCATGGATCTCGTTGCGAAAGTTCAGTCTTTGCTTGGCATCTCCCCCGGGGAAACAACGGCGGATGGGATGTTTACGCTGGAATTTTCTAGTTGTTTGGGAGCGTGTGACAAGGCCCCGGCCCTCCTGCTCGACGACGCCTTGTACACCCAAGTTACACCGGAGGACCTACCGAGGATCCTCGACGAAGCTCGAAAACTCAATTGGGTCGGTCCAAAGCGGACTCTTCCAGCGGTCCTGGGAAAGCCACGCTTCTTGCTAAGGGACGTGGGCGAGGTGGACGTCCTGGAAGACGCTGTGGCCCGTAGTTCCTACCAGGGGCTGAAGCGTGCCCTCACGGCGATGACGCCGGAGGAGGTCACCTCTTGTGTCAAGGACTCCGGGCTGCGTGGCCGGGGAGGTGCGGGCTTTCCCACCGGCCAAAAATGGGAATTCACCCGCGGTGCTTCCGGAGGGCAGAAATACCTGGTGTGCAACGCCGACGAGGGCGAGCCGGGAACGTTCAAGGATCGACTGCTTCTGGAGGGAACCCCTCATCGGGTAATCGAAGGGATGCTGATTACCGGCTACGCGACGCAGGCGGCGAAGGGTTTCATCTACATTCGGGGCGAGTACGCGACGGCGATCAATACAATCGAGAAGGCACTCAAACAGGCCCGTCACACCGGCTACCTCGGGAAGAAGATCCTGGGCTCATCCTTTTCGTTTGACATCGACGTGGTTCGTGGAGCCGGGGCCTACGTGTGCGGGGAGGAGACCTCGCTCATCGAGTCGCTCGAAGGAAAACGCGGCTTCCCGCGCCTTCGTCCCCCCTATCCGGCAGCGGTAGGCTACTTGAGTAGACCGACGGTCGTCAACAACGTTGAGACGTTGGCTAACGTTCCCGATATCGTACGCGACGGGGTAGAGGTCTACCGGAGGCTGGGGACATCCGCCTCGCCAGGGACGAAGCTCTTTCCTCTCTCCGGTGCGGTGACCTGGCCAGGGGTGGCAGAAGCGGAGATGGGGACCTCCTTGAGGACGCTCATCGCCGAGTATGGGGGCGGCATGCCGGAAGGGAGCCGCTTCCTCGCCGCCCTTGTCGGCGGCGCCGCAGGGATGTTCCTCGGCGAGGATATGCTCGATGTCCCACTGGAATACGACAGCCTAGCGGCACAAGGGGCGGTTCTTGGCTCCGGCGCGGTGTTCGTACTGGATGCAGGCTGCAACGTTTCTTCCCTGCTAACAGACATCCTCCATTTCTTCGCCCACGAATCCTGCGGGCAGTGCGTTCCCTGCCGTGTAGGTACCGCCCGGCTGGAGGAGCTTATGGAGACAGTCGCAAGAAAGAAGGGATCTGAAAAAGAGATAGACTTTATGTTGGAAACCGCAAAATGGATGCAAGAGACCTCGCTCTGCCCACTCGGAAAGTCGTGTTATCCCCTGTTGAAAAGCGCCGTGAAGGTTTTTTCAAAGCGGCTTTTTCAATCCGACATCCCAGAAGGAGTGGGGCGATAGGATGAAAGAGCACGTTGAAATCATTATCGACGGACAAGCGGTCCTAGCCAGAAGGAAAGAGAACCTCCTTCAAGTTGCAAGAGATCACGGGATCGATATTCCAGGACTCTGCTATCATCCGCGGCTTTCGGTGAGTGGGGCGTGCCGGTTGTGCGTCGTTAAGG
>CAZUUK010000373.1:0-2044 GCA_964622675.1 uncultured Planctomycetota bacterium | reverse complement strand
GTACATGCCTCATAAACCGTGACTCGAACGCGGCCACGCCGGTATAGGGCCGATCCGCTTGACCAGCCTTTTTCCCACCCAATCCAGCAGCCTCGCCGATCGGGCCGATTTTGAGCGCTTCCGCGATCTCTCGTGCCTGCCGATCGATCTTGCCCCGTATGCCCTTGAACCACGCTTCGATGTTCGCGCCGGGATCGGTCTGCATCAGTTCGGCAGCAGTTCCGGTGAACTCCTTTGCCACCGTCCGCATCGTACGGGCCTTCTCCTCAAGCTGCATCGCCCATAGGCGAGCCTGAGCGGCGCCACCATGAAGACCGAGCTTCTCTTGCCCCTTTGCACCAAGCCGTTCTAACTTGGCCACGGCCATCATCGCATCTGCCATGACCTCGGCCGCCGCGGCCTGCAGTAGCTTGAACGAGACGCGAATGTCTCGGACGATGTTTGCTACGCGACCTGCCGCCTTGAAAATCCACTCGAATGCATTGGTGACTCGCTCCCCCATCGTTTGGCCGCCCGTTCCCGCGTCCACGAGCCGATCAGCAATCGTTTTCAGGAACGGAGCCAAGTTCACCGCGAGCTGCTTCACTAAGCCATCAAACAAGGCCCGCAATCTGGCGAAGGCGTCGTTTGCCAGCTCCACCTTGGCCGCATCCACGCGCGAAAGCACAATCCCAAGCTTCTCCGCATCTTTCCCGATTGCGATCAACCCTGCGCGACCCTTGCTCAGCACATTGACCATCGCGACGCCTTCGCTGTCGAACAGCTTGAACGCCAGCCGAACGCGATCGGCCTGTGTAGGAACTCGGCGCATCGCCTCCGCAATCTGCTCGAGCGCCGCCGCAGGTCCCCCCTCGGCCAACTTCTTCGCATCAAGTCCAAGCTCTTTGAGGGCCGCTTGTGCTTCTCCGGTCCCCAGTGCGGCCTCGGCAACTCGGCGGGTCATGCGCTGTAGCGCCATATCAAATGTCCGGGTTTCGAGCCCGGAAAGCTTGGCCGCGTGATGGTACTTGATCAGATTCGCCGTTGTGATTCCGAGCTTATCCGAGGTCTTGGCGAGGCGATCGATCCCCGTCATTGCAGAATCGAGTACGCGGTAGACTTTCCGGAAGCCCAGGAAGGCGACGGCCACGCCGGATGCCCGTAACGCCAGACTGCGCAGCCGGCCCGCCAGAACGTCCGTCGCCTTGCTCACATTCCGAAATTTGCGGCTTGCCCTATCGCGCCCCTGGATCAGGATGTCCACACTTCGCTTAGCCATATCACAATACCAATGACGGCGGCTTCAATCGCGCCTCGTCCGCCCAGATCAAATCACACGCCCGCACGAACCACTGCGTCTGATCGAGCACGCCGCCCGCCAGCGGCGGAAGGCCCTTCTCGTACATCGCGGCATAGCTCAGCACCTCCGCCATGTCGCCCACGAACCGGTGCGGGCAATCGCTCAGCTCGAACTCGCCCTGATCGTTGCAATCGCGGCATCCCGTCCCGCCGCATTCGGGGCACTCGACCTCGGCGGGCTCCAGCTCCGAGGGCCGGTCTACGCATCGGCCGGGGCCGCAGTGTCGGCACAGCTTCCCGTACCGGATGAGGACGGCGACTCGGAGCCGTTTTCTTCCCCCGACGAGGGCGTTCCACTTTCCAACAACCTGACCAGCAGCTCCTCGACCTCGAATGGCGCCACGACTCGATCGAGTTCGCCCGGCGCGAAGGCGATCAGTTCTTTCGTTTTCGGATCGATCATGTTCCGCCAGCCGACCAGATTTGTGGCCGCGGCGATGTAGAGCAGGTTAATAGCCTCGGGCCCGGTCATCTCCTCTGTGACTGAATCGTTCATCGTGGCGACTGCATGCCATTGCCGTCCCGTCAACTGCCGGTACACGAACGTCGGGCGTTCGGCCGCCGGCTTGTCCCGATCCGATTCGAGCACGACGTCGAACGTCGCCTCCGGATCCAATGCTTTCGGCACATCTGTCTCCTTCGTGTGTGTCTACCCGCTCAGGTCGATCTCCAACTCGTCGTCCCCGGCCGACGCGCTCCGGTTCAA
>CAZUUK010000372.1:0-2051 GCA_964622675.1 uncultured Planctomycetota bacterium | reverse complement strand
ACCCGTTCCAGCAGGCGCTTCGCCGCCACGACCTCCCCTTCGCCCGGCCGCAGCAGCTCCATGTCCAACGGAACGGCCAGGTCAAACCCCACCAGGTGGCAGACCACGCCTCGATGATAGTATTCGATCACCTCCTCCCCCTTCACCTTGATCCTGCGCTGGAGGCATTCCGGACAGCACCGGCTTCGACTGGGAAAAAAACTCGTGCCCGTCCACGGCCACGAAGCGCAACGGCCATCGGCCGGGGAGCGCCTTGTTCCGGCCCAGTTGATGGTTGATCCCCGAGAGCATAGCGCGCAGGGGCTCCGAGTCCATCAGACAGAACACGTCCCCGATCCGGTCCACGCTCGGCTTCCGGCCTCCGATCCAGCCATCCATGCGCTTCGGGCACCGCAGGTCGGACTCCAGAGCGTTCAGGCTGCCTCGATGGGTGGCCATCATGAAGAAGGCGCTGGTCCAGATCGCGGGCGTCTCGATCTGGGCCGCCTGGCGCGAGTCCACCACCGTTCCCACCCAATCGCCGAAGTCGAACACCTTGTCAATGTACGCACAGAATCGGGACATCATCGCCTCGTACCCCCTTCGCTCAATGCGCTTGGTGCGGAGTGCTTTTCCTTCAGGAATCGGTTAAGCGAGCCATCCGAAACCCGATCCATCAGCCGTTTCAGGTCCCGGTAGTTGCCCACCCACGCCCGGATGGTGGTTTCCCACGGCTTCGGGATATGGATCATCTTGCGTTTCCCGCGCACGCGGATGGACAGACAGAGCGCCGGATGTCGCTCACCGCGCGTGCATTTGCAGTGCGGCTTGCCGCACACGCGGTTCATGCTGACCAGGCTGCCGCACAAGAACGGCTCCTGGTGCACGATCCGAGCCATGCGGGAGCGGGCGTCGCGCTCCCGGGCGGTCAGGTGACTTCGATGGTGCATGCTTCCCTCCTATCTGCTATTATCTATGATAGCAGATACCCGACGAAAATCAAGCCTTTTTCCGAATGCGAATTTGCTCTGACGGGAAAGCGAGCCGTAACCGAGGAAATCACGACCACTTACGGCTCAAACAAAATGGGGTTGCGGAATTGCTGCGCAGCACGCAGCACTTCCGCAACATGGGACGGATGCGTGGAGGAGGCGAGCGGAAGAGGCTTGATTTTACAGGGATTTGTCGGCGGTTGGGTCGAAGGTGGCCGGGGGGAGCATTTTCGCGATGGCTTTTTGGCGTCCAATTCGACGTGCGGGCACCGCCAGGCAAGAGTTCACCCCAGCCCCTGACGCAACGGTGTGGCAGTGGTCTCAGACGTGTGCGCGGTCACTACCCGGGAGCCGCCCGGCGGCCGCGGCTATCGAGCCACGGGGCGTGACCGCCGCGGGCTGCCAAGCCAAGATGCAATTCGTCCCCGATAGCTACGAGGCTGAACCGCGCCCGGATCGGCGGCTTCAGGTTGCGCTGATAGAACGCTTGAACCAGCACAAAGACAATGAAGAGTGTCAGGATAAAGTTCACGATCGCCTTGGGATCGTGCTTGTAGCAGTGATTCAACGACCAGTGCGTCACGAGGGTGTTGAACAGATCATTCTCGATGTCCCATCGGCCATGGCCCGCCCGCCAGAGCCAGCGGGTCGATAGGAGCGACGCCGGAATCGTCGTCGCCCACCACCACTCGTGGACTTCCGTGTGCCACACCCACTGTCGCGCAATCCGCTTGCGCTGGGTGGTCGTCTCCTCGGTGTGGAGCACGCGCACCGGCCCGTTCACGCCTTGACACGACGTGAATCCCTCGGCGTCCCAATACCGCACGTCCAGTCCCGGCTCGGTCCAAACGTCCGGGTCCATTCCCCGGAAGAGGCCCCGCGCGTCCTCCAAGACCAGCCGCTGATCGCCCTTGATGACCGCGACCACGTGCTTGCCGTGGCTCAGGCAAAAGTTGAAGAACGGCGCTTCCAGGTAAACGGCGTCCCCCAAGACCGCGTCGAAGTAACGGCCATATCGCTCCAACACCCGTTCCAGCAGGCGCTTCGCCGCCACGACCTCCCCTTCGCCCGGCCGCAGCA
>CAZUUK010000371.1:1168-2055 GCA_964622675.1 uncultured Planctomycetota bacterium | reverse complement strand
CCTTGGCGAACTGTCCGGGACGCCATCGGGGACCTCCCCTGCGACCCAGATGAAAGGAACTGGCACATCGGGCGACATCCGACCGAACTCTCAAAGAAGAGATACCGATGTATCCCCCCAGGAGGCAATCGATGGAACCTGCCCAATGAATTGATGCCGGAGTGCTGGCGCCGCAAGATCAAGGGAGGGACCGACCTCTTCGGGCGACTTTGGTGGAACAGACCCTCGGTTACCATACGGACGGAGTTTTACAAGCCTGAGAAAGGAAGGTACTTGCATCCCGAGCAACACCGCCCTATTACGCACAGAGAGGCTGCTCGTCTCCAAGGGTTCGACGACAGATTCAACTTCATCGGGAAGAAGATCGAGGTGGGCATACAGATTGGTAACGCTGTTCCCCCTCCCTTGGCATATCAGCTCGGACTTGCCGCCAAAGCCGAGATCAAGCGCTGGCGGAGAAACCAGGAGAGGACCGCTGGCAGAAAAGCGAAAGTGAAGAATGGCTGATAACACCACCGTTGACCTACTCATTTCAGAGGCTAATGAGAAGCTTACGGAGTATCGCCAAACTCACCGTGGACTTTCGTGGCGCGAGAAGGTCCTTCTGCTCGTTGAACTTACGTCTTCCGTCAGATCACTTGGGGTGAACGCTAATTCAGCGGCTGCCGGTGTGATAGCACGCGAGCGCATTCGCCTTTACCTCACCGAACACATCGGAACCGTAATAGCCGCTGCAGAGCTCGCAGTTGTATCGGGAATATCGGATTACGGACGACGAGTTAGAGAACTCCGAGTGGAGGACGGATACAAGATTCTTACGGGGCACAGCAAAGATCCTGAGAGCGGGATCGAGCTGGGACCCTCGGAATACCTGCTCTTGGAATCGG
>CAZUUK010000371.1:0-1158 GCA_964622675.1 uncultured Planctomycetota bacterium | reverse complement strand
CGCCGTTGGCTTATGGCCAACAGGATTCGGCGACAGACCGGCGGGGGAAGCAGGGGGAGATTGTTAACCTATCTGCTGGCTAACGTCGGGCAGGTAGTGACCAATGAAGAATTGGCCTATGTCGCCAAGGCCACCGAGTTCGGGAGGCGCGTTCGTGAATTGCGGACGGAGGAGGGCTACGCCATAGCGACGGCGTTCACAGGCAGGCCGGACTTGAAGATGGGTGAGTACGTTCTGGAGAGTTCAGAGAGGATCGCGGAGGCCCACGATAGGAAGGTACCATTCGGCGTTCAAAAGCAAGTCTACGAAAGCGCCAACAACACTTGTCAATTATGCGGATGGGATCGGGAAAAATGGACGCGGGAGGATCCAAGAATCTTAGAACTGCACCATCTCACCGCCCATGCCGTCGGAGGCCCGAACGTCCGGGAGAACCTCGCAGTTCTGTGCGGCAGATGCCACGACGATGTTCATGCGGGGCGCACGGACCTTCCCCCGGGCATAGTTGAATAGCCCATATGGCAGACGTCTATACCAAGGCGGAACGCAGTCGAATAATGTCACTTGTGAAGACTCGCTTCACCGGCCCAGAGGATAGGCTGGCGAGTCTGCTGAAGAAGGTAGACGTCCGCTACAGGCGGAACGTCCAGACATTGCCGGGTACACCAGACTTCGTTGTCCCTTCCGCAAAGACTGCGATCTTCGTTCACGGATGCTTCTGGCACGGTCATCCGAACTGCAAGCGGGCAAAACTCCCCGAGACGAACAAGGAGTTTTGGGAAGAGAAGATTGGTCGGAATAGGAGACGCGACGCTCGAGTTACTCGCCTCCTTCGGAGGCGAGGATGGCATGTGATGACCGTTTGGCAGTGCAGGCTTCGCACTCCCGATCGTGTTGTCGGGCGCCTGAAGACGATGCTTTATGCCCGCCAGTAGACAGGACGCGTGGTTTGACGCGACCTGCTCGGTGTAGCCCAAGGCGAAGCCGGAAGCGTCAACCACGATTGTTCTTGTGGCGAGGGGAACACGTAGGGCGGGAGGGGAGACACCCTCTCCCGGCCCCGCCCTCACCCGGCCCTACGGGCCGACCTCTCCCTCAAGCAGGAATGCGCGCTATTGCGGTAACTCCTTTAAGGTATTTGGTTTAATCCCCTTGCGC
>CAZUUK010000370.1:0-2061 GCA_964622675.1 uncultured Planctomycetota bacterium | reverse complement strand
CCGCCCTCCTCCGCCAACTCCAACAGCATGTTATTCGACTTAAGCTTGCCGAGGAAATCCAGCACATCGCGCAAGCAGCCGTCCGACCACACCGTACACTCGGCCGGGAAAAAGCACCATTGTCGCCAGGGCGCGTAGTAGTCTATGCGGCCAAGGCGCTCTCTGCGTTTGTTGATGACCAAATATGATATCCGGCAGATGCCGGTCTTATTAGGTGGCAAGAAGCCTCCCTCGACAACTCGAAAGAACTTGTATTCCGCCACGGTTTTCACGACTCGCCCCCTTCGCCCTCGGCCCACTGCCCCGTGCCCCTGTCGCGCATTTGGATTGTGCCGGAGCTCGGCTTTATCGGCTTCTCTTTGAGCGCCTTGTCGAAGCGTTCTTTCGAGATGACGCCGATGTGATTCTGCACCCGCGCCAGCTCCGCCCGCGCCTCGTCGCGCTCGCGCTCCGCGTCATACGCCGCGTCTTTCAATTCCTCTATCTCTTGCGCCTGGCGCAAAAGCCGGTTCAGTGTCTCTTCTGCCAAGCTGGGTTCAAAATATCGCACCTTCTCCTCACTCACCGCGCACCTCTCTTTTTCTCGGCCTTGCGCAATCGACTCTCAAGCTCTGCATTCTTATCCTGCCAATGCGCCCTCTCTTTGCGCAGCCGCCTAATCGTATCCTCAAGTATCGCCTCTTGATGGGATGCACGCATCCCCTGCGCGGTGACTGTTTCATGCGCGTCACGTTCCAGGCACTCAATTTCCAGCCGGAGCCTTCCTTCCTCAACGGAGGCTGCATACTGGGCCTCTTGTACATCGCGCTTGGCCTGCTCAACACGCGCATTCGCCGCGCTCAGTTCTGTCGCAAGCTCACTGATGATTTTGTATGGGTCACTCACCGCGCACCTCCTCCGGCTTGTCCACGCGCTTGAAACTGTAGGCCCAGACCCAGTCGTTGCGCTCCCATGCGCCGGGGCTGTGGATGGAGTCCCACACGCGGCGGAAACCTCGTTGTCACCTAGGCCATACGCTATTAAGCCCCGGCGGGCTTAGCATTTTAACCCCTTCCGCCCGCGCGTCCTCTTCGCTTATCTCCTGTATGCGCTGCGCCCGGACATTGGTCACCTCGACCCAGATCCGCGCAGCCCAGCGCGGCATGAAGATTGCCGGGAGAATCTTGCGATCCCAACGCCATAAACTTAGGCCACACCAATGCTCTGGGCCGCCTGTACGCAGATCGTAAGGTGCCTCAACACCATCTTCGTTTGCCGAATATAACGCGATCTGCACACCGTCAGGATGTCCATCCCTGCGTAGCCCCTCCCGCACCCACAGGATGTCGCCGGGCTGGTAGGGGGAACGAAAACCGCCGCCGTGGGGATAACAATCATCCGTCTCACGCTGCCAATACTCCCGGTCTCCGCCACCACCCCACCACCCAATCCATGTGCCATCGGCCTGGCATTGACATACGGCATCCGGAGGGCCAAAGTCCACGGGCGAATTCTTGCGTTGCAAGACCTCCTTCATCAGCCGCCGCGTCTGCGTTTTCTCGTCCGCGAGAATCGCCCGGATGTCCCACTTCTGAAACGCCCAGCCCCGCTTAATCATCCCGCACCTCCGCAAACAGGCTCCGCTCGGTATTCGCCACGCGCTTGCGGGCGATTTCGCAGTACTCCTCCGAGATGTCGATACCGATGTAGTCGCAGCCCTCCATCTTCGCCGCCACGCACGTCGTCCCACTGCCGCAGAAGGGGTCGAGGACGAGGCCGCCGGGGGGGAGAAAGGTCAAACACCATTTCATCAAGGCTTCAGGCTTCTCCGTCGGATGTCCATGCACATGTCTGCCAACCGGATATGAGAGGCGCTTGGCGGGCTGGTCAAGCGTTGTCCACGCAAGCTCAACATCTGCCATTGTCGGCACCGCATTGCGCTTATCCCATACCAAGTAACCCCTTGCTGCTGGTAGTCCAAAATAATTTCCACCCCAGATAATGGCATTATTACCCAAACGAATGACCCGCATAAGGACATCAGCGTCGAGGACGACATCCCACTGACGCAAGTCGCCATAC
>CAZUUK010000369.1:0-2062 GCA_964622675.1 uncultured Planctomycetota bacterium | reverse complement strand
GGCTGGCCAGATTGAGCAGGTACATCGTATGGATCACCACGTACTCCACGGAAGAGTCCTCGTAGCGTGCGCGAAACGCCGCAGCCGCCTCGGGGAGAATGGGTTTCATCCGCCACGAGGAGGCGTTGTGGGAAAAGATCTGTAGGGCGTTATTTCCAAGAGCTTCCGCTGCAGCGATCGCGCCGGTGAACCCCTTGGCAATCGAAAGATGACAACCCAGAAGCATAATACCTTCCCCCCTTGGCCCGCGGGCCATCATCAGGTACGTAGCTTTGATTATCCGGGCTGGAAAGGGCGGTAGGCAACCCTGCTGCCGGGGCTCTATGGGAAGACAGGCCGTGAGCGGAGTGCTTGTTTGGTCAGGAGATACTCGCCACGGCCTGGCCGGCGTTGATCAGGCCGGCGCCGAAGCGGCTGTCCTGGCCGTGGTCACCGAGGTCGACGCTGGTCTTCCTGAGGAGTTCGATCGCGCCGTTGGGTGCCAGTCCCGGGTTGGCGGAGAGGATCAGGGCAAGGGTGCCGCTGACGTGAGGGGCAGAAAACGAGGTTCCCGAACTTGTTCCCGCGATTCCTCCGGAGAAGAGCGAGGTGATCTTCTCTCCCGGCGCTGATACGGAGACCTCGCTGCCGTAGTTACTGAAAGAAGCGAGCCGGTCACTGCGGTCGGTAGCGGAAACGGCGAGGACAGAGGGGTACTTGGCCGGATAGCAGACCTGAGGCTGGGAGTCGTTTCCAGCAATCCCCACGACGATTACTCCGAGCTGTGCCGCCCGGCGCAATGCTTGTTCAAGAACGGCAGGGGGTGTCCCGTTGGCATACACGCTCAGGTTTATGATTTGTGCACCGTTGTCGACTGCGTAGTCGATGGCTTGGGCAAACTTCTGCCAATCCTTACTGTAGAAGAGATTCTTTGAATCGAGGAAGCGCAGATCCATGACTTGAATTCCGGGGGCGACCCCCGTGGCCTTGTCGGCGTTGGGCTGAGCAGCGATGATCCCGGCGACGAATGTGCCGTGCCAGTGAATCTTGGAGCCAACAAGTGAGCTTGGGTCGTTATCGCGGAAATCCCAGCCGTGCACGTCATCGATGTAGCCGTTTGCGTCATCGTCGATTCCGTTCTCCGGAATCTCGTCGGCATTGGACCAGATCTTTCCCGCAAGCTGCGGAACGGATGTGTCGACACCACTGTCGATAACCGCAACCACGACTTCGTCGGAGCCGGTGGTGCGCTCCCACGCCTTGGGGGCTGTAATCCGCTCAACGCCCCACGCCAGGTTGAGTTCGCTTAGGTCTGCGGGTTGAAACTCCCCCGAGGCTCCACCTCCGCCGGCAACACGCGGAAGCTGGATCCAGACTAGCGGAAGGACGAGAAGGAGAGTCATCAGTAGGGTTGCTGCGCTCAGGTAGATACTTTTTCGTTTCATTTTCGGCAGCCCGGCTGCCCCGAGGGGCCCGTGGCTTTGCGTCGCCTCCTTGCGAAGGGTTTGCCTTTTTCGGATGGATACCCTTATTCGCACTTATTGAGTAGTGTTTTCCATCATTTACAATTATACCCGATGGGCAAAAAAATAGCCATCCATCTTTCCTGTCGAACCTTCCACGTTCGCGCTAAGCGCTTTGATATCCTTGATAGAAAAGCTCTGTCACGCTACCTTCTTGTGCAAACACGAAGAGGGGTCGCGAATATGCAATACGATGTGGCAGTGATTGGCGCCGGGCCTGGAGGGTACGTTTGTGCGATCCGCGCGGCGCAGCTGGGGTTCAAGGTGGCCTTAATCGAGGAGGGCACGGTCGGTGGGGTGTGCCTCAACAGGGGGTGTGTTCCCACCAAGGCGCTGTATTCCGCAACCAGGCTCGTGGCAAAAGCAAAGCAGGCAGGGGCGATGGGAATCGAGTTTTCTTCAGCACAGATCAACCTGTCTCAACTTGCGGCCTGGAAGCAAGGGATCGTCTCACGGCTGGTAAGCGGGATCGAAACGCTTCTGAAGTCAAATGATGTGACCTTGGTTGAAGGGAAGGGACGGCTCGACGGTGCTCAGCGTGTCGTCCTCTCAACAGGTGA
>CAZUUK010000368.1:0-2063 GCA_964622675.1 uncultured Planctomycetota bacterium | reverse complement strand
ACGTTTGGTACAGTTGGCACTGGAGGACTCGGGTAAGCAAATGCCGGCGAGCGTGACCGAGGTCGGGGTCCGCGGCGAGGTTCTGCAGACCACTCAACTCAGCGATCGGGAGGCAAAAGGCCATGCTGAAATGCCCGGGGCAGGATACCCGGTATTGGAAGCCTGACGATATCTTCGACTTGCCCTGCCCGGTATGCGACACGGCGGTCGAATTCCTGAAGACAGACAGCAGGCGGACGTGTCAGAACTGTGGATATACCTTCAGGAACCCGCGCTGGGAACTGGGTTGTGCGCAATGGTGCGCGTACGCCAAGGAATGTCTGGGCTTTGCCCCCGAACAGGCCCTGGCAGACAACGAGACAGGGCCTGTGACCGAGCAGCTTATCGCGGCGATGAAAAGCCAATTCCACAACGACTACAAGCGCATCACCCATGCGCTGCTGGTGTTTGAGTACGCGCGGGAGCTGCTGAGGGCTGAGGGAGGGGACGCCCGGGTTGTGGTAGCCGCGGCTTTGCTCCACGACGTTGGTATCAAAGAGGCCGAACGAAAGTGCGGTGGCGATTACCAGGAACACCACGAGGCAGAGGGAGTGCCCATAGCACGGCGAATCATGGCGAATGTCGGCCTGGGTCAGACCACGATTGAGCAGGTCTGTCACATCGTCGCAAATCATCATAGGTCTGACGAAGTTGACAGCTTGGAGTTCAGGATCGTCTGGGATGCCACTGCGCTCGTCAACCTTCTGGAAACATACACCAGCGGCGCCGGTGAGCGCCCTGCCGAGAGCGTTGAAAGGATATTCAAAACCGGTACCGGAAAGAAGAATGCCTACAAACTGCTCGTCAAGTAAGGTCCGACATATAAGGAGGAAGCTACAGTGAACTGCGATGCAAGTGACAGAGATAAGGTCAACCTGGTGGGGTGCGTGGTAGAATTGTCCGGCTTGCTGGCCTATCAGAAAGGTGCTGTGGTCAGCCGAACCGTCATTGACAAGGAGACGGGAACGGTCACGGTGTTTGCCTTCGACAAGGCCCAGGGACTGAGCGAACATACTGCTCCGTTTGATGCCTTGGTTTACGTCTTAGAGGGCGAGGTAGAGATCATGATTGCGGGCGAGACCCAGCGCGTATCTGGTGGCCAGATGCTGATAATGCCCGCCCACAAGCCCCACGCTTTGGCGGCGGTCGAGCGCTTCAAGATGCTGCTGGTCATGATTCAGTCGTGAGTACCGTTCAGCAAACTACGGAGGATGTGTTGAATAACATGTTTTGCTATCAATGCGAACAGACGGCCAAAGGAACCGGTTGCACTGTAAGGGGCGTGTGTGGGAAAGCCCCCGAGGTCGCGGCCCTCCAAGACCTACTGATATATGCGACTAAGGGCTTGTCCATGTATGCGCATCGGGCCCGAGAATTGGGTGCTCAGGATCGGGACATTGATGTTTTCGTCCTGGAGGCTCTATTCTCGACCGTGACCAACGTGGACTTCGATGCCGAGCGTCTGCGGGGACTACTGGCGCGGGCCGGCCAATTGCGTGATAAGGCGCGCGAGATGTACCAGGAGGCTTGCCAACAAGCGGGACGGACGCCCGAAACTCCAGGAGGGCCGGCGGCCTTGATTCCGTCTGATGACCTGGATGGCCTGCTACGTCAAGGCGAAGAAATCGGCATCACGGAGCGCAAGGAGGCACTCGGTGAGGTGGTCACCGGCCTGCACGAGCTTATCACCTACGGGCTGAAGGGCGCTGCTTCGTATGCCGACCACGCGCAGATACTGGGTCACGAAAATGATGACATATACGGGTCTTTTCATGAAGCACTAGACTTTCTGGCCGGCCGGCCAACTAATACCGATGAACTTCTGGCCAAGGCGCTGGCGGTCGGGGAACTCAACCTGAAAGTGATGGAACTGCTGGATGAGGCGCACACCAGTACGTATGGCGATCCGGTGCCCACCTCGGTGCGCATTGAGCCGGTCGCCGGCAAGGCCATAGTCGTGTCCGGTCACGATCTGAAGGACCTTGATGAACTGCTCAAACAGACGCAGGGAACAGGAATCAATG
>CAZUUK010000367.1:956-2078 GCA_964622675.1 uncultured Planctomycetota bacterium | reverse complement strand
AGGAACTGCGCCAACTTCAAAACCCACAGACCGATCTACCCAGAATCGCCAAGGACAGCGACCTGATGGCCTCCATCGAGGCCGCACTCGCCAAGCTTCCGACCACACACGACCTCTACTCCGGCGACGCCCGCGCCATGCGGTTTCTCAAACCCACCGCCATTCACCTAATCGTCACCTCCCCTCCGTACTGGACCCTCAAAGACTACCCCGCCACGCGAGGACAACTCGGTCGCATAACCGACTACGAAATCTTCCTCGAAGAATTAGATAAGGTCTGGACGCAATGCTACAACGCCCTCGTTCCAGGCGGGCGAGTGGTCTGCGTCGTCGGTGACGTATGTCTCTCACGCCGCAAGCATGGGCGTCACGTCGTGGTTCCCCTACATGCTTCCATCCAGGAGCACTGCCGCAAAATCGGATTTGACAATCTGGCGCCCATCATTTGGCATAAGATCGCCAACGCCTCATACGAGGTAGAAAACACCTCCACCTTCATGGGAAAGCCTTACGAACCCAACGCGGTAATCAAAAATGATATCGAGTACATCCTTATGGCGCGTAAACCAGGCGGATACCGTAGCCCGTCCGTACCAACGCGGGTCCTCAGCCTTATCTCGTCAGAAAATCACCACCAATGGTTCCAGCAGATCTGGACCGGCCTGACCGGTGCTTCCACCAGAATCCACCCCGCTCCCTTTCCCCTCGCCCTTGCCGAACGCCTCGTTCGCATGTTTAGCTTTGTCGGCGACACAGTCCTCGACCCATTCATGGGAACGGGCACCACGAACCTCGCGGCCCTCAAATGGGGCAGGAACAGCATCGGTGTCGAGCTGGACCCAGACTATTTCGCTATGGCCGCCGCCCGCGTGCGCGACGAGGGTAACGATCTGTTCCGTCACGTTGCCGTAAACATCCACGAAGAAAACCAGCTCGCACGATGATGCATCTTAACCGCAGAGTAGGCGAAGCAGTCAAGCTCTTCTGGACCATCAGAGACGTCCAGAGCAAGAAGCAGCGCAAAGGTAGGAGGAAAGACTACGGAGAGAGAAGTGCCGTCACCGGCGGCGCACAGCTTGATGGCTTCACCATAATTAAAGCGTTCCTCTTCCGGCATCAGCG
>CAZUUK010000367.1:0-946 GCA_964622675.1 uncultured Planctomycetota bacterium | reverse complement strand
GCGATCTACCGCAAGCGGAACGTCGCCCTCCCTGGCTACTTCAGACCCGCAAAAGAATGGGACCTGTTGGTCGTCGTAGGTAACCACCTCCTCGCTTCAATTGAGTTCAAGTCCCAGGTTGGCCCATCCTTCGGCAACAACTACAACAACAGAGCGGAAGAAGCTTTGGGAAGCGCAACCGACCTTTGGACAGCATACCGCGAGGGTGCCTTCGAGCCATCTCCACGCCCGTGGCTGGGCTACTTCGTACTACTGGAAGAGACAGAGAAGTCCACCCGCCCTGCAAAGGTCAGGGAGCCACATTTCCCGGTCTTTGATGAGTTCAGAGGCACGTCATACGCGCAGAGGTACGAGCTCCTCTGCAAGAAGCTGATACGCGAACGGCTTTACGACGCTGCGTGTCTCATCCTCTCGGACAGAGCTGGCGGAATCAACGGTAGATTCCGGGAGCCATCGTCTGAGCTAAGTTTTGAGAATTTCGTGGCATCTCTCTCCGCAAGGGCAATCGCATACACCAAGTCAAAGAAAAGAACTGGCTCGAAATAGCCCCGCCGCGGACCGCTCCTCATCCCGAATAATTCCCTCAATAGGGCAGGGGAGTGAACAACATGTTCCGGTACTACGATGCGCTTTGAATACGGCGTCGCGCTACTGCTCCTCCTCACCGGGGGCTCCCTTTACCTCTTCGCCAGAGCACTCATCATTCTCTTCAAGCACATCCCGAAGCTCGAAACCGCCAAAGCCCTGGCAGCAACAGCAATCTCCCTCGGTGCTCTCATCTCCCTTGCCGCCGCCGCAGCCTTCGCCTACCTCCTTCTTGACCTGATCAAATACTGGTACGGCTAGCACAGCCTGCTTCGCTCCAAAGAAAGCCATCCAGCCAGAAGCCCCCACGCCACCGCAAACACGCTCGTAGCTCAACCGAAGCCTGCCGTCCCTCCTCCCT
>CAZUUK010000366.1:0-2080 GCA_964622675.1 uncultured Planctomycetota bacterium | reverse complement strand
GGGCGCGCTGCACGTCTTCGGGATAGCGCTCGAAGTAGCGCCTGTTCTTCTCGAGCACGCGCGGGTAGGCCGCGCGATAGACATCGTCTGCCGGTCGCTCGATCGACGGCAATCCACCCGTGAACATCGCTTCCTTCAACCCCTCGGGGGCAAACGACAAGTACGTCGTGAGGCAGAAGCCGCCGTAGCTCTGTCCCAGGCCGCTCCACGGCACATCCTTTCCCACCAGCTCTTTGCGGATCCACTCCGCATCCTGGACGATCGCATCGGCGCGGAAGAGCTTCAGGTAATCGGCCTGTGCCTGTGGGCTTGGAAAACGGGCAAGCGTCTGGTGGGTCACTGGTGTACTGCGACCGGTGCCGCGCTGGTCGAGAAGCAGCACACGGTACTCCTTAAGGGCGCGTTTCAGCCAGCCGCTTCTGGTGCCGGGGCGTGGCGATCCGAATCCTGGGCCACCCTGAAAGAAGACAAGCCACGGCAGATCATCGTTCTCTTTGTCGGGAATCACGACCTCGCGGGCAAAGACGGTGATCTTCTCGCCGTCCGGCTTGCCGTGATCGAGCGGTACGGTGAATTCGTGGTCGGTAAGGACAAGGCCTGGCAGACGATGGGTGGTGATGCGCATGGTGTTTCCTCCTTGGCTTGTGTGTTCGCTTCAAAGGCTGTTGCCGCAACAGCCACACGACCCAGCATACCCACGAGCTGGGGGCTTAACAAGCTCCTCGTCCTCAGTTGTCTAAACCAATCTGCATCCAATTCGCCGTCCGCTTCTTCCGCTGAGAATGAGGCTGGCAACCCAACTCTCTTTTGTGTCGCGCTCCAGTTCTAGCCTCATTACATGCAATCAGTGGCGATGACACACTCGCTCACCGCTTTTGTTGACGATTGCCTACGTTGCTTCTCAAATAGTAGGATGAAGAGAGACGCGCAAAGAGAAAAGGAGGTTATTATGCGCAAAGCGGTTCTGCTATCGCTGGTTGTGGGGCTGTTCTTCGTACCGGTTCTTGCAGCCGACGAGGTCACCATCGATTACCTGGGGCATTCTTGTCTTGCGATCACTGATGGCGATGGAACCATCGTAATGATCGATCCATATGGAACGTACGTACCCTATCCTGCGCTTCCAAAAGAAGCGGATGTCGTCCTCATCACTCACGGCCACATCGATCACTGTCCCTATTGCTACGGAGAGAACAATCGAGTACTCGGCGACCCAGAGATCGTTTGGCCGTTCGACGAAGAGGGCCGCGTGGTTGAAGGGGAATGGAAAAGCGAAAGCATAGAACGGCTTACCGTCGACTTCATTGAAGCCACCCACGTGACCAGAAAAGGAGGCGGGCAGGGTTTGGTCTGTCTATTCAGCTTCGAGTTCGATGACGTTCGCTTTGCCCACCTCGCCGACCTCGGCCGCCCGTTGAACGAAGAACAGATCGAAGCGTTGGGCGACGTTGAGGTTCTGTTCATCCCCGTGGGAGGCGCCTATACCATCGACGCCTCCGAGGCCATTGAGGTCATCAAGCAGCTACCGACGGTAAGAGTCGCCATCCCCATGCACTACTACGTTGCCGGGTATTGCCCGTGGGAAGACATGAAACCCGTAGACGGCTTCATCCGGCTCGCCAACGCCGAGTCGGAGTGGACCGTGCAAGAACTTGATACATCTCAGGTGACCGTCAGCGCCGATACGCTGCATGAGACTCTGGAGGTGTGGGCACTCGAGTACGAACGCTAGACGACGTTAGAGGAATACAAAACCAATCAACAGACTGCAAGGGCAAGCAGGACAAGTTTCTTTAAGCTTGTCCTCATCGGACTGATCAGAACTGACGATATAACCGGTTCCCAATCCTGAGGAATACGCCTTATGTCCCCATATTTCTTTGGCATACTCAGCGCCTTAGCGAGGAAAACAGAGCCTCTGACAGAGATCGCGAAGGACGCAGAGAAGGAATGAATAAACCCCTCAGCGCGCTGCGAGAGCATCGGACCCCTTTGCACGCGAGGTGCGACGCTACGGGACTGACCGGGAACTGCATGAAGATGATTTATCCCTCCTCAGTTGCCCGCACAATGGGATTGG
>CAZUUK010000365.1:0-2088 GCA_964622675.1 uncultured Planctomycetota bacterium | reverse complement strand
GGCTCAGGCTCAGGGGTAGTGATAGACTCATCCCTTAGATTCAGGAACTGCAGTTCCAGCGTGCCATTGCCGCCTACATTCTGCAACTTGAGGGTAGCCGTGCCCGAGTCACCGGGCATAACCCCCGCAACCTCAAACACCCTTGACTGCCACTCAGGCAGCTCATCGTTCACCACTAAGTCTGAGGCTGGCGGTGGGTCAGATTCCGTAATCGTGCCCCCGCTTGGACTATAGCCATCCAAAGGTGTCATGCTCCCGCTTGCTATGGGCAACAGCGCAATCACACTCAGCAAGAGCACCAATATGCACGCGATAATCTCCTTCACTATAATAACCCTGCTTACTTATTCAACAAACCTTCGGTTTTTTTCTACCGTTTAGAGGGATGCCTTGCGGGCATCCCTCTAAACCCTTCTGCTTACTCGTATGGTGATGGCACAAACAAGCCTTGTGGAAATTGGAACAGCTCAAGCGCTATGTCAAAGCTGGCCTCGTCATTCTGTAGGGCATTAGTTGGCCAGTCGTTCCACTTTGCCTCCGAAGGAATGTTCTCGTCGAATAGGTCGTAGCCCAGAGCCTCCTCGGGAATGTCCTTAAACATCAGGTCGACTACGACGTACAGCGGTATACATGGTGGCAGGTTACCCAATGCAGAAATGTACGTGGCCAAGTCGCCTAGAAAGATCTCTGTGCATTCCACCTCGCTGAGCGAAATTATCGTATCTCCGTTCTTGTCAAGCGCGCTCAGGTTTACCGCAGTCCAAGGTCCGTTCTCATCGAGCGACACGCGGATCCCAAAATGTATCCACTGGGAGAGCGTGCAATTGCTGCCGTATTCGCCGAGCGGTGGGATAGCATATACAGGCTCGCCGTCTTTATCTTCGCCTATGGGCGTGACACCAGTTTCGGCCGCCAGCTCAGGCTCAGTCTTGCCGTTGTCGGCGCATTCAATGTTCTTAATGTGGAGGTAGGCCCAGCCGCCGCCCTGAGTGTAGTTACCCACATTGTGGATGTCGAAGTGGAAGCTCTTGTCAAAACACTCCGGCATGATGTTGCCCGCGTTGACCAGCACAGGAACTAGGGGGTCTTCCCACTCTAGACCAGCATATGTCACTACCAAATCGAGGCTGCCTGTCTCGAAGTAGTTGCCTTTGCTGGTCTCGATGTCGCTGTAGTCAGCAAAGACGCCGCCAAATCCAGCAATGGCTAAAGCGGTAACAGCCACCACGGTCAAAATAATACTTTTTCTCATGTTTTCTTCCTCCTCTTTCAAAATTACTCATCACATCTCACCTCATCTTGAATTTAAGGTGTGCCTTACCGGGCTCACAAGAGATTGCTTCGTCCCGATAAATCGGGACTCGCAATGACAAATGAAGCCCGGTCGCCCAGATCGACCCACATGGGAACGGGTCCAGGGCATCGGCAATCGTAGTACTCAAAAAGCTTCTTAGACACAAACTATTTTGCATTTTCAAACTTAACTATTCCCTTTCATGTTTTTTGAGAGGGCCGGGTGGGCGCAGCAAGGAGCGAACCCTGGCAAGCAATTCCCTCAAGCTTAAGGGAGAGGGCAGGTAGGCATCAGCGCCCATTTCCAGAAACTCGACTCCCGCCGCCTCTTCCTGCTCCTGCCCGAGAATGATGATGGGAACATCAGATAGCTCCCGAATGCGGATACAAAGCTCATCTCCATTCAGTCTTTGGCTGTTCTCACGCATCACTATGAGGTCAGGAGAGCTTCTACCTATCTCGGCCAAAGCTTGCTTGCTCCCGGCAGCGTTTACAATTCGAAAACCGGAATGCTGTAATACAAAGGCTAAGTTATCTGACATCGTTAAGTCGGGACATACAAGCAAAATCTTCTCCATGTCTAACCCGGACTTCAGTACCAGTACTTAAGTACTATATTTAAATCCAGTGTAATGGGGATTGTCGGAGAAGTCGGTAGCTACTCGGTTACAAGAGGTCTCTTTTTGGTTACAAAAGGTTTCTTTTTGGTTTCAGCACGCTCTCTATGTCATTGCGAACGAAGTGAAGCAATCCCGATGCTCTTCGAGGTGTGAATCCCGATAAATCGGGACTTCC
>CAZUUK010000364.1:0-2092 GCA_964622675.1 uncultured Planctomycetota bacterium | reverse complement strand
CGTCAGTGAAGCGCAAGGCGAGTGGATCGCGTTCACGGATGATGACCAGTTGGCGGAAGCCAACTGGCTTCGTGAGCTTATGGATGCCGCTCGGAGAACAGGCGCCGACTGTGTGGGCGGTATCATGCTGCTGAAGCTGAATGGCCGGCAATTGTCTCGGATCCCGCTCACCTGCCGCGCATGTCTGCGCGAGGCGGTCACGACTTCAGAGGTAAGGAAGCGCGACGGAAGAAACTTCCCCGTTACGGGGAACTCACTCATACGGCGGCGGGTTTTCGGCAGTATCGGGCTGTTCGACGAGTCGTTGACGCTGGGCGGCGAGGACCTGGATTTGCTCAGAAGGATGCGAAAGGCAGGACTCGAAATCTGGCAGACCCCCAGGGCGGTTCTCCACCATATGGTGCCGCCATACCGCCTGCGGAAGGATTACCTGAGATGGAACGCGCTCAGAAACGGGGTTTGCTTTGCCGACCTGGATCTTCGGGAGCATGGTCTTCCGGGTGCGGCGCTGCTGTGCGCTGCGCGGATAGGCAAATCGCTGCTGTTGACGCTTCCGTGTTACGGTTGGGCGTGCCTCCGGCGTGACGAGTCTCAGCGGTTGGCGCAGGGCTGTCAACTTTCGAAGCTTGAAGGGTACGCGCGAAAGGTCCTCTCGATTGCCGGGCCGAAGGCACTTGCCCAGGAGGGTTTCTTCGCCAGCCTGGAGATGCGGAAGGAATCCGAGTCCTTTGACTCCGAACGACTGTATCGTTCCCCATCGTCGCCAGCGGCGGGCATGACCGGCGACCCGCCGACGGGCGCCGTGCGGTAACCCCTGAGTTATGGAAATGAACCCCCTCATCGTTGGCCGAAGAATCCTTGGCATCCTCCGATCTGTATTGCACAGAGTGATTCCAAGATTCATCAGGCAGGAACTGTCCTGGCTGCGCCGGAAGGCGTTCGCCGGGGCTACGCGGTTGTCGCGTCGCTCTCGGTTCAAGGACACAGAGGTATTCCTCGATTCGAGCGGGCCGCCGCGGAAGATATTCCTGATAGCGATCGACTGCCTGCGCAGGGATGCGCTGTCGCTCTACGGGAACGCCAGATGCACTACGCCTTTCCTGGACAGCCTCGTTGCGGACGGGCGTTCCGCGGTTGCGCTTCGCAGCTTCTACGGGAGCAGCAGCTGGACCTACCCGGCCGTGGCTTCGATGTTGTCCGGCCTCTATCCGCACCATCACGGGGCCATCTACACGACGCGCGAGAGGCGGTTCAACGAGGGTCAGGTGCCCAACAAGAGGCGTGATGACGTGATCCTGCTGCCGGACGTCCTCGGCAAGGCGGATTACGCCACCTACTTCGCTTCAAGCAACGTTGTGGCCTTCGAAGCCGCCAAAGGGGCCTTTGATCACCACTACGCAGACCCGGACCGCAAGGGCCCCGGCAACCTGTTTCGCTGGGCGGGTCGGCGCGCGGCGAGGTCCCCCGGCGCGAGGCAATTCTTCTACTGTCACGACATGACGCTCCATGAGCCGCTCATCAAGACCCCCGAGCCGTTCCACACGTTTTTCGACAGGACGGTCGGAAGGATCTCGGATTCCGGATGGAGGTTCAGGGACGGCGAAGTTGACCTCAAAGCCCCCGAGTTCATCACGTACGCCTATAGAAGGCGTCTGCACTATGACAGATGCCTGAGGTGGGTGGATACCTGCCTGGAGCTGCTCTTCGACAGGCTGAGGAATGCCCGGCTGCTGGACGAGTGCCTGTTCATCATAACGGCGGATCACGGGGAAGAGTTCTGGGACCATGTTGAGATGGAGAAGGCGTGGTTCCACGACCCTTCGAGTTGGGGCATCGCTCACGGACACAACTTCTTCCAGGAAACCGTGCACATTCCCTGCGTCGTCTGGAAGAAAGGCCTGTCAGAGAAACTCGGCGCAGACATTGGGGACAAGCTGCTGTCGCAAGTCGACCTGTTCAACCTCGTGTGTCACCTGAGCGGGATATCAGGGACGTGGGGGAATGGCGACGGGATCGACTTCGGTGATTCCTCATCCGGGCACCCCTGGGTTCTTGCCGAAGACGTGGGCTACGGGTTCGAGAAGAAGGCGGT
>CAZUUK010000363.1:0-2092 GCA_964622675.1 uncultured Planctomycetota bacterium | reverse complement strand
GTGTCCGCGGCCGCAATGAATACGAATATCCGCGATCATCTCAATGAGAGCTTACGAGTGCAAACGACAGCGCTCACGGGTACACAGAACAATTTCGCACTCGAGGGATCCTTTGCCTATCTGCAATGCACAAACGCCTCTGAGCTCGTAATCACGGGGGCACTCATCGATAGCGGCAATGTGAACGGGGCGAAGATCTTTATCGAGGCTCTGAGCTCAAGAGTCAGACTGACAAATCAAGGCGCTGGCTCAACTACGAGTAATCGGATCATAACTCCCGACGGGGAAGATGTCGTCCTGGAGCTCTATGATCGGATCCTTCTGATTTACGACGGAACAAACGAGAGATGGAGGGCGGCCAACAACGCGAGATATCTAACGGAGAAATCCCTCGGCGCGGTCAATTTGCTCGCGAATCCCAATTTCATAATCTGGCCCGGGGGCGACACGGCCGATCCGTCACACTGGTATTCTAGCGGAGCGGGGTCGAGCATTCAGAGATGTGGAACCGGACTCGCGGACACCAAGCGAAAGCAAGGGATCTTCTGTGCGAGACTTCGATACGGCTCAGCGACGGCGTATCTCGATCAAAATCTCTTGCCGGCGGCCGACTATGACGACGGCTTTGATGGACAGGATTTCTCCTGTGGTGCCTGGGTATGGAGTGATAGTGCAGACGCGAAGATAGGTTTTGATGATGGGGATACGCCCGGCTACAGTGACGCCCATGCTGGTGATTCAGCGTGGGAGTGGATTACCTTTTCATTCACCATCGGATCCGCTGCAAATCAGATCGTTTTTAGAAACAAACTCAACGCGGCGGGGGATATGTATATTTCCTGGCCGACCGTGGTAAAGGGAAAGGTGCCGCCTCCGGAGCCTTTGTTTTGCCCTATAGTTCGCGCTTCTATATGTCCAACCATCTCTGGTGATCCATTAGCAACCGGAACAGAGCTATGGGCCGATAGCTTCGGCCGACCTTTCGTCGTTGAGGATGTCCAAATTGAATGCATCTCAGATGTCGTTGATACAGATATGATCTTGGATATCAATCATTGGGATGGCGCAGCGTGGCAGAGTATGTTTGCCACGAAACCCGAGGTCGCAATAGGCGAAAGGAGTGGCGGCGAGCAGCCAGACGGAACCTATCGGTATCGGTGTTTCGAAGGTGGATTCGGCACTGCGGTTACGGACGCACGGATCGGAATCGATTGCGATCAAGCTGCTACTACAGGCGGAAAGAATCCGACGGTGAATATTCGTATTCTCGGGTTCCGTCGACCTCAAGAAAGCTTGCTCGGTTATAATAGCGTGGGAGTAAGTTAAATGGCAGTGCAGGATTTGCTACCAGCGAGCGCCGGAAATAAACAAGAGTGGGACCTTGGCGCTGGTGCGGATAAGATAGTTGCGGTTCAAACAAGTGACGCCGATGCCAGCTATATCTACAGTAGCACCCTAAATCAACGCTGCTTTTATATTATGGACCCGCTTAATCCAGCCGAATCTATCTCAACCCATACGGTGTATTTCAGATTTAGAGCTGACGCTGCTAACACGACTTGCCGTCCATATCTCTGGTCAGATACACCCACGGCGACGGAGGGGATCAATAGGACCCAAGACAACAACTACAACACGTGGAGCGAGGCAGATCTTGCTCATCCAGACGCGGTTGGTTGGACGCCCGGTGATTTTTCGGGGAATGGCAGCTCTATCCAATACGGCGTCCAAAAGCCGCAGGTTGATAATGTATGCAGGTGTACGTACATTTATTGGAGGGTCACATATCTTCCTCCGGGTGGCAGTTGTTTCTACACAGAGCTTGGACTTTGGCTACCGCCACTAATTGGCCTTGGTGTGAGCTTGTTGAATAGGGAGATCTGGGAAGTGCTTCATGCTATCCAAGCCGCAGGCGCACCCAAGACGATACTCGAATCAATATCGCGAAAGCGAGTAGGCAAGAATCGTGTAATGCCCGTGCTGCCAACATTCAAAGAAGAATTCGACGCGATAAGGGATGGGCTAGCCATCAGGCCTCGGTTCTGCTTTCTTGGAGATAACATGAGGTAAGTCGATCCAGCTCGGCGGGTGG
>CAZUUK010000362.1:744-2097 GCA_964622675.1 uncultured Planctomycetota bacterium | reverse complement strand
TGCGACTTCGCCCTAGGGAGTACGAGGACGATGTCGCATTAGTGAAGCGCCTGCCTGATGCGGATGCTTGATGAACTTCACGCTTACATGATAGCTGCATTGAGCGGCGGCGGCAGAAATGTCCATTCCTTGTTAATGCCCTTGAAGTTGCGGGGATGGCTGCCGACGTGTCCGCGGAGTGCGATGGTACGTCTGAGAACGCTCCCAGAGCAAATCGCCGCTGCCCGGGGGACACAGGGTTTCACTCCCCCAAATCTGCGATCTTTTTCTTCAGCTCATCGATCCGAGAAGGAATGCTCCTGACAGAGTATCCGTGGGCTTCGGCATCTACGAGCAGTCGCTCGTACAGTGCCAGCGCTTGCTCATATCTGCCAACGTCTTCGTAGATCCCTGCCAGCATCGACGACGTACCCCACCTGTCCTCAGACGTGAGGTCGTCCTGCCGCAAATACTCTTCCAGATACTCCGCAATTGCCTCCTCGGTTTCCCGCGACGGAAATCCGGACCGCCGCCCGGTGTTAACGTCCATGACCTCTCTGTGCGCCATCAACATGGCTCTCTCCGCTCCTGACGCAACCCCATCGATGAGTCTATCCATGTCGCCGAGGACCCTTTCAAACCACGGCTTGACCTCTTCCTCGCGCCCCATTTCTCTGTAAATGTCGCCGACAAGTCGGGCTGACATCAGCATCACACCCGCACAACCGAATCCCAACTTGCCCTCCTGCAGGGCAAACAACCCATCACGCAAAGCTCTGTTGATGTTGTCCACGCTTGAAGCGACGTCATATATTGAAAGCGCTACAACGAGCGCCTCGTTGTGTTTTCTGCTGCCATACAGCTCAAATGCAAAGTCGAACTGCTTCTCCATCAACTCGAGACTCATCGTCCTCTCCATTGTGTCCCGAAGCAGGTGCCTGATTGTGGTCAGCCTCGTCTCCTCGTCCATTCCTTCGAATTCAGGGCTGCCGTTCACAAGCATCTCGTTTATTTGCTCCGCGGTTAGTGGCTCTGAAGGGGCACCTGCGGAGTGCGGCATCGTTTCCTGGCCTGTCTGCGCTGGATGTGCAGCCGTTCGCCCGGCGATGTTTTGTTCGGCCCCTGACGTCGCAACTGGCGAGGTCGCCTGATCGGAGCCCCCTTTCCAGCTTCGCACGATCAAGTAGCCCGACCCGCCTATCGCCAGGAGAGCCAACACAATAGCTGTCCCAACTGTCTTCTTCACCGTCACTGCTATTCCCCCTATCACAATGGTTGATGAGTGTTGGACGGCTTTCTACGCGAGTCCGCACGCCGCTCTCCACGGCCGTCGCCGACTACGCGATCACTGCCGGGAAGCCCGATCCCGCGCGC
>CAZUUK010000362.1:0-734 GCA_964622675.1 uncultured Planctomycetota bacterium | reverse complement strand
CGAGTCCGCACGCCGCTCTCCTCTTTTGCGGCAGGTCTGTCCGTGTAGCCCCCTGCCGTCGAGCCGCCTGCGAGCGAAGATCATCCTTCACCGCCTGACGGTAACGCTTCGAGCACCACCGCCGGTTAAAGAGCCGCGCGTGATACGCCGGAGCCATGGGCTGAACTTCGAGGGTGAGCGAAGTCCGTGCAGGCCTTCGAAGCTCACAAGGAAGACCTCCCAAGCGACGTCATACGCGGCCTCCAGGTCGCCCAAGCGCCCACGGGCTATTGCGCAGATAGCCTTCTGATAGTGCTGGATGAGCAAGCCAAAGGCAGACTGGTCCCCTCTCCTCGCGCCCGCGACCAAAGCCACGTGAGGCCCTTGTCCCCGCCTGTGCATGCTCTGCTCCGGGTTTCCTCTCTACATGTTGCCATGAAAGGGACCAAGTAACAGGGAAGTCTCCCGAATCGCCCGGAAATCACTCGCAGTAGGGTCATTGGCCGATATCCCGTCCTTGTCGCTTCGTTCGAAGTTGACCTGCGAGTGTTTGCTGTTTCCGGGCATGATTGAATGGGTCTCGCGCCAACAGACATTCCGCTGACGGAGGTCCAATCCCCGGTTCAAAAGAAGGAGCCCGATAGCAAATGTATGCCCGACGTGGCGCCATAAGCCCCCATCTTGGAGGCGCTTACGTCTAGTCGGGGCGGCCGGATTTGAACCGGCGACCTCCTGCTCCCAAGGCAGGCGCGCTT
>CAZUUK010000361.1:0-2111 GCA_964622675.1 uncultured Planctomycetota bacterium | reverse complement strand
AAAGGAAGGCATTGGCGGCGATTTGTGCCCCGGCAACCGCTATAGGACTGCATGTACGTAGAAAGGGCGCGTCCAGGTCGGCTGAACAGTGGGCATTGCGGCGGTGGGAAAGGCTCTTGCGGCGCGGGTTCTCAGGGGGCACCTATCGTGCCGCTTCGAGGCGAGCACGCTGCTCCTTCAGGATCTCAAACAGTACCTCAGGCGTGTCGGGGACGCTTTCGCGGTAGATCTTCTCGATGCGGTCGAGCTTTGCGAGATTCTTGTCAATGCGCGGCGCGAACTGTTCCTCGTATTCCGCCTGGGAGTAGTCCTTCTGAAGGTGCTGCCGGAAGAGCCGCTTCAGGTCTTCGTACCTCGGGATGAGGCCCGTGGGCCTGCGGATGGCATCCACCTCATCGTGGACGCGCAGTTCGGCCCACTTGAGCCAGACCCGCTTGTCCTCAAAGGCGCTGAGATACCGGCCCTTGGCATCCTTCAGGAAGTAGTTGAGGCCGAAGATGAGGGGCTTGGAGCGGAGGCCCTCGCCGAATGAGATGTTGTTCTGGATGTAGCGACCGAGGGGGACGGAGACGAAGTCGAGGTTCGACATCGGGTTGAGCACGCGCTGGCCTTCTTTGCCGAGCGTGGCAGACGTCGTCTCCGACTCCAGGCAGGCCGCCTTTGTGATGATCCCGTGGGTCCAGTCGAAGGCCTGCTCTACGGGCACGGATGTGTCCGAATCCCGCCCCCCATAGACCACGCCGCTGACTTTGACTCCTTTGGGGTCGTGCAGGCGAGGGTCACAGTTGGCCAGCGTCTCCAGCCTGATGGTGTAGCGGGCGTTTCGGTGGGCAAGCGGGATCTTCTTGCCATCCTCGTCCGTCTTGCCGGGCCACCACTCGCCGCCATGGTTGCGTCCTGTCTCTGGTGTCTCCTCGCCCATGCCCAGCCAGTATGGGACACCTTCGTCCGTTACGAGGACATTCGAAAAAATCGTCTCTCTGGGCGTGTGCAGGGCTTCCCATATGATAGGGTCGTCTGTGGCGTTCACGTTGCGGATGATTCCGAATATGCCGGACTCCACGTTTGCCCCCCGGGCCTCGTCGTCAACGACCCGGAGGTAGGCGAGGTCATCCCCCAGAATGCTTTCCCCGGGGATCATCGCCGTGGAGGTCTTGCCGCATGCGCTGGGGAAGGCGCCGGTGAAATATGTCAACCTGCCGCCCGGGCCGTGTATGCCGACAATCAGCATATGCTCGGCAAGCCAGCCTTCCTGTGATGCCTTATTGATGGCCAGGCGCAGGGAGAGCTTCTTGAGCCCGATGGTGTTCCCTGCGTACTGCGTGTTCGAGCTGTAGACGATGTTCTCTTCGAGGTCTATGTATACCCTTCGCTTCTCTACGTCGGCAGAAACCCCGCCCTCCAGTCTCCCCTGGGAGTGAACAAGACGGAAGAAATCTCCGCGATTGCCCTTCTTGCGGAACGCCTCGTAGCCGTGGCGATAGAGGATGTCCTGGCTGTGCGCGACATAGGAGCTGTCGGTAAGCTGCACCGCCAGTATGCAGAAGGGGGAATCCGGCGGACCCAGGCAGAAGAACCGCACAAACAGCTCCTTGCCCCTTGCGCTGCCCTTTAGGTAGGAGCGCACCTCCGCCAGGCCGCTCTCCTTGTCGACGGAGTTGAGGTGTGTGCCGAGCTCTATGCCGGGCGGCAGAAGGTACTTCGTGTTCGCCTTGTCCCGGGCCTGGTCATGGTATCCGTCGAAGTGCACCGTATGCCCGTCCATCGCCAGCTTCTGCTCTTCGCCGGTTTCGATCGCATAACGTCTGACGTAGGCGATGTCCTCCGGCGAATCCGTGGCGACGAACACCGAGTCGGGCTCGCAGAGAGCGACGCTGTCCGCCACGAAGCGATGCACGGCCGGATTGTCTATGGCAGCCAACTTACCATAGTCCTCTGTGCTCAGCTTCCGGCGCAGCAGCGATTCCACGGACGACATGTAGCACCCTCTTTCCGCTCACACGTGGCCCACACACAAGGATTCTGTCCGCTCGCAGGAATCCTGCTCCTACAAAAACAGCCATTCCCAGCCTTCGGGCAGGAGTGGCCGTCGACGCGATAGCGGACCCGAT
>CAZUUK010000360.1:0-2112 GCA_964622675.1 uncultured Planctomycetota bacterium | reverse complement strand
GAGTTATCGGAAGAATCCTCGTACACTTAAGCTCGACCTTGAAGGTCCACTAGCAGCCTGTTGAAAGCATCCCATGAAGTAGACAGGTTGCTAGGCGAACTCGCTTGCGTTGCCGAAGACCGGGAGCAGTCAGTCCGGGAACTTGAAGATACGCACCGCCAGCTGAAGGCAAGAGAGGAGCAGTTGAAGGTAAGGATCGAGGAGCTTGAGCGCGTTCCCATACCAGTCGCCGAGCACTTCGCCAACATCGTCGAGGCCACGGAGAAGCGCAACGCCCGCCGCGACTACATGCTGTTCGCAGCGGGTGCCCTTGTCACCACTGTCCTGGCCGTGGTACTCGGGATCATCCTGTGACTGTCCTGCGCGTGGCAGAATTCCGAGGCTTTTGCTCAGCCGCTGAACGAGTGGCTCGCGCAGGTTCTGGCACGGAGCACGGCTTAGTAGTTCAAGACCTGTCGAACCATCCCAAATGGGACGGTTTCCTCAAGCACCCAGGTTGTGAGCGTGGGACACGGGAGGGAGAGCAATATGGAACCTGAGACGGCTCTGGTAGTTGGCGGCGTTGCTATCGCATCGAAGGACCTTTTGGTCAAGCTGCTCGGCCCAACAGCCGACTACCTGGGGGGCGAACTAAAGCTCTGGACTCAGAAGAAGGCAGAGAACTTGAAGCACATCTTTGCGGCGGCCGAGAGGAAGCTTGGCGACAAGATCGAGGAGGAAGGTGCAGTTCCGCTAAGGGTCCTCAAGGGCGTGGTCGAGGAAGGGACGTATTGCGATGATCCACTCACTGCGGAGTACTTCGGCGGTGTTCTCGCTTCCTCCAGAAGCGGCGTGTCAAGAGATGATAGGGGAGCGACGTTCGCGGCTCTGCTCGGCAGGCTGAGCGCCTATCAGATAAGGACTCACTACGTCTTCTACCACATTGTCAAGCGGCTCTTCGACGGGCGGGAGGGACTGATCTCGTCTCAACTGGGTCGGCAGGAGATGGAAACGTACGTTCCTGAAATCGTGTACACTGTCGCCATGGACTTAACGGCCAACGAAGATCCGGGTGTCCTTCTGCCGCACATTATGTTTGGGCTCGTGAAGGAGAGGCTCGTGGGTGGGCACTTTGCTGCAGGATATCGGGATGTCATCATGGAGACCTATCCAGGAGCCTGTGAGGACGGGATCATCTTCCAGCCCGATGCCCCTGGCGTCGAATTGTTCCTGTGGGCTCACGGCTATGGGCATATGGTACCGCAAGCGTTCCTGGATCGCGAATTGGCCTTCCCATTGGATGAGAGGGTAAACATCGGCGAAGGCTATGCGGCGACTAAGCTCAACGAGCAGGGCGCGGACAAGGAAGAAGAATGAACACGTGGGCCGCACTTTCAGCGACTGGGCGTCGAAAGACACCCCGGTTCCCGACAAGGGTGCCGCCCTTCCCCCTTCAACAGGAGCAACGCCTATGGTCGAGACTTCCACTTCTGTTACTCAAATCCTGGCCAAATCACCCAAACTCCCCATTTAGGGTACAGGGGCAAACCGAGCCAAAAGGCCCACAAGGCGTATCAGCGGCATTCCCCGCATTGTCACGGAAAAGGTATATCTCCTCCCTCCCTCTCCGCCATCCGGCCTGCCGAAGGCAGCCGGTGGCAGATGGCAGGTAGTGGGTAGCAGGCAGTCGCCCGCCGGAAGCTATCTGTTGCACGCCGTTGCTTGCTCTTGCTCGTGCTCATGCTTCCACGGAGGTGCTAGGTTCTAGGTGATAGGTGCTAGTTCAAGGCCGGTGCTCTTGCTCGCCGTGGTTCGTTGCTGGTTGCCCGTTGTTCGTTAGAGCCGCCATCCTGTCTATCCTGTCCATCCCTGTTGAAAGCCGTTTCTCGTTGTTCGTTTCACGTCTTTGCCGCTGCTTGCTCGCCGGGCGCGGCACGCCGCGCCCCTACAAGGCATCGGTGCTCCCGCCTCGCCATTCGTCACTTGTCATTTGCCATTGGTCATTCGCCCGGCGCGGCGCGGGCGATGGAACCCCGGGGCGTTTGTGCGATACTGTGCGCCGCGTTTGCCGAGACGAGCGATCATCGCGAAACACGGAGGAATCGCAGGCATGTGTCAAGGATTGTGGATTGG
>CAZUUK010000359.1:0-2120 GCA_964622675.1 uncultured Planctomycetota bacterium | reverse complement strand
GCCCCATGGTCCCCGCCCAGAATCGCCCGGCCGGACCGCACTTGCCGTCGTTGAACCGCAGCGCGGGATGGTGCCCGGCCGGGTCGCACTTGCCGTCGTTCAAGCGGTTCTCCTCGCCGAGCGTGTGGACGACGTCCACTTCACCGGTGTCGAGGTCGAGGCGGGCGAAGCTGTTCCCGAGCGCGATCATCAAGCCGCCGGAGCTTCGCGCGACGACGGTCCCGACCTGCGCGCCGGCGTCGATGGCGCGGTCGGAGCCGCTCGCGGGATCGTAGACGTGGACCTCGCCGCCCATGATGTCGACCCAATAGAGGACGGCGTTCCGCGGGTCCCAGATCGCCCCCTCGCCCAGCTCGGCCTTCGCATCGAGAACAAGTTCGACTTCGAGTGGTGCCATGTTCGGCCTCCCAAAAAGTTGTGCCGACAATCATCGCGCTTACCGTTCGGATAGTCAACCGTTCGCCGTGCTGACTCGCCCCAGTTCTCGCAGGATGATCAGAGCGGCGTTCACGCCGCTTTCCGAGCCCCTTCAGGGGCGAGCATAGGCCCCCGCTTTAGCGGGGGTGAAGCTGGTGCCGGCATCACTCTTTCCTCGGTTAGCCCCGTTCACGGGGCTTACCCACGAATGGCTTAAGCCGAAGAGAAAGCCCCGTAAACGGGGCTGGCAAGGTATTTGTCCGGGCCTCGCATTACCCCGCCTGAAGGCGGGGCCTACACTCGGAGCTGAAGCTCCTCGAGAAGGCCCGTGAACGGGCCTCAAATCCACTTGCTGTTCTGCTGGGAAACCGGCGGGCGACTCAGCGGATGCCGCTTTCAGATCTCCAGGCGCAGAGGGGATGAGTGTCGGGGAAAACGTTTGACAGCGCGCGTCCCGAGACCTACGATGACCGAGGTCTGAAGTGCCGGAAGTGTGGAGGCAGGCACCTGCGCGTGTTAGGCCGTCGAAAGGTTGAACCATGGACACGTGGAAGTTTTATGACATCACTCACCGTAAACACGTCGTGTGCAATCCCACGAGCGAGGAGAAGCTGTCGCGTCTCGTTGAGCTCCTGCGCCTCCCAACAGACGCGCACGTGGTTGACGTTGCTTGCGGAAAGGGCGAGTTTCTGATTCGCCTGGCTGAAGCCTATGGCGCCCGTGGCGTGGGTATCGACATTTCCCCTTTCTTTATCGCCGATGCAGAGAGAAGGCTCAAGGCGCGGGCACCGAGTGCCGGGATCGCCTTAACTCAGATGGATGGTGCGGACTTCAGGCCTGACGAACCCCACAGTTTCCATGTGGCATCCTGTATCGGTGCCAGCTGGGTCTTCGGGGGACACACTGCCACTCTGGACGCTCTGATCAGCATGGTCAAGCCTAGCGGCTGGGTGATAGTGGGAGAGCCATATTGGCTGCAAGAGCCGTCAGAGGACTACAAGGAGGCATCCGAGGATGCGAGAGAGGACTTCGGGAGCCACTTCTCGAATGCTGAAGCGGGTGAGCGGCGAGGACTCGACCTTGTTCACACGATCGTGAGCAGCAAGGACGACTGGGACAGGTACGAAGGTCTGCAATGGTACGCGGCGGTCGAGTACGCTCGCACCCACCCAGATGATCCAGACTTGGCGGAGTTGCTTGACCGAGTGGGCAAGGCGAGGGCAGCATACCTGCGATGGGGCCGGGATACCCTTGGCTGGGCGATCTACCTCTTTAGACTACGCCCTGATGGGTTCCCGAGTCATACGTCAGAGGACTGATCGGAGACAGGGGTGACGAGTAAGTCCATGCGCGGCCTAACAAGGTTGTGCAGTTGACGCCGGCAGGTTCCTAGATAGAGTAACGGACTGGTTTCGCAGTCGCTACCAGATGTCGATTGAGCGACTTGGATCCCGATTGCCGGCGCAACTGACAACCAGGTCGTTAGCCGCGGCTCCGTCGCGGCCAGGATGGCCGCGGTACACGAGGGCAAGATGCCCTCGACACGAACAACCGGCATGACTCACGTGTGAGAGCGTCCTGGCCGAACGCGCCGAAATCCCTGTCACGTCCGTTCACCCGCTTGTGTATAATAGTGATGGAAACACACGTGGTTGGTGCGCCTCAGCGAATCGTCTTCCGGTTGGACAAGACCTCCTTATGTC
>CAZUUK010000358.1:1345-2128 GCA_964622675.1 uncultured Planctomycetota bacterium | reverse complement strand
CGGTCTTCGGCCTCTGTGACGGCGTCGACAATTCGCTGGCTGCCATAGCCGAGTGCGCGAGCGCGGGCGAGCTCCGCGCCTGCCAGGAGATCGGACTCAAGGGCGATTGGCGCAGAGCGGCCGTGGCCAAGCGGATCAAGGCACTCAACGCAGAGACCGCAAAGAACGCGGAGGAAGCGGAGGTCAAAGTGCGAAAAAAGGCGAGACGCAAAAAGCGGAAGGCATCACCGGTGGCCCCCGAGAGCTCTGGCTCGTCCTCTGTTACCTCCGATGCCTCTGCGGCTGATGGAGCCTCGCCATGAATCCGAAATCCGCAATCTACAATCCGCAATTGAAGGGCACGCGCGAATGGTCCGCCCATTCCGTCAACTGCTGCAAGGGCTGCTCCAACGGCTGCCTCTACTGCTACGGCCGCGCCAACGCCCTGCGGTTCAAGAGGATCGCCGGCGGCGCCGAGTGGCGACAGGAGAAGGTCAAGAGCATCGACGCGATCGACGCCGATCGGGCCTATAGGCGCAAGTATGACGGCGTCGTCATGTTCCCGACGACGCATGACGTCACGGCGAACAACTGGCGGCAGTGCTTCTGGGCGCTGGGCGAGCTCCTGGGTGCGGGCAATCGCGTACTGCTGGTCTCCAAGCTCCGCAAGGCGATCGCCGAGCTGCTCGATACGATCGAGTACGTGTACGCCAGGGCGGAGGGCGCACTGGAGGTTCGAGCGACGATCACCTGCCTGGACGAGGACCTCCGGAAACTGTGGGAGCCGGGCGCCCCGCCCATCGC
>CAZUUK010000358.1:0-1335 GCA_964622675.1 uncultured Planctomycetota bacterium | reverse complement strand
GAGGCGCTCAGGCACTGCCGCGAGGACGGGCTCGCCACGAGCGTGTCGATCGAGCCGTGCCTCGAGCCCTGGCGGGCCGATGAGATCGTCCGCGCCGTCGAGCCTTATGTCTCGGGTGAAATCTGGATCGGCAAGTGCAACAAGCTCCGCGAGCGGACGCTGTGGTATTTCAAGAGCGACACAGAGGGTGCCCTGCTGCCCAGGGAGCATCGGCAGAGGCTTCTGGACGAGATCATCCACCTCGGGGCATGGCAGACGGACCAGAAGGTCTTGGCAATCGTCGATCAGCTCAAAGCCAACCCCAAGTTTTCCAGCAAAATCCGCTTCAAGCACAGCTACAGGGAAGTGATCGAGAGGGAGGCCAGAAGCCGGTCAACCAGTCAACCAGTCAACCGGTCAACCAGTGAACCGGTCAACCAGTGAACCAGTCAACTAGCCAATCATGCGACCGCATATACGTCGGCAAGGCCCGCCCCCAATGGAAGGGGCTGCGATGCCGCATCCTCAAGACCTGGCGGGGCCGTGGCCCCCACAACGTGATGATCGAATTCGCGGATGGAGCGCTCGCTGTCTGCCCCGTCCGCTGCCTGCGGAAGGTCAAATCATGAACAAGAATGCAGCATACCTGAGAGAGCTTGGGAATATTCCTCTCGCCGATTGCGGCCATGTGCCGGGGCGCCCGCTTCTCCGCATGGTGGACCCTCGCCGATGTAACGAAGCCGCCGACGAGATCGAGCGCCTGAAGAAGGGCCCCGAGTGGTCGGCGTTCGATCGCGAACTGGCGCGGCGAACAGAGGGCGCAAAGGCCGAAGCCGAGGCCCGCTGGCGCGATGAGGTATGCACGGCAAGGGCAGTCAGGGACAAGGCCGACGCGCGAGTCGAGGAGATGGAAGCGAACGCATGGGCTTGGTCTCGCGGGCTTGTGGGGCAGAAGCCCTACACCCTCGGCGAACTCAAGACAATGTTCGGGCCGTACGTCGAGAAGGGCGACACAACTGGCTTGTCGCCTCGCGAAGCCAGACTGTTCGAGACGCTGGTTGCAACTGGGGCCGAGAACGTACGCGTCCAAGGGACGTTGGACAAAATTGCCGACGGGGAATGCGTCTGTTCTACGGCCAAGAACAACATCCCTCCAGGAGGGCCGAAATGCTGGCCGTGTTTCGCCAAGGCGGCAGTCGCCCGCGAAGCCTGCGGTTCCAAGCCGCCAGCCCAATCCCCAATCCGCAATCCCCAATCCCCAATCCGGAATACCTGAAGCCTGAGGACGCCAGGGATGGCACGACAGAGCGGTCGAGAGACGGTCCTGTACATAGCGGACACCTGGCAGCTCCTGCC
>CAZUUK010000357.1:0-2129 GCA_964622675.1 uncultured Planctomycetota bacterium | reverse complement strand
GCGCTGAGCAAAGGGCTTGAGAATGCAAGTAGCTCTGGTTTGGCGGGCCGAGTGGCTGGGGTTACGGCGTGTGCCGAGCACATCCCGTTGCCGCACAGTTGTGCAAACGTGGTCGCGAGCCGCGGATCGATCTTCTTCTGGAAGGACCCGCCTGAAGGTTTACGCGAGGTTTACCGCATTCTGCGTCCGGGCGCACGGGCCTTGATTGGCGGCGGCCTTGGCAGCTCATATCCTCAATGGGCACGGGCGGAGTTCCATCGCCGCCGCAACAACGAGCTAAGAGCCCAAGGCGAAAAGGCCCTGCAGGAGTGGTACAAAACCCGTAATTCTGAATGGCTTACCGCACAGGCTCGTGCGGCCGGCCTCGACAACTACAGGTCGCAGATCGAGCCGATCCATCCCGGCTGGTGGCTACTTTTGGAAAAGGAGAAGTCTTGAAGACGTCCAACGTCATCATCGATGTAAAGGGTCTCACCCGGTACTACGGCGACCTGCTGGCGGTCGACCATGTGAGCTTCGGCGTCGCGCGCGGCGAGATATTCGGTTTTCTCGGCCCGAACGGAGCCGGCAAGACCACAACGGTCCGAATGCTGACAGGCGTGATCGTCCCCACGGATGGAACTGCTCAAATCGAGGGGCATGATGTTGTCCGGGATGTTCTTGCTGCGCGCGAGCACATGGGCATCGTTCCTGAACAGGCCAACGTCTACATGGACCTTACGGTTTGGCAGAACTTGATGCTGATGGGCGAGCTGCACGGTGTGCCGCGACTCACGCGGATGCGGCACGGTAGCAAATTACTGCATCTCTTTGGGCTTGCCGAGAGGGCCAAACACAAAGGGCGCTCTCTCTCGAAAGGACTTCGGCAGAGGTTGATGCTTTGTATGGCGTTGGTGAGTAGGCCCGCAATCCTCTTCCTGGATGAGCCGACTACGGGGCTGGACGTTGGCAGCGCGCGATTGATCCGTGAGCTTGTCGTTCGGATGAATCGCGAACAGGGTACGACCATCTTCCTGACCACGCACAACATCGAGGAGGCGGACCAGCTTTGCCATCGTGTAGCGATCATCGATAAAGGACGGATCGCCGCCATCGACACTGCCGCGGCGTTGAAAGAGCAGTTTGTGTCTGTCCGTTCGGTTGAAGTTGCCTTCGGAGATGATGAGCGGCTCGGTGCAGAGGTACTTTCCGCTCTCGAGGGCGTAAGCGAAGTCAAGACGCTCGCCAGAACTTTTAAGCTATTCACACGGGAACCGGGCCGAGTAGCTCAGGAGATAGCAAGTCTAGCACGGGATCGAGGAGTCACGATTAAGTCAATCCGCACCTGCGAACCCGCGCTCGAGGATGTGTTTACACGCATCACCGAGGATTCTTCAATAGAACAGGCAAAAGCTGATGGATGAATATCGACAGCATGGCGCCCGGCCTGTGTGGCGGCGCGAGCTGCATGGCATGTACGTCATTGCCAAGAAGGACGCGATGATCTACTACCTGAAGCCGCCCGTTATTATCTTCGGCGTGCTGTTCCCGATTTTTTTCTTTCTGGCCTTCGCCCTTGGACGCGAAGTGGCCGCCGAGTCGATCGTACCGGGGATGTTGGCGATGGCGCTTTTTTTCACGGCCTCCGCCGTTGGGCCACTGGTAACCCCGTGGGAGCGGAGGGCCAAGACTTACGAGCGGCTCATATCCAGCCCTGTCTCATCGGTATCGATCATCCTTGGTGACGTGTTTGCGGGGGCGTCCTTCGGAGCGATGCTCTCCCTCATACCGCTTGTCCTGGGCAGCAGCCTTACCGGCGCGGTCCTGGCGCGGCCAACGTTGCTGCTTCCAGGGATTGTGCTCTCGGCGCTGTGCTTTGCCGCGCTGGGAGCACTTCTTGCCGCTCCTCCCACGGACAACCCCTCGCAGGTGATGATGCTCTCCAACCTCGTCCGACTCCCCCTCATCTTCATCAGCGGGGTTTTCTTGCCGCTCAGCGAGATGCCGCCCTGGAGCCGGCCGCTCGCGCCGATCTCGCCGCTTTCATATTGCAGCGACGTGGCGAGAAGGGCCTTCGGTGCCGACGGCTACTTCCCGCTGTGGCTCGACGTGCTCATGCTGGCGGCGTTTACGGAGGCGTTCGTCGCAGC
>CAZUUK010000356.1:0-2130 GCA_964622675.1 uncultured Planctomycetota bacterium | reverse complement strand
CCCGAGACCGAGACGGGGACGCCGAGCTTCTCGATGGCGGCGAGGTGCCGTTGGAGCTTGCGGTTGGCCTTGCTGAGGCGGGCGTGCCGGCCGGCGTCGGGGTCCGCGTCGTCGAAGCCGCAGACCTCCTCGCAGCAGACGGCCCCCTCCGGGAACCGCCAGGTGAACCGCCCGATGAGCTGCCGGCCCATGACGAACTCGCCCACCAGCTCCCGGGAGTCCACGTCCACCGTCACGCCCAGTGGCTGCCGGCGACGGGCCAGGTCCAGGCAATCCGCCAGCCGACTGGGCCTGCCTCCGAAAATGTACCGCAAGCTCTTCATCGTGACCTCATCTAGTAATATAAGCTACTCGACCGCATTGGTCAACTTAGTTTAGAAAGAATCTCCAGCTTTTCTGTGTGTGGACACAAGCTCTTCAATGGAAACGGCTTAGCTTTCGACTGCCGAACGATCTCGCCCGCCGAGCCCGCGAATGGCCCACCCCTGTCGCCCAGCGGCAGCGCGTGCGGCCGGCCGGCTCGCGCCGCAGAGCCGCACGGGCGCCCCCCCGGTCGGGACAACGGCTGTCCGGGGGCTAACGCGGTTCACGAATTATTCTACAGGTAGCCGCAGAGCTTGAACCAGCCGAGGATGTCATCCGACGTTACGGCGCGAAGCGCCCGGCGGATGGCTTCGATCAGAGCGTCAAGCGTGCGGGCGGCTGCTTTGCGGAGGAAGGCCTTGATCTTCGACCACATCTCTTCGATGGGATTCAGGTCGGGGCTGTAGGGAGGTAGATACCACAGCTCGGCGCCAACAGCTTCGATGGCCTCTCGGACACGGGGCGCCTTGTGCGGCGAGAGATTGTCCATCACGACGATGTCGCCCGCACGGAGGGTGGGAACCAAGACCTGCTGGACATAGGTTCGGAACACCTCCGTGTCGACCGGGCCGTCGATCACAAACGGCGCTTGCGGCCCGTCCAGCCCGACGGCCGCCAACATGGTGGTCGTGCTCCAATGGCCGTGGGGAATGGCGTCATGGACCCGTTGGCCATCGAAGCACCGCCCGTACAGCCGGGTCAGATTCGTTTTCGCCCCGCTTTCATCGAGGAAACGGAATCGCTTCGGATCGATCTGCCCCGTCTCGGTACGCCAGGTGGCACGCTGTGCCGCTACGTCTGGGCGGTCCTGCTCCGCGGGCCGGAGCGTCTTTTTTTTCGACGACAGCCCAATCTCAGCAGGGCTCGAAACACCGCCATAATGCTGCAATGTTGGCCGGAGAGGTCTCGCAACTCCTCCAGCGTGGCATCCGGATGCTGCTTGACCAACGCCTTCAGTTGCTCGAGGCGCTCAGCCTCGAAGCACGGCTTGCGGCCGGCGTGCGAGTCCCACGAGCCAATCTCGCCCGTTTCCCGTCGCCGCTTCAGAAGGAAGTAAATCCAGGACTCACTGACCCCGAACCGCTTGGCGATCTGGGCCCGTGCACCTTCCTTGGCGTCGCAAGCAGCAATCACCCGCTCTCGCAAATCCATCGAATACGTTCTCATGTACTTACGGATCGGCAAACCCCCGCGACGCTCTCCAGTTTTTCGTGAAGTGCGCTAGAGCACCTCACGCTTGCCTGTAGCGTCCAGAGCCGGCTGCGGCTTCGCCTGGCTGCGTCGGTCTCCATCGACGATGCTTTGGCATCGACTGCTTCGACCTCCTTGCCAGACTCGTCCTCGCTCGGCCTGGCCTGCTACATTCAATCGTGAACTGCTCTAATGGGCGCCAAGCCATGAGTCATGGGCGAAAGACGAGGATGCCGTGGTTTGCGAAGTTCGTCCGCGTCCAGCGGACGAACGGAGCAACCACGTGAGCGCGACCGGCGACAAGCGAATAGCGAATAGGAACGAGCGGATAGCGAACAGGGAACGACGCGGAGCGAGAACCAATCGACAACCGGCAATTGCCAAATGCGCAATCCGCAATTCACTCCTTCGGCCCCAGCAGCGAGACGCCGCGCGAGTCCTTCGTGCGGGCCATCTGCATGTCGTTGCACTTGAGGATGGCGATCTCCGCCAGGTAGCAGACCTTCGAGTCCGGCTCGAGGTGCCCGCAATAGACCTCGCCCTCGCCGCAGGAGCAGACGATGTGCAGGTGCGGCT
>CAZUUK010000355.1:0-2148 GCA_964622675.1 uncultured Planctomycetota bacterium | reverse complement strand
CCTCTACCACGTCCGCCACCGCTCCTACCACCCCACCCTCGGCCGCTGGATGCAAAGGGATCCGGTTGGGTATGCGGATGGGATGAGCCTGTATGAGTATGCCCGGAGCTCGCCGCCCATTTACGTCGACCCGGAGGGCTTGGCCTCTTTGCCGCATTCGTTCTATACGCCGCATAGCTTTGCGGACACTGTTGCGAACGATTTAAACGACCTGTGCCCATGCTTCACCTACTCGCAAACCAGCCAGCGTGGCCTCACCCGGATCTCCATCAGCGAAGTCCCCACTGACCCCCAGGAGAAGGCGGCCTTTTGCTGCTGTTACTACCAGCATCTGCCGGCCTGCAATGTCGTGCTTGCATATGGGAGGAGCGGGGGCAACAGCACAAGGGCTGTACGCTACAAAGGTAGGCTGTACCCCGAGGAGTTCCCTGTTCAGAAATATTCGGACGAAGCGTGGCTCGACCGAAAGGGGCACCCAAGCGGTCACGGCCCCTTCAAGAGCATTGGTCATGTGGCGGGGAACCCCAGGGGCCTGGGCCAGGAGATCTACCATGGGGTTACCGGTCTGATAGAGAGTGAGGCGGAATACGAGACTGAGACGTACAACTGGACTATGAGGGGCGACCCCAACGCGGACTTTCCTTACAAAGGCATGAAGAAAGACAGGTGGGAGCAGGTGGCTTTTGCGGCTGATTTCCTCTTGCGTGACCACGCAGGGTGTGAGGAAGTCATGAAGGGACAAGCGGCCCAAGGCCAGGGCGACTATGACGACGCCACCGCTGCCAAGGCGAAGTACGACAAGATGTATAAAAAGGCGGCCAAAGCGTATAACAAGTGGAAACAGCGCAAGTTGAATCAGCGGCGGCGCTGAAGTCTCGCGCGAAGCCTCATTGGGTTTCGCCTCGCGGCCGCTGGGCAACGAACGGCACGGCGCTAGGGCATGAGGTGCAATATGTGTAGAGCATTGGGAGTGATTCTGTGGCTGGCGGTCAGCCTGTGCTTCTCGGCAGGTTGTGCGCATCCCCCCATACACGGGTTTGGGCCCGTTGGCCCGCAGGGCTGCGTGGTGATCCCGATGACGGCGGTGAAGTACAAGGACTTGGCAGGCCCCCATTTCTTGTTTGCAGAGGGTGAGGAATTCACTGCGGGAGCCCCGTTTTCCTTGTTTGGCGAGGATGAGGAGTCCACTTGGACAGGGCCGTGGGGAAAGCTTGAGAGACGGCCCATCACGTCAGAAGAGTTCGAGGCCGATCTGACCCAATTGTACGCCGACGCCATTGCCAGACGGCCCAATTCGCCCACGTTTCGTGCGCTTTGCGGTCTTCTGCAGCGTCGGTTCACCCAGTGGCGGCGACTCGTCCTGCTGGAGCGCATCGACTTTGCTTCCGGCAGGAACTATCGGGGATACTACGGCGAGTTCTACGACTTCATCCTGATTGTCGTGACGCCCGATGGGGTGACTGGTGCTACAAGCCTCATGTGGGATGGGAAGCACTGGTTTGACAGCACATCAAGTGCGTGCCCTCAGCCGTTGGCGGACAATAAGGAGAAGATTGAGAGGTGTCTGTCGGAATTGGCTCGCGCGCGGGAAGTGCTTCCCCAGACTCTGATGTGGGAACGGGTTCCAAGCCGCCCCTTTCTCATCCTGCACGATATCCGCGTTGCCGAGGACGGCAAGCCCCCCATGCGGCACTGGGCCAGTGTGGTCAGGGAGAGCCGGGTGCCCGAGGGCCGTGTGCCATTCCGACAAGACGTGGACTATGGGCAGGCGAAGTGGATTCCGGAGAACTTCCATCACGCTGTACCCTACGAGTTCGAGGAACGATTCCATCTGGCGGTAGACATGTACGAGACACTTTTCGCTCGTATCTGGGAAGCCGCTGTGGGACCGGACGGACTGGATGTTGAGACCCTGGACAGCCGGCCTGAGACCGCGGAAGCGGAGCGGTTCATGAGCGACTTGAAGAAGGCCTTTCCTGATGCTCAGGTCGATCCGTAGCCATGCTCAGCGGGGATTCCGGGAACAGGACACGGTTCTCTTCAGGCCGTGAAACCTGGCGCGAATTCACATCGTAAGTGCAACGGGTCGGCGCCAGAAGACCTCGGCCGGAGTCTGGTAGGGAGTTCCGGGGACACGAGACTTAATTC
>CAZUUK010000354.1:0-2171 GCA_964622675.1 uncultured Planctomycetota bacterium | reverse complement strand
CGGGGCACGGCGACGGACATCGGCATCCAGGCCGAGGAAATCCTGCGCCTCAGGGGACGGCTCAACAAGATCCTGGCCCATCATACGGGCCAGCCGCTCGAAAAGATTGAGGAAGACGTGGATCGCGACCGCTATATGGGCGCCGAGGAAGCGGTCGAATACGGTCTAGCGGACCAGATCATCCAGTCCCTGCCGAAGAAATCTAGTGCTCCGTTACCGCTGAAATGATGAAGAAGTCATCGCCTTCTTGCCGATGGGTCCGATGGACCCTAATGGCAAGGAGGCTGGCAATGCCCAAGAAGACCTACGTGGTGGAATTGACAAGTGAAGAGCGGCGGCAGTTGAGAGGGCTGGTGCGAACAGGCAAGGCGGCGGGCTACAAACGCCGGCACGCCCACCTCCTGCTGAAGGCGGACGCCGGTGCGGAAGGTCCCGCCTGGACGGACGCCCGGATCGCCGAAGCGTTGGACGTGGGAACGGCCACGGTCGAGCGGGTTCGCAAACGGTTCGTCACCGAAGGGCTGGAAGCGGCGCTCCGGCGCCAGCCGTCGTGTCGGGTGTACCAGCGTTTACTGGACGGACGGGCCGAAGCCCACCTGATTGCCTTGCCGGCGATACGCCCATCAGCGGAGTTTCGGTACAACCTTACGGCGCCACTTGGACAGATGACGACACGAAGGATAGCGATTATGATGTTGCATGGGATAAGGATGCCTCGACTCTCAGGCTTGATACTGGAGCCCCGGTTGCCGTACCAATAGATGACGAATACAGCCTGACGTGTACCCACGGATCGATTAAAGTCGATGTGGTGAAAGCAAGTTTGCCGGCGGAGGATGACAACGCGGACGTCCGAATCGTTCCGGCGCGTACGCAGGCACCCGTTCCCTGATATTTCCTAACGCACAAGAAAACAAGGAGAAATTGCCATGAACATTACAGTCAAGATGCTGTTGATCTTCTCAGTGTTGCCGATTGTCCTGGTTAGCCACGGTGCGGCGATGGCAGGCGCCGAGGGGAACGTGTCATCGTACGCAGAAGGAGCGGCTACAACCGCAGAGGAAACGCGCCGGGCCAGCCGGCGGCTGTGCACTCTCATCTACAGTGACGACCATCGGCGATTGGTTCTGTTGAGGTCTTATCTTGTCGAGTATTCCCGCGGTAAGCGGGAACAGAAGAAACTCGAAGAACTGAAGGTGGACAACCTCACGCACGAGGACATTTCGTGGCTGTGCGGACTGCTGAGCCAGGAACCGAGTCAGCGAAATATAACGTACTACCGTAGAAAAACATACTTGGAATATTTTCTGGCGGTGGTTTACAGAACGTCGGCGTCTCCCGAGATCAAGGAAGCGGTGCAGGACGCGTTCGACCTGCAGTACTATGCCGTCGTGACATTAAAAGGTACCACGGACGGCTCAGAGCTCAAACGCATGGCATCTCTTTGGAGTAGTTTGCTGGGTGCCCTTGTGCGCTTCGGGTCTGCTGACCTGCTTTCGCCTTTGTTCTGGGAGGCCTTGGAAGCCGAAGGATTTCGCGCGGGAAGCGTTTTGTTGGTTCATGCAAGTCCGAATGTGCTGGCGAGACTCCAGGGCTATAAGGACAAGCCGGTTTGGAAGCGCATGAAACTGCGAAAAAAAATCGAGCGGCTTATCCGCGACGTGAAGATAATGCTTGAATATCCGGCACTCAAGGAACTCTCCCCCAAATACCTCAAGTTGGTGGTTAGGAAACTACCTAAGAGTCTGCGCCCTGAGCGGAGAGAAAAATTGTTGGAACAGCATCTTAAGGTGTTCAAGGAGTGCATGGAGAGAGACAAGCAGGCGGCCCTTGAATCTCCACCACAGAGCAAGACCCAGCCTCCCGAGCAGTCTGCTGAATGAGATTCATGATTCATGAATGACCGGGATCAGGGGCCGAGTCGCTCCAAGAGGCGTTGAGCGTCGCGGCGGCAGGGTCAAGTTGTGAGCCTATGCTCATAACCGGCGGCGAGAAACGCCCGCGGATGCATGGAGAGGCGCCAATGTGACAGGGGCAAAAAGGGGGTCAAAAAGCGCCAATTCGGGCCCAATTCCGACCAAAAACGCAAAAAAAGTCGAAAAAAGCGCCCAATTTTGCCTTGCCCATCTTAACATTTCGGCCCTCAAACCCCCTTGGCGCTAGCGCCAGGC
>CAZUUK010000353.1:0-2177 GCA_964622675.1 uncultured Planctomycetota bacterium | reverse complement strand
TGATTGTGCCGTCGCTGAGGAGAACTAATGCAGGCGGAAGTGCTCCAGCCTGGCCGGGTGCACGTTTTCCGTACGGGAACATGGGGCAATCCCCAGTATATCATCAACTTTCCCACCAAGAAGCATTGGCGGGGTGTGTCCTGCTACGAGTACATAGAATCAGGGCTCAAGGCACTCCTCTCAGAAATTCGTCGCCTGAATATCCGTTCGATCGCCCTTCCGCCTTTGGGATGCGGATTGGGGGGCCTGGAATGGCCTCGGGTCCGCGAAATGATCGTCCAAGCATTGGGGCAAGAGCCCAACTTACTGGTCCAGGTTTATGAGCCACATGGGGCTCCGGATGCCAAAGCGATGCTTGTTCGGACCCAGAGACCGCGAATGACGAGTGCACGCGCTCTTTTCATTAAGCTGATGCAGCAGTACGCCTCGCTGGCATATCGACTGACGTTGCTGGAAATTCAAAAACTGGCGTACTTCTTACAGGAATCGGGGGAACCGCTACGCCTTCGCTATGAGGCAGGACACTACGGGCCCTACGCGGGCAATTTGAACAAGGTTTGGGGTGCTCCCCATTGTCAAGACCAAAAAGCCGCTTGAATAAGATAGTCTCATGATCCAAGGGTGGCTGGAACGGAAGGAGCCCGTAGGGCGACTGGAGTTCCAGCCACCATGCGTCCCGCCCGTGCGGGACTCCCCTCCCGTGGGCCAGCCCGATGCCCGGCGAAGTACACCTCCGCCGGGGTGCGATACTCCAGCGCTTGATGCGGGCGCTGCTCGTTGTAGAACCGGAAGTACGCTTTCAGCCCGTGTCGCGCCTCCACCGGATCGGTGTAGTCGCGCAGATACACCTCCTCGTACTTCACCGTCCGCCAGAGCCGCTCGACGAGGATGTTGTCGTAACAGCGGCCCCGCCCGTCCATGCTGATCCGCACGCCGCGGCCCGCCAGAGCGCCGGTAAACGCCTCGCAGGTGAACTGCACGCCCTGGTCGGTGTTGAAAATCTCCGGAGTGCCCTGGCACAGCGCTTCCTGAAGCGCTTGGAGGCAGAAGTCCGCCTCCAGGCTCCCGGAAAGCTCCCACGACAGCACGTACCGGCTGTGCCAGTCCATCACGGCGGCCAGGTACAGGAAACCCCGACGCAGCCGCAGGTAGGTGATGTCCGCGCACCAGACCTGATCGGGCCGATCCACGGTGAGGCCGCGCAGCAGGTACGGATACGTCGGATGAGCTTGATTGGATAGGCTCAAACGCGGTTTCGGGTAGATCGCCTCCAGACCCATCAGACCCATCAGTCGCCGCACGCGCTTGGGATTGACCGCCTCACCCGCCCGACGCAGGTGCGCGGTCATCTTGCGCACCCCGTAGAAAGGCCGCTGCGTGTACGCTTCGTCGATGAGCCGCATGATCTGAAGATTCTCCGCCGACTCGCCCACGGGCCGATAGTACAGGCCCGCCCGCGACAGGCCCAGCAACGCGCACTGTTGGCGCACCGACCACTGCGGATGTCCCACCTCAATCATCGCGCGCTTCTCCCTAACCGAGCAGTCCAGCCTTTTTTTTGAGAAAGTCCAACTCCATTTTCAACCGCCCGATCTGCTCGTACAATTGCGCCGTCAACGCCTCGCCTTCGGCCCCGGCGGCCTTCTTGCGCCCGTCGGCCAACAGCTCCGGCGCTCCCTCGACGAGGCGCTTCTTCCACGCCCCAATCTGTACCGGGTGCACCTCGTACAGCCCGGCCAGCTCGTTGATGCGCTTGCTCCCCCGGATCGCCTCCAAGGCCACTTTCGCCTTGAACGCCGCTGTAAACTGCTTCCGTGCCGTCTTCAAATCCCGCCTCCGATCTGGACCTCTCGGACCCGCGAGACTATCTTATCGGCTGGTCTCAATTCTGGGGAGCACTATACCTCGCCTTCTTCGCGACCTTCGCGGTCAAGGTTCGTTCCCGTCGTCAGGAAGAAGAAGCCTGGGGTCGGCGGGAGTAGAGCCGCCATTCGATCCGTGGACGGCCTTGGCGCTTTTGTCTGTCGCAATAGAGGGTCATCTCGGTTCCGTCCTCGGTGCGGATCCGATACCCGTGGGCGCGGACGTATTGCTCGGGGCTGCCGGAGCGGCAGGGGCCGGTGCTCTTCCAGGTTTCCAACACCGCCGCAACGATGTACTCCCTGTCGCGCCAGCGG
>CAZUUK010000352.1:0-2189 GCA_964622675.1 uncultured Planctomycetota bacterium | reverse complement strand
GGAGAAATTCGGCGCGTAGCATCCCCGTCGCCCTGAGCGAAGCGAAGGGCCTCGGTTCGCCCACGCAGTGGCAATGCGGCGTTACCGTGGGGCAGGACCGTGCCTCCTGCCCTAACCGTCTTTGCCGGCGCCAGCTCCGCGCCAGCGGGGCGACCCCGCCGCATGCCTCATGTCTTCCCGCCTTCTGGACCCTCCGGGGAAACGCTATAATGATCCACTGTCACGAGCGAAGCATAGTGATTGACCAGCATAAGGGCACCTCCCTGAAGACGGTCTCTGCAGGAGGCAAATAGCTCCGCGAACCCGCGGATGGCAACCGCAATCATCCCGCACGAGATCGCCACTGGAACGTCGATCTGTTGCTGACGCGCATACGCTACCCGAGGGGAGAAGAAGACAAGCGAGTCGGCTACAGTAGGCCCGGCATGGATGAAGTCAGACAGGTGCCCGTGAAGCTCGTCAGCGATAAACGGATGGATGCCTGCCCGTTCTGCCTTCTGCTTGCGACCGGGCTGACACTTGATTCCTCCGTAGCGATATGAAGCTCTGTGCGACTCTCGGCACCGCAGTCTCGCCCGGTCATCCTCCGTGAGGTTGCATCCGAGGAAGTAGCTGTTGGCCGCAAGCCGTTCTGCGTAATAGCGCTCTTTGTCTGGAAGCGCGCGCCGCAAAGCACTCTCGTACAGCTCTTCGTTGGACTGAGGCGACGGCACGTCGTCATTGCTGGGGCCGGGAGCGCGCTCCAGGAGATTGCGCACGCCATGAAGCTGTGCCATGATCAGCCGGAAGTCGGCCTCACCGTCCAGCATCTTGTCGAGAAAGAGGTGGTGAAAGTCGAGATATGCCTCTATCAGGAAGCGGTTGAGCACCTTGATGACAACCGGGTTCCATGGCTCGATCCATATGTCGGGGCTTCTGCTAGAGTAGTAGTCGCTAGCGGGATGGGTCCTGATGATCGCCTCTGCAGCCAGCCACATTGCCTTGAACATCCCGGCCGCGTAGCGCAGCTTCTCGTCTTCCCTTTGGTCCACGCTAACGTCTTTGAGCATAAAATGGGTCAGCGAGGCCAACTCCTCGAGATCTCTCACAAGACTCTGTGATTCGCTGCCTGACATGCTTGGCCCCCTCTGCTCTGCGGTGATATCATGGGCTTCCTTGAACAGCCCTATAGACTCTCCCCCTCAAACAAGGCAATAAAGTGTTCTGTTGGCTCGGTGTGTTGCCTCGGTAGTTCTGCTCTCGATCCCGGGGTGGGAGAGGTGGGACAGGAGCTTGTTCTCGTTGAGCACGAGCGAGTTCACACCGAACGAAGGCGAGGGCCCTTCCTTGACCGTCCGTTGCGCGTTGGTCGATTCCGCCGCGCCAAACGTGGCTAACCAGTTCTGTCAGAGGGGGATGCGTTCCTGGTCGGGGGGAGGGGGCTTACAGAGGACTAGGCGTGCTTGGCTCAGTCAGACGAGTCAGGCGGGGTAACCTTACCGCCGGCCGTACTCACCCTTGATGACGTCTCAGTAACCTCAATCGCATGGTCTTGCCTGGCGCTAGTGTGAGTGTGCGCAGAGTCCATGTGGCTGTCGATGCCACCCGTTCGCTCCCTGCGGACGGACTCGGATACGCGGCTCCGCAGCGCAACCACCAGCACGACGCATGCGAGCACCATAACGAACACGCCAGGCGCGGTGCCGGACAGCACCCAGCGCCCAAAGAATCCCGTGACCTCGAGGCTCGCAGGATCCATGCGCGTGCCACGCTCAAAGAGCCTGTAACCCAGGTAACCGAAGAATCCGGCGATCAGGACGATGATGATCCGCTCGACGCCTCGAAACCGAAGACTCCCGCTCCCGTTCATCGCGACCTCCCCGTGAATCACGCCAGGAGAGTGACAGCAAGTATGGCACCTGGGCTCCCTTCTCCTCTTCTGGCATGCAAGCACCTGCAGGGCCATGGTATACCGAGCAGTCGGTCGTGTCAAGGGAAGTGGAGTGCCTGCCCTGTTGCCTTGGCAGCCCCGGGCGCCTGCGGCGTCTCGCTGCCGAAGCCGCCCTCCCTCCCCCTATCACCCCTCCCTCCAAACAAGGCATAATCCACCGACTTACACCGACCGAATAGGGGAGGACATCCGCGAAAATGCCTCTCACTCTCGCACGCCATCGGGCGACCTCAGACCCCCGCTGTAGTCATCGTCAGAA
>CAZUUK010000351.1:0-2198 GCA_964622675.1 uncultured Planctomycetota bacterium | reverse complement strand
AACTGAGATTCGGTCATAAATGGTCTCCCGAGAAAGTGGTGTAAGATAGTGGCATCTTTTTCTCGGGAGGCGAGGGAGTATGGAACTAGAAGACGGTCAGAAGGGACTGCTGCCAGGATACCTGGCATCATTCGACGGGTTGATTGGGGACAAGCGAACTGGCGTCACGTTTCGGGAGACGGTGAAAGGGATCATTGGTGCAGGGAGTCTGGTGTGCCAGCGGATTGCTGCTAGCTCAGCGACGCTGTCGGAGGCAAAAGAGGGAGGGCAGCGCGTGAGCCGCATGGCGACGGGGGAGAGCACGAAGCGTTCGCAGATCGACGCGGAGTCGGTGACAGCCGTATTGCGCGAACGAGGGATAGGGCATCTGTGTGAAGCGGACACAGACGAGTTGTGGCTGATCGGGGATAGCTCGGACCTGCGCAAGCCATATGCGCGTGAGATGCCGGACATGATGCTGGTCCGGGACTTGGACGGCAATCTGGTGTCTGGCTACCGTACGCTGAACGTTGTGGGCGTCACGCCGTCGCGGCGGGGAGTGCTGTACCATCGGCTGTTCTCAAGTGAGGAGGAAGACTTTCTCAGCGAGTCGCTGGAAGCACAGCAGATGCTCCAGACGGTCAGCGCTGCGCTGGCAGTACCTAAGCGACGGATGACCGTGAGCTGGATTCTGGACAGCGGGTTCGACGACGTGGCGGTATGGCGTACCGTGTGGGAGCAAGAGGAGCACGTTGTCTGCCGAGTGAAGCACGCGGAACGGCTTGTTACCTATCAGGACGATACAGGACGGTGGGTCGAAGGGGACATTGAGCAAGCTCGGAAACAGCTCAAGCTGCTGGCGACAGCAGAGACCGAAATGGTGGTGCGCAGAGGGCGGCAAAGGCGTGCCAAACGGCAGCGCATTCAGGCCAAGATCAAGGCTTGCCCAATCCGACTGACCTATGAGACCAATGTACGCCGCGAAGGACCTGGAGAGAAGGTGCAGAAGAACCTGTGGCTGGTCGAGGTCCGCTTGCCTCGCACGCAGCTCAAACCTTGGCTCCTGGTCACCGATTGGCCGGTCACGGACGCAGACGCTGCCGTTCGCATCTTCCAGATGTATCGTCAACGGTGGGCAGTCGAAGACAGCTTCCGCTTTGTCAAAGACACTCTCGGCTGGGAAGAGGTGCAACTCCTCGACATGACGGGCATTCGCACTTTGCTTGCCTTGGGATGGGTTGCCGCTGCCTTCCTCTATGAGCTAGGCGTGACCCTGGATTGGGAGGAGGTGCGCCTCCTCGCCCGGCTGGGCGGTTGGGCAGAGCGCAAAGGCAACAAACCTGGCAAGACCGTCCTCACCAGAGGCCTGCGTCGTCTGCTAGATATGCTTGTCACCCAGGCTGTCCTAGATCGCCATCGCGCTGAGCACGGTGACCTACCACAGCGAATCGCCTTCCTCCTCTCTTCGCCCTCGGGGGAGTTATGACCGAATCTCAGGCTTAAGTATTGACCTGGCCCCCTCGTCGTGCTAGAATGGTGATATGGAAACTAACCTACTTGTCCCGCATGGGACATACGAACCAGACGCACCAATCCAATACACGGATGTGCTGTACGCAGTGTTCGTTCGTATCGCCAGCGGCGACACGATCCAGGGTGCCATCGAGAGCGTCGGCGCCTTTGGACGGACGTCGTTCTACAACTGGCGGAAGTGCTATCCCGAGTGGGTGGAATGGGTGGAGCAGCGTGCGCGTGCCGACGTCGCCGAGCGGCGACGGGAGAAGGAGCTCGCGCTAGTGGCCATGACCCTTGAGGCCGAGCTGCGGATCCGCAGGGCGCTCCTTGCCGAGGCAAAGGCCGTTGTCCAGAGGCAGATCGAGATTGCGACGGGGGAATCGGCCGACAAGGACGCGACAGCTGCGGCCCGACTCGTGCACACGTTCCTGGTGGAGGGCGTTGTCTATCGCCGGGAAGGCAGACGGCCTGAGCCCGAGCCCGTTTACCGGGAGTTGCCTTTCAATCCGCACACCCAATCACTTGTAGATTGTGAGATCAGTTTCCCTCCGGGCTCGAAGATCCAGATCGACACACCGGATGTCATCGAGCTCACTCCAGGCGACTGACCGGCACGAACAACCGCGAACAGCAGGTTACACGATTTCCGCATTCTGCTGACCATGCCTCGTCACGGTCTGGGCGAGCGAGAGTGGATGGTGGCC
>CAZUUK010000350.1:0-2209 GCA_964622675.1 uncultured Planctomycetota bacterium | reverse complement strand
TACCATCTGCGGAAGAAAATGTCGTCCACATAGAGCGTACCCTTATTCGTGGGAACCTTGTCGTGCTCAAAGGTAATCACGAATTCATTCGGCCGATGCCAGCTTGCCCCAAACCACGGATACTTGAAATCGCCAAGAGGGATGGAAACAAGCTGCCATGCATCCGAAATCCCATCCAGGTAATGGATGCGCCATTTCCACTCTGAGTTTCTGATCTTCAGTTCTATCTTGGCCCGGCACAAGCACCCCTGCTCACAACGGATGTAGAAGTTGAGCGCATTCCACTGCTCCCAGTTGAATCCATCGACGTGCCATTGCATGTATAATCCACAGTAGCTCCCCTCGTGTTTTACGTCGTATTCAACTTTGAGAATCTCCGTTCGCGCTGCAACACACGGCGTCTGGCAGCTCTCTGTAAGAGTCGCTGGCAGGCACGTGAGCGAGCAAGTAGCACCTTCGGCCTCAAAGCACCCCCAATTGTCCACATACGGCCCCGGCAATTCGCATTCTGTAAAATCAGTCAACAGAAGAGTGTCTGAATCGCCATTTGAGGTTTCTTGGCCCTGGGCTACCGGTATGAGGATGCCTATCTGGATCACAAGTGCTATCACCAACCAACGCACCGCGTGACTTCCTCTAATTCTCTTCATGGTTACCTCCTTCCTTTTCGGTTGTCGGCTCTCTGACCTCAGCTCCTTCGGTTCCCTCAGTTGGCTTTGGCCCATGCCCCGATACGTATTCCGCCATCGTTAGACTGTAGCCTCATCGACGCCGTATTCACGATAGACCGAGGCAACGGTCTGCCTTGCTTCCACTTCCCTAGCATGAGATGATCCTCCTTCGGCCCTTCATCCTACTGGGTCCTCTCACTTCAGGTAGACCAGCTTTCGGGGGAAGGTCACGTTCCCTTTCTCGCAAGAACAAGTGAGCATCATCGTTTAGGTCCACGCCCTGAGAAACAGCAGACACCATGGGAATGAACACTAACAGAGCAAATACAGTGAATATCATTCCCGCCCTCCTCAATCAGTGAATATACCAGTCACGGGCATTTTATTCAATAAAACCAAGCGTAAGAGGTTGTAGTTCTGGGATTCATGCTCCTTCATGGAAATAAGTCGCTGCTTTACATTAAGTCGATGGCCCAAAAAGCGGCCTTGCCTTGGAAGCAAGTGTTCCGGAAATCCCGGGGACGCGCACCATAATTCCTCAAGGAGCAGCCTGAAATAGGGTCTTCGTTACCCGCCTTCGCGTCTCACCGCGGTGCTCCAGAATGTGTATCCTTATTCGTGGAGTTGGCTTAAAGCGAGTCAGCAGGCCGGCAAAGACTTGAAGGATGGGCAAGACATGCGTGGAGCCAAGGCACGGCGGCGAGAAAAACTGCGGAAGCAGGCTTTCCCTGATGACTGGAGGCGATTCCTTGAGGATTCGGTTCCCCTTTACCGTGCGCTTCCCGCGGCGGACCGCGAGGACTTGCACGGGAACGTCCAGGTCCTGTTTGCGGAGAAGCGCTTCGAAGGGGCAGGCGGCCTCGACGTGACGGAGCCGATGAGGCTCGCCGTCGCCGCTCAGGCCTCCGTCTTGCTTTTGCACCGCGAGACCGACTACTTCCCAAAGCTCGTCAGCATCGTGCTCTATCCTACGGAGTACGACGTGCGCGAGGAAGTGCAGTCGGACGACGGGTTGATCGAGGTGGTCGACGAGTCGCGGGTGGGCGAATCGTGGCAGACGGGCGCGCTGGTTCTGTCGTGGGAGGATGTCCTTGCGGACCTCGAAGACGAGACGCAGAACGTGGTTCTGCACGAGTTTGCCCATCAGCTCGATGCAGAGGACGGGGCGCTGAACGGCGCGCCGATCTTGGTCGATCGGGAGCTGCGGCAACGGTGGCCGGCGGCGATGTCCGCCGCGTTCGAGCGGCTTACCGCGGCGGTCGATCGGCAGCAGGAGACGGTCCTCGATCCGTACGGCATCGAAGACCCGGCAGAGTTCTTCGCCGTCGCCACCGAGACGTTCTTCCTCAATCCCGCGAGGCTGCTGGCCGAGGAACCCAATCTGTACGAGTTGTTGCGCGATTTCTATCGACAGGACCCCGCTCGGTGGTAGCGATTTCGGGACACGATGGGGATCATGGGGAATACGAGGACACCTACTGGGGGCCAACGTCGGGACAAGCCCCGACGCTACGAAAAGATCGTCGGCCAGGAACTCC
>CAZUUK010000349.1:0-2228 GCA_964622675.1 uncultured Planctomycetota bacterium | reverse complement strand
TCTATATACCACTCCCATTTTGGTTGTGTTTCCAGACACCCGCAAGATTTCACATCGAATCGTGCTGCGATTGCACAGTCGTCTTTGACAACGATAAAAGCATATTCCTTCAGATGGCGAAATTCGCTCAGGGGCCACCCGACTTTCGTTATGTTCTCTCGCAACGTGGACTCAGAGCCTGTGAAAGAATTGATTTTCTTGCCGGGCACTTACGGCGACGGATTATCGCCGCGCCATCGGTCAGATTGACCGATTGGCCGGTCGCGGGGAACGGGGTCGCCGATAGATTCGGATGATCGTATGCGATGCGCCGGTTTTTCGGTTTCCTCCGGCGCTATTGACGGATTTCGCCTCCGTTTTCTCTCTATGCGACCGCCAGGGCCGCCTCTCGACGGAGCGTCGCCGCACGCATCAGGTTGTGCGCCAAGGCATACAGCAACACCACCGCCCTTGTCTTCTTCAATCCGCGCACCAGAAATTGTCGCAACCCCCGATTCCGGGCTATCGCGTTGACGCACTCGGCCGTCGAGGCGCGCTCCTTATAGATGGCCTTGGCCTCGTCGGTTCCCATCCTGCGCCGCCATGCGGCGATCGTCTCGCTGTCGCCCGGCCGAGGGAGGTGCGCGTCGCGCTCGTCCTTCTTCGGCTTCTGGACCGGGGCGTACACGGTCGTGCCGTTTTCCGGCGCACTGACTCGCTCGATGTCTTCCTTTTTCGCAAAGCCCCCGTCCACCAACATCTCATCCGGCGTCTCCCCATACCGTTTCTTGTGCTGTTCAACCATCCGACTCATCTGACCCTGATCGCTGCCGGTGTTGCCCACGTCCACGCCCGTGATGACTTGCCCTTCCGTGGTCGCGGCAAACTGCACGTTGTGGGCCGGACGGAAGCCCCCGTCGCCCATCTTCATCACGCGTGCATCGGGGTCCGTCGTCGAGGTGCGGGCCTGGGTCTTCTCGGCCGGCTTCTTCTTCGCTTCCACTTGCGGCAGCTGAGCCAAGGCGTTGGCGATCCGCTCCGAGCGCTCCCGCGCCGCGCGAAGCCGCGCCGCCTTGCGGCGTTGCTGCGCCCCGCCAGGGTCCGAGGCGACTTCCGCCCGAAGCGTTTTGACCTGCTCGCGCGCCTCGGCCTGACAGGCCTCCAGCGTCGGACGACGCCGGAACGACGAGGCGCCCGCGCTCGCGCGGACCCGCATGCCGTCTTCGGCCACCCGATTCAGCGTGACCAACCCCTCGTGCATCAGCGTGGCCACGCTCCGGGTGAGCAACGTGTCCAAAAACGCCGTGTGCCCGACCCGAAAGTCCGACAGGGTGTGATAGTTCATCGACACGCCGCCGCAAATCCATTGATACGCCGCGTGATCCCGGCACAGCCGGTCGACTTCCCGCGCCGAACCCACCCCGTCGAGCGTCGCGTATAGCCACAACGCCAGCAGTATCTTCGGGTCGACCGCGTTGCGTCCCGCTCGTCCCTTTACCGAACGGATCGGCGCGTACAGGGCTGACACGTCGGCCCCTTCCACGTATTCCCAGACCAGCCGGGCCGGGTGATCGTCGGGAAGCAATTCGTCCAATGCGAACGTCTGCATTCTCACCTGATGACGATCCGCACACCGCACCCGCGTATCGTCCCTCCGTGTCGGTCCTGACACTGTCGGTTCCTCCACATGAATTTCGGGCATATCGAACAGCCTCCCCTGAACGACAACACTATTCGATAAGCGCTTCTTGTCGGTTCTTCTATTCATGCGTTTCTTTCTAACATCCCCACCGCGCGACGTCCAGTCCTTCTTCATCTCTTCGCCGGAAACCCGATTTTTTCACAGGCTCTCAGTAGAAGCGAAGCAACAAGCCGAGACCTTCCCAAGAGCCGCGCGAGAAAGCTGGAGGTAGTCGAGTTACTTGACTTGACATCCAACTCTCTAGCTATCGTTTTCATAAGGAATGGATGGAGTCTCGCCACGGAAGTAGCCGAATTCATCCACGAGCGGTGGTCAGTTGCCATCGAATTCCTGAACAGCGCGATAGATCGTTACCGGCAGGCGTTGCCTTCCGAGGTCCTTGATCATGCTCCCCCCGACTTCAGCTTTGCGCGACAAGGCAGAATAGGATGTTCAATTGAAGTGGGCTGTGATTTCCATGCCAGGGAGACTTGGTGTCATGTGTGCTCGGGATTTGTTCTCAGCGTGAACGCCTGTGCATCGCGGCCGCCATTCTATATTTCGGAAG
>CAZUUK010000348.1:0-2230 GCA_964622675.1 uncultured Planctomycetota bacterium | reverse complement strand
TAACAAGACGATGCAGCGGACGGCCTTCGGCCGCCGCTGATCGCCAGGCGGTTGGGCCAGAAAGCAATGAGACTACTTGAGAGCTTGAAACGCAGTTTCCAACTCACTCCATCCCTTCGCGAACTCAGGCGTTACAGTCCTGTGACTTTTGGAATTGAGCGTTTCTTCTGTGCACTTCAGTTCCTCTCGCCAGCTAATCTCTTTTTTGGCACACGCACGGACGTACACAATAAGCCAAGATCGGATTCCGAGATGAAGAGCGTTACAATCAGAAGAGGCCGCCGAATCGACTTCTACATCCTTGGTTGGCTCGCATTACTTGTCACTTGTGCGCTGATTGCTCCTCATGCTCAAGGCGCTACCGCTTTTGCTTGCTTCATCATCCCACTGTTTCGGGTCTTCGACATCCTGCAAACAACAGTGAACATAAGCCTTTTTGATCACATGCGGACATTGCGAAGGCATTCCGTTTCAGGAATCACACGCACCCTCGTCCTACCTTGTGGAATTTCCTCGAGCTCATCTTCGCCTTCGGCATCGTCTATAGCGTCATCCTTGATAAGATTCACAAAGCATCCTCTCCTCTGCATGCGTACTACTTCAGCGCCATTACCCAGATAACCATTGGGTACGGAGACCTACGTCCTCTTGAGGAAGCCCGATTCATCGCGCCGATTCAAGGGATTCTCGGTTTTGTCTTCGTCATCCTCGTCGTAGCTCGGTTTGTGACTCTCATGCCACGCATTGCTTCAATTCAGCAAGCAGATCAAGAGACTGCGAGAAAAGCGGCGCAACATACAGATGCACCCGACAAGCAATAGCCACATGGCCGCTGATGCGCGTAACGTTAGGTGGATAACCCAGAGATGGAACTGAAACAGATGATTGAACGTGGCGAAACACAGACTGTTGAATTCAAACAGTCTATGAGCCAGACGAAAGAGGGATGTAAGGCGTTATGCGGGATGCTGAATACAGATCAAGGCGCTGGAACGGTTCTGTTTGGTATTTCACCAAGTTCTGATGTTGTTGGACTTCAGCATGCCAACCTTGACTCAGTTCAACGAACTCTAGCTCAGCACATTCAGCAGAAATTCGAACCATCCCCGACTTGCTCAATTGAAATGTTCGATTGTGATGGTGAAGAGATAATCGTATTGTCTGCGCAGAGGCCGAAGAACATCCCCTATTTTGAATACGACGGTCGTGCTTTCATTAAGGAAGGTTCAACGAAGCGACAACTTTCGTTGGAAGAGAAACGATCTTTGCTTTTGAGAAGAGATCGGGCCAAACACAATGGGCCGTGGAAATGTGATCGCTGCGGCTCATGGGTCGGGATGCTTTCATCTATTGTGGTAACGGATGAAGGCCCAAAGAAATCGTATGATTGTCAATGTGGCGGCGAGTTTTGGCCTGCCAGCTAACAAGTCGCTGAAGACGGACTTGGATGCGGCGCCTTTGCGGGCTTCGCGTACTTGGCGTTCTTCGCGGTAGAATCTCCTATCCTTTTTTCCTATCGGCGTTAATCTGCGTAATCTGCGGTAGAACCTCCCATCCCCCCGCCGAAGGCGTACATGCCTGTGCTTGCCTGTCCTGAGCTTGTCGAAGGGCTGGCACTACCCTACAAGATGCGATTAAAGGGTAGAGACTCTGAAACGAGTGAGAGCGTCGCCTACGCTGCCGCCGGCGCCTATGCCGGCTTCGCCGGTGCCAGTGGCGGCTTCGCCACCCGGTGGAGAGGTAATAGAGTAATGGACACAAAAAGTCTCGAGATGATACGGATCACCGCACAAAAACACGTCCAGCGGTGTACGCCAACCCATCCCTCGAGTACCACATGCCGGTCTCGGCATGAGCGCAGCCTTCTGCGCTTACGCGAACCCTGTACCCGCGAACTTTTACAGTACAGACGGTTCGTATTAGAGATCACGCGGGGCAGCGAAGGCGCTGCACCCATATATGCGTTTGACCTTACTCAGGCTGCAATGGACGCCGCTCTGCTCGATCTTCTTATCGACAGGTGCACAAAGCGTCTCGCAGGCTTTAGGGCCTTCGTCGAAGAAGCGAACAAGGCTATTCGACCCGGACCAGCTTCAAGAAACCGCTCTCGGTCCGGAGTTCTTCGGTCGATGAAGCTTACCGAGCGGAAGCACATATTCATCGATATTCGTCGCTCACAACATCCTGACGCGACCTACGCCTCTCCACCGGACCATCTCTCACTCGCCGA
>CAZUUK010000347.1:0-2234 GCA_964622675.1 uncultured Planctomycetota bacterium | reverse complement strand
CCCCGCAAGATCGTGGTGGATCTCGACGTCGTTCTTATTGCCGCCTGTGCTCTGGGATTGATCGCCTTGATCGTCCAGTCGGGGTACAACTTCCGGCTATCGCCGCTGCAGAAAGTGATCTTCGCTCTGATCAATTACCTTATTGTCGCGGCATTTCTGGTGGACATCGCGCTTCACTACGCTGTCGCCCCCTCCAAATGGGGGCACTTCCGCCGCAACATCTTGGACATCTTTATCATTATTCCCCTTCTGCTGTCCTTGATCAGCGTGCAAGCCTCTGCGGGGCTGATCATCTTTCGACAAGCGATCATAACGGCGCAGTTGACTTCCCGGATGCGCAAGGCCAAGCGCCTCCTGACCTATCTGCACGTGAATCCGGCCCAGATGCTGGGCCTGTCGTTTGCCGGTCTGATTTTCGTGGGCACCATCCTGTTGACCTTTCCAGCGGCGACCGAGGACGGCGACGGAGCCTCTTTGCTGACGGCGCTATTTACGGCTACGTCGGCTACCTGCGTAACAGGTCTGATCGTCGTGGACACGGGCAGCTATTTTTCCACCTTCGGGCAGATCGTGATCCTCAGCCTCATCCAGTTGGGCGGTCTCGGCATTATGACCTTTTCCACTTCCTTGGCCCTGATCTTCGGCAAGCGACTCGGGGTGAAAGAACGCGCCACCATGCAGGAGGTTTTGGAAGCGCCCGATCCTGCCAGTCTCATCAAGATCGTTCGTTACATTGTGAAAATGACTTTCTGCACGGAACTGATCGGGGCGACGATCCTATTTGTGCGCTTTAAGTTCGTTTATCAGAGTGTCTTCCAGGCCGCGTATTACGCGATCTTTCATGCCATTTCTGCTTTCTGCAACGCGGGCTTTGCTCTGTATTCGGATAGCCTGACGAGGTTCCATGGCGACCTTATCGTTAATTTCACGATCACCACGCTGATCATCGTAGGCGGGATCGGCTTCGTCGTCGTGGCTGCGGTGACGAATCGGGAAAATCTGAGACGTGGGCTGCACGATGGCCTCTCGCACCTGGATGTACACAGCAAGCTGGTGTTGTCTGCCACCGCCGTGCTGATCGTGGGCGGTGCGCTCGCCGTCTTCTTCTTTGAATTCGACCACTCCCTGTTGGCCCTATCCATGAAGGACAAGCTTCTTGCGGCCTATTTTCAGAGCGTAACCACGCGCACCGCTGGCTTTAATACCATAGACATCGGGCATCTACGCAACGTCACCCTGTTCATCATGATGGTATGGATGTTCGTCGGTGCCGCGCCGGGGTCAACGGGCGGCGGTATCAAGGTAAGCACCGTGGGCGTGTTGCTGCTATCTCTGAAAGCGATGTTGCAGGAACGCAGGGACATCGAAGTGTTCCACCGCACGATCCCGCAACCCATCGTCTATAAGAGCATCGCTGTAACCATCGTTTCTCTGATTCTTCTGAGTTTCTTCTTCTCGTTGTTATTGGCGAGTCAAAACGGCCGCTTCGTGGATCTGCTATTCGAGGCCGTCTCCGCCTTCGGAACGGTAGGACTCAGCGTCGGCATTACGCCTCATTTGAACGCCGCAGGACAAGCGATCATCATTCTCCTGATGTTCATCGGTCGCCTCGGACCATTGACCCTGGCCTTCGCCGTAGGCAGACATCCGAAGCGCAGTTACCTGCAATATCCTCAAGGAAGAGTGATGATCGGATAACGCTCTTCGGGAGGTCTCATGAAGCCGTTTCTGGTTATCGGTCTGGGGGAGTTCGGTCAAGAAGTGGCGCGCACCTTAACTTCGGAAGGTGCTGAAGTGATCGCAGTAGATGCAAACCCAGAGACCGTGGAGGACATCAAAGACGAAGTCGCTCAGGCGGTGTGTTTGGATGCTACCGATGACGAGGCCCTGAGATCCCTGGGATTGGAGGGGATAGAAGCTGTCGTGGTAGCGATGGGAGACAGTAGAGAGGCCAGTATTCTCATCACTACTATTCTGAAGGAACTGGGCGTAGCACGGATCGTAGCCCGAGCGTTGGACCCCTTGCACGGCCGGATCCTCGAGCGTGTCGGCGCGGCGCGGGTCATTTATCCGGAAATGCAGATGGCGCGGCAGGTGGCTCAAAACATCATCGCCCGTTCCGTCTTGGAACGAGTCGCCCTGGCTGAAAATCACAGCCTGGTTGAGATCGCTGCCGATCCCTCCTTTTGGAACCGATCCGTCCTCGAAACCGGCATACGCAGCCAGTACAATCT
>CAZUUK010000346.1:0-2236 GCA_964622675.1 uncultured Planctomycetota bacterium | reverse complement strand
GGCCGTTCTTCGTTCTCACGATGGTCTTCGGGTACGCGCTGAAGAAGCCGCTGCGAGTACAGTTCTGAAGACAACCCGGGTTCAGAGGTAGCCGAGTTCCCCCAGCCGCTTCCTGATCTCCTCGAGATGCCCCTCCTCGAGTTCCCGCGTGACGGCCAGTCCGGAGAGGGGGTGCGGCAGTCTGCCCCACCCGATCTGGTGCCAGAGGCGCTCGTGGAAGTAGTAGAGAAACATCTTCAACACCACCTCGACTACCCCGATGCCCAGCGACAGCCCTATCTCCCGTGTGAACGCGTAGACGATCGCCATCGTCGAGACCGTCGCCAGGACACGCCAGGTGGTTGCCTTCACAATGCTCCGCTTATGGAACTCCCGCATTCGGCTGTGTCTCCCGCCTACGGAATCGCGTCTATCCAGCCCGTGCGTGACACGAAGTCTAGCCGAGCCACTCCTCGATGACCGCCGCCAGCTCCGAGATCTCCGGATTCTCCGGCAGCGGGAGGCGACTCCACACCACCGCGTCATCCCAGGTGTGCATGCCCTGGAAGTGAGTGGGAGTGACGATCTCTTTCCCTCTGGTCGTCCCCTTCAGGTCGAACCCCGGACGGCTCAACAGAACCAGGTCCGGTCCCAGGTGCGTGACGGGCCCCCGGTAGATTTCCTCCCGATGGAAGACCTCCTCGACCACGGGCGCCCCTTCATGGGAGAGGTCTCGCAGCGAAGCCGCCAGCTCCTCACACAGGGACGGCACGGCCTCCGGCGCCACACAGCCCTGCGCGAATCTCTCCTTCGCATTGACATAGATGCGGCCGGGGTCGAGCGCGAAGGCGCGGGAGGTGGGAGCGATATCGCCCACCGAGGTGGGGTCGTCGGTCTTGTACTCGAGGTAGCCATTTGCCTGGAGCCAGGGGTTCAGTCGCACCTCCCGTTCGACCCCAGCGAAGCCGTGGTCGGAGAGGATCAGAAACCCCATGCCCTCCTCCTCCCCGCTGGTGGCGCGGCAGAAGCGGTCCCACAGCTCGCCGATGAAGGCATCCACGGCGGCATAGTACGCCATTGCCCGATCGTGCCGGGGATCGTCTGCGTCCTCGACGGCGTTCCACAGGAAGTGGTGCAGTCTGTCGGTGCCCGTGACCACTACCTGGAAGTAGTCCCACTCCTCCTGCTCCCAGAAGTAGCTCGCCGCGCGCGCTCGGGTGTCGAGGCTTGCGAAGAGATCGTCCAGGAGGGCATCCGCGTCTTCTCTGGCACGCCGGCTGTCGACGTCGATCTGGTAGTTCATCCGCTCCAGCGCGGCGAGATGCTGCTGCGGATACACGCTGCGCTTCAATTCCAGTGCGACGAAGCCGGAGACCAGGGCGCCCGGAAGCGGTCGCGCCGGATAGGTGGCAGGCTGGTTGATGACCGCGCAGCGCCGGCGCGATCGCCCGAGCCGGTCCCAGAACGTCTCCGCGGCAAGGTCGGTGAACAGCGGGAAGCGCAGGCTGTAGCTGTTTGGGTCGGCCTCTGTGAAGCCGAAGATGCCGTGGCCCCCCGGGTTCGTGCCGGTCATGAAGGAGGACCAGCTCACCGAAGAGACGGGGGGCAGCGCCGCCCGCATCTGACGCAGGCCGCCCTCACCGGTGATCTCCCGCGTCCGCGGCATCACCGATTCCTCGGCCAGCCGGGTCAGGAGACCGAACGGAACCCCGTCCAGTCCCACCACACACGCCCGCCGCTTCCTCCGCCTGCGCAGGAACCGCATCGTCCGCCCCGCCCTAGATGTACCCTAGGTCGCGAAGGCGCTGCTTGATCGTCTCCGCCTCCTCGTCCGTGTACCCGCGGCCGTCCCCTGCGGGGACGTATCCCATCTGCTCCAGGGTCTGGACGATGCGGTTGACCGAAGTCTCGATGTCCTCACTGGCGGTGTTCACAACCACCTCGGGTGAGTCCGGCGCCTCGTAGGGATCGCTGACACCGGTGAAGTTGGCGATCTCACCCCGCAGGGCCTTCTCGTACAGTCCCTTCGGGTCGCGCCCCTTGAGGGTCTCTATGTCGCACTCGCAGTAGACCTCGACGAAGCGGCCGATGAGCTTCCTGTTCTCGTCGCGGATTGCCTTGTAGGGAGAGATCGCGGCCCCGATCGCCACCACCTCGTTGCGCGTGAGCAAATGACAGACGAAGCCGATGCGCCGGATGTTGGTGTCGCGATCCTCCTTGGAGAACCCCAGGCCTTTGCTCAGGTTCTGCCGCGCGA
>CAZUUK010000345.1:0-2239 GCA_964622675.1 uncultured Planctomycetota bacterium | reverse complement strand
TCGACCAGTTGAACGGATGCGAGTGCGCGCTCCATTCTGTTCACCTTGTTGCGGTGGGCTGTACTTAGCAGACCAGGGACGGAGTTGTTTTCACGGGGTTGTCCGACCGGCCGCAGACGACTGGAAGCACATGGGGCGGGCCGAAGGGGTAACCAGTGCATAGCCTGCACGTTCCATTGAGCATGGCGATATCCACGCTATGCAGAATCCCGGATAGCATGGCTCACGAGCCCTGCTCAACGAAATTCCGTCCAACTACTCTTGGGGACACAACATGAAGCGGTGCATGCTCTGCTGCGGTGTTAGCCTGTTCCTGATCTTCCAGATCGCTTGGGGTGCGGAGGACGTCATCAAGGCCGAAGTGATGGAGCGCCGCTTTATTCAGGGGCTCTCGCAGATGGTGCAAACAAAGGACGGCGAATTCCGACTGGCGGTGTACAAGAACTGGGTGTACATCCAGAACGGGAAGAAGGGAGATTACAGGAAGCTTGTACCCGGGACATGCCCCCAATGGATTCCGAGGCACAAGGGACAAACGGATCGCTGGTTCTACCTCTTTCTTCCCGTAGGGGTTGACGGGAAATCGGAACTGTGGATTGCCAGCACAAACGGCAATTATCTGGGGAAAGCAGCCGACGGATACTTTCAAGTGAACTCAACTCCTGTATTGTCGCCGGATGGCAAAGTAATCGCTTCCGTGTATGTTCCGTGGTGCAAGGCGCAGGGAGACCGCACGAGTATATCAGTCATCAGGCTGAAGCCGGTGGGAGATGGACAACAGAGCACCCAGGAGTGGATTTACAGAGCGGTTAAAGTGCAGATCCAAGACCTGCGTTTTGAGGACAAAGACACAGTCTGCTTCAAAGTCATCCGAGGCGGTCAGGTGGAAACGAAGAGGATATCTTTGAAGTCGCTCCAATCATCTCCTTCAGGCGATAAGGCCGCGCCTGAGAAGTAACGTCAGGCAGTCGCCCCCATCATGCTGGCAATGCGAAGGATGTACGGCTCCGGCCGGTGCAGGAACGTCGTGACGTAGGGCTGCATGGCCACGATCGGTTCGAAGTTCCGCCAGTCGCCCCGACCATGAAAAAAGCCGACCACGGTCGGCTTTTTTCATGGTAGAGCAGGTGAGCAGGAGAACAGGGGAACAAGTAGACACGGCAAGAAGTGCTCGTTATGATGGTTGCTCAGGTTGGCACCAAAGACTGCTCGCCTGCGATCTCCTACTCACCTGATGACCTGTTCAGCCGTTTGCCGTTTCGGCAGCGGGGGGAAGCAACTCGAAAGGCGTATCTATGCTCTGGCCCATTGCGCTCACCAGCGTCGGCTATGTGCTTGCGATCCTTGGCAGCTACCTCCTTGTTCGGGGATCCGCCAAGGACGTGGGAATCGGTAGAATACCGCTTATGAAGTCGGATGATGAGGCCACGAGATTCCATGAGGCCCAGAACGCGGCGATTGCGCGCCGGGCGCGGTTCACTCGCTGGGGGTTTCAGCTTCTCCTGGCCGGGATGATTGTCCAGCTATCAGGCTATCTTTGGGGCGCTTGCTCTATGCCGAAGCCTTCATGAGCCTGTTCACCTGAAGCACGTGCGGCTCCGGCGGGGTGAGAAACAGGCTGGTATAGGGCGTGAGGGCGTTCGGTTCAAACTTCCGCCAGTTGCCCCGACCATTTACTATTAAGGCAGGCGTTGTCAACGGGTGATAGGGCCTGCCTATTCTTTTGCCCCGCAAAGCCTTGGGGCGACTCCTCATCCTCCGGGTCTGGAGCGTGAGTGCTGCGGCCCTTAGCAAAGCTCGATCCAATAGCGTCGGACACTTTTCCCCGCCTCCTCGGTGAAGCCTTCGCTTTCCAGAATGCCACCGTTCTTCTCGATCACCCGGGCCGAGGCAGGATTGTCGGAAGCACATGTAAGCAGAACGCGCTCCAATCCGCGTTCGGTCGCCTCTTGCAGCATCCGCGTCAACATGAGCGTGGCATATCCTTTACCGCGCTCCGAGGGCCGCACGCCATAGCTAATGTGCCCGCCGTATTCCCGCAATGCGTCTGTCAGACAGTGCCGCAAGGTGCAGGCACCAAGGATCCGTCCCCTACGCATCAATACGAATGTACTGACCGGGACATGCCCCTCCGGCAGGTCCACGCCATGTTTCCATCGACGGAGCTTCCGGACGAAGTCTACATAGTTTCTGTTGCGGAAAGCCGTTTTTTTCAATGCTGACGAACGGTGCTGGCGCT
>CAZUUK010000344.1:0-2241 GCA_964622675.1 uncultured Planctomycetota bacterium | reverse complement strand
ATTCCGTCCGGCAAACTCCAGCGGCTCGCCTGCCAGCGGCATCTCAATGATCTGAAACGATTCAAGGGTAAACGTGCGCCGTATTACTGGGATCTGGATTGGTGCCTGAAGAAGCTCTCCTTCTATCCCCAGCTCATTCACTGGCGCGGCGATCTAGTCGGCCAGCCATTCGAGCTCATGGGCTGGCAGCTTTTTTGTTCGGGTCAAATGTTCGGCTGGTTCAAGAGAGATGGCAGCTACCGTTTTGAGACAGCCTACATTTCCGTACCCAAGAAAAGCGGAAAGAGTGTCTGGGTTGGTGCGACTGGTTTGCTACGCGGTTTTTTCGACGGGGAAGCTGGAAGCGAAACCTTTTCGATAGCGACCACGCGAGAACAGGCCAACATCGTTTGGCGCGAGGCATACGAGCTAAAAAGACGCTCTCAAAATCCGCTTGTGCGCGGGCTTAAAGTATTCGAAGGCCGACGCAATATTCACGACGATAAAACACGCTCCAAGTTCGAACCCCTTTCGGCCGATAGAGATTCGGGCGATGGCGTCAACCCATACTGTCTCATCGCCGATGAGGTGCATCGCTATAGGGATGCCGACCTATTGAACATGCTAAAGGAGTCGATGAAAACGCGCCGGAACAAGCTGGTAATCGAAATCACTACCGCAGGCTGGGATCGCAACTCAATGTGCTATCAGCATGACGAATACTCTCAAAAAATCCTCACCGGGCTTACAGAAAACGAGGAATGGTTCGCATTTATCTGCCGTGCCGACGATGAAGATAAAGACAATTGGGACAAGCCAGAGGTTTGGGCGAAAGCAAATCCATCGTATGGAATTTGTATTCACGCGCACGATGTCCAGACGACGGTACAAGAAATTTCGGGAATTCCGTCAATGCTAAACGACTTTCTCCGCTACCGGCTGAATATCTGGACCGAGCAGGCGGAGCGAGCTATTGACACGCCGCGCTGGGTCGCATCTGGTGAAGGCTCGCCCGGGATATCTGCGCTCCGTGGCCGGCGCTGCTTCGCCGGATTGGACCTCGCATCGGTAATGGATCTTGCCGCCTTCGCGCTTGTATTCCCTGACGAGGAAGAGATATCCGCGCTCCTGTGGCTCTGGTGTCCAGAGGTTGGCGTATTAAAGAGGGCAAAAGAGGATCGTGCGCCTTATGACCAATGGGTGAAGGCAAATCTAATGAAAGCAACGGACGGCGACACGATAAACCATAACGTGATCCGCGTTGACATTCTGAAGATATTGGAACATTTCGATCTCATCGCGCTCGCATACGACCCGCACAATTCGGGTAATCTGCCGCATGATTTGGCCGACGTTTTGGGTAAAGAAAAAGTCGTCAAGTTCTATCAGGGGTTTTCCAGCATGGCGGCACCATGCAAAGAGCTTGAGAGGCTCTACCTCGACGGAAAATTGAAGCATGGGAACAACCTCGCGCTGAATTGGATGGCGAACAATGCCGCGTGGCGCGTGAATGAGTACGGTGATCGGCGGTTTGATCGCGAGAAGTCGTCGGAAAAAATCGACGGCGTGGTAGCCTTAACTATGGGGATAGGTGCATGGCTGAACCACAAAGAAAAAGAGGAAGAGTACGAGGACAGCGTATATGACCGAGAAGACCGAGGAATCACAGTTTTCTGACGAAACCGGGAAGCTCGATCTCGAAGAGTTGCGTTCGCTCGATTCCCAAAACGTCACACTCGCCCAGGCCATTGAGCAGGCCCAGCTCGCTATGGAGACCACGCTCACGATTAAGGGGGAGATCGTCGACGAGATCGAACGATTCCGGGCCGCGATGCGGCGTGAGCTTAAGGGCTCTAGACTGAAGCCCGATCTGGTCCGCGATATCTTTGCTTTCCTCGGCCTCGGAGGCGCGGCCTTCGGTATTGCCATTGCGTTTCATTGGTCATACTCCTTGATCGTAGTTGGATTCACCCTATTTGCATTATCTCTCATTCCTTTACTTGGGCAAAAGGGTAGTGGTGAAGCTTAGGAGCTTTATACAATGGGCATATTGACATCGCTCGTGGGCGGAAACATAGATCGATCTCCGAGCTCGAACTATTGGTTTACGCCTATAGGTAAGTTGTCTAAGGCGGGTATCACGGTAAGCGAGGACGATTTACTTAAGATTTCTGCGGTCCTTCAGGGCGTTCGATTCTGGAGTCAAACCTTGGCTGGGTTGCCGAAAGCCGTCTATCAGCATTTACCCGACGGGAAATCGAG
>CAZUUK010000343.1:0-2247 GCA_964622675.1 uncultured Planctomycetota bacterium | reverse complement strand
TCATTGGCGTCTCCGTTTCCCCCCGCCCGCGCGAACTCTCAAGTATACTCGCGTTTGGTTCTCATTTCAAAGCGTCCCCCGGTTTCGTGTCCCGGTTTCGGCAAGAGGCCCCGCTCGCGAAGAGGTTCACCCTGATGCCGACCCGCTTCGGTCCGTAGAATATCGATCGTCGCATAGCTGGTGGTTCGGACTGAGCAAGCGAATGAAAGGCTTCCAAGGATGATAGCCGTGGGCAACCAATTCATCAGACTACCCCTGCCGGCGACGCCGGCCATGGCCGCTGGATGCAATCATGAGTGAGAAGGAATCCGCCGGGATACGCCTGGGGCGCAAGATCGCCGCTGCCTTCAGCGCCTCACCGAACGTCGAGGCCGTCGCGTTGGGAGGCTCGCAGGTGAGCGGGCCGGTGGATCCGGACTCCGACATCGACCTGTACGTCTACACGTCCTCGCCGATCCCGCTGCCCGATCGCGAGGCGATCCTGGCGAAGCTTGGGGCCGCGAAGCCGGATCTCAACCAGACCTTCTGGGATGTGGCCGACGCGTGGTGTGATGCGGAGAGCGGTGTCGAAGTGGAAGCCATCTACTGGGGGACATCCTGGATCGAGGGCATGCTCGATCGCGTCCTCGTGCAGCATCGAGCGAGCAACGGATATTCGACCTCCCACTGGTACACCATCCGGAACTCCATGTCCCTCTACGACAGGAGCGGATGGTTCGCCGCCCTCCAGGAACGCAGCAGGTCGCCGTATCCCAACCAGCTCCGGCGGGCGATCATCGCCGGGAACCATCCCGTCCTCAGGACGATAGCTCCGTCATACCGCAACCAGATCGCCAAGGCGATCCGACGAGACGATCATGTGAGCATCAACCATCGCCTCGCGGGGCTGCTGGAAAGCTACTTCGACGTGCTGTTCGCCTTGAACCGCGTTCTGCATCCGGGCGAGAAGCGCTTGCTGAAGCTCGCGGCTGAACGCTGCGCGAAGGTTCCGGCGAACATGCGAATCCAGGTGGAGAAGGTGCTTTGCGCTGCATCGTCGCCCGATCAGACGTTGATTGCGGCGATAGACGAGCTGATCGACGGGCTGGATCGCCTGCTGCTGGAAGAGGGATTCAACCCGAGCGGATAGCGTCTCACACTGGGGCGCGAACGCACCGGGTTTGCGTCTTGCGCTCGGTAACCAGCGTGACCATCCCCGCCCGCGGAATCGGCCGGCGTTCCAGCGGCCCGGCCTTGCAATAAAGGCCTTTCGGCGGGACAATAACGCCGCGTGTTCTTGCGGGTTACGAGTCCACCTGACTTTCAGAAAGGGGTAGCTACCATGGCCATGTTTCTTACTTACTGTTTCGCTGCGATCGGCGCCATCAACGTTGTCTTTGAGATCTTCCAGAAGGTGCGTGTGCTACTGGAGTCCGCAAGGGGTAAGATAATAATCGAATCCTGGGCGGAACCTTCTACGCTAGGGACGAAGGGCAACGTGGACCTCTTTTGGCGCGCAACGAACGACGGCCGAAAGGTTATCACTATTAGAATCGTGGTCCTCCAGCTTCGGGGGCTAGAGGGTATATATTGTGACTGGCCGTGGGGGGACAAGGCTAGAGGCGTAGGCACTTGGCGCAAGATCAGTCAAGACCACGAGGCTGCTATACATCCCTGTCCTACAAACCTTAAGGATTACTGCAAAGGTATGGGAGGTGGAAGTGCAACGCTTAGGGAAGGGGACCAAATGCATAGGCGCTGCAAGCTTACAGCCCTCACCGAGCTAGCTAGAAAGACGAATCTCAAAGCTCCCCTAAAGTGCCGGGCGGTCTTTGTAACGAACACAAAGCGTACGTATCGTAGCCGTTGGGTGGAGATAGCCAGCCTCGATCCTCCGCCGTTCGAGCGGCAGGAGGCGCTACCCGTAACGGGACCCACCGAATAAGTCGGCTTTCGTAATCGGGTCTGCTACCCCTTACGTCCCTCGGAACACTGAGCCGGGCTGGAAGACAGGAATGAGTTTCGGAAAAGGAAAGACAATGAAGACCGCGCTAGGCATTCTGGGCATAATCTTGCTGATCGCTGCAGCCTTGGTTCAGTTCGGGTATCTGAAACGATGGTTTCAAGATCGAGACAAGATTGCTCTGTTCAATGCGTTGCGCGACGGAGATGAACCGGTCGATAGAGAGGCGCCCGCTTTCGACAAGTTCCTTGACGCTTTTCCGCCGCCCCATGGAATAACGAGCGCAAGTGTGTCTGGCATTGATA
>CAZUUK010000342.1:0-2247 GCA_964622675.1 uncultured Planctomycetota bacterium | reverse complement strand
CCTCGCCGAGAAGATAACCACCGGTGGGATGAGGGAAGGGGATATCGTTTTCCAGATCCGGTGACGGCACTCCGTCGCAGACTTTCGGCAACCCTGCCGCGCAGCTCATGCATAATCCGCCCGAGGCCATGGGCTGGTCGTTTGGTCTGAAGGCCTTGCCCTTGAGCGCATCGTTTCCTTTTCGCCAGGGTGGAGCGTCATGGCGCCCTACGGCGCGAAAAGGGGAAGCCATCAAAGCAGATTTTTGGGAACCTCCGGGGCCGTTTGGGCATAATAGATACAGAAAGGCGCGGCGACCTGAAGGAGAAACCGTTGACGGGCCTGGACCGGGTGATGCGCGCGCTGCGGGAAGGTTCCGAAGAAGCCCTGCGCGAGCTGATGGTCGAATGGAGGCATGTGCTCGAATCGCTGGCCTGTCAGATTATGGGCGACCGGGCGGCCGCGGATGACGTGGTTCAGGAGACCTTCCTGATCATCTGGAACAGAAGGCGGCAGTACGATCCGCGCAGACCTGCGTGGCCGTGGATAGCCAGGATCGTTCGCAACCTGTGCTACATGGAGTGGCGGCGCCATAGGAGCCGCATCAATGAGCGCCCATCGGACTTGTCCCTGGAATACGCGGGGTACCTGTATTCCCGCCAGCACGCACCCGACGTGCGCAGCGAGCGTGAAGAGTTGCTTGGACTTGCAGTCCAGCGCATCTCCCAACTGCCCTCGCGGCTGCGCGAGGTGGTGCAGCTTTCCATCTTCGAGGGCAAAACCGAAAGGGAGATAGCAGAGCTGCTTGGAATAGCGGCAGGGACGGTCAAGTCACGAAAGCACCGCGCCCTGAAAAGGCTTCGAGAGCAAATGGACCGAAGTTGAGTCCGGGAGAGGCAAAAATGGAAGCACACCGTTCAGCGCATGAAACGATTACGTCGCTGGCAGATCACTCCTCTTTTGAACCTGGTCCCGAGGCGGAAAGCAGGAGCGACCCGCTTGGCTTTGTCGGTCCCAGGCCGTACGCTAGATTACTTGGAAAGGCGAAGCAGAACACGGGCCTATCGAACGGAGTTGTGTGGGGGCAAGGGCGATTCGGCGGGGCTCCGGCGGTTGTCATCGCGAACGATTTCCGGTTCATTGCCGGATCCGTTGGAATAGCGGAGGTGGAGACGATCGTCGGCGCTTTCAACAGAGCCGCCGAAGAGCGGCTGCCTCTGATCTGGCTCGGTCGGGGAGGCGGGACGCGTCTGCCCGAGGGAACTCTGGCATTGGCCGGGCTTGGGCGAATACTTGCAGCGCGCAACGCCCTGGCCGCCAAGGCGATTCCCATGATCAGCGTCGCGGCCGATCCATTGTTCGCAGGGAGCAGCCTTTGCGTTCTGCAGGGCGACGTCGTTCTTGCGCTTGAGGGCGCGCGAATCGGATTCGCCGGCTCTCGAGTGGTCGAGATGCTGGAGGAAAGACCGCTGCCCGAGAACTTCCAGACCGCCGGCTACGCATTTGCCAACGGTCAGGTTGACGCGGTACTGAAACCGGACGCACTTGCGGAGACCCTGGCGAAGCTCCTGAAGCTGCTATCGCCGGATGACGCGAGGCCGGTCGAGCAATTTGCTGAGAGCGACGAAGCGTTTGTGAGGCGCAACCCGTGGGAGTGCGTCCAGCTTTCGCGGTCGGTTGAGAAGCCGCTCATTTCGGATCTGCTTCAGCAGATGGCCGACGACATGTTTGAGCTGCGCGGCGACCGAATCAGCGGCGACGACCCGGCCATGCTGGGTGCAATCGCGAGAATGGGAGGCCGGCGGTTTATGGTTATCGGCCACCGCGGAGCTCACCAGACTGAGTTCAGGATCCGTCACAACCTGAATTCGCCGCATCCATCGGGCCACCGCAAGGCGATTCGGCTGGTTCGGCTGGCCGAAAGGCTGCGCCTGCCGATCCTAACGCTCATCGACACACCGGGAGCTTACGCAGACGTCCGCTCCGAAGCGGAAGGGCAGGGTGGGGTGTTGGGGCGGCTCATTAGCGCGATGCTCAATGTCCCGGTTCCTACCATTGCCGCCATAGTGGGGGAGGGCGGAAGCGGAGCCGCGTTGGCTCTGGCCTCGACGGACCGCGTTATCATGACTGACGCTTCGTGGTATTCCTCCATCACTCCCGAGGGAGCGGCTGCGATCCTCTGGAGGGACGCGGAGAGGAAGAGGGAGGCGGCGGCTGCGCTGAAGCTCACGCCTTCGGATCTTTTGGAAGCGGGGATAATTGATCAGG
>CAZUUK010000341.1:0-2260 GCA_964622675.1 uncultured Planctomycetota bacterium | reverse complement strand
CGTCTCGTGGGTTGAGCTTTGGGAGCGAGCGGGGTTCGCCGAGCGACTGAGGGCTGATGATCTTGCCGGTCTGGACGCCGAGATCTATGAATCTCTCAAGGGAACCAGCGACGAGTTCAAGCGGGCCGTGCTGAGCACGATCAGAGCGTGGTGGGGCGTATTTGAGGGGAGAGGCGGCGCCGACTCAATCTGATCTCGGGTTGGAAACGGACCACAGACTCATTCGTCCCACGATGAAGGCGCTTTGTCGAAGAGGAAGCTTGGTCAGCGCCCCAAAAGAGGAGCTGGCTACGCCCTCCTTTGTTTCAGCCTATGATTGGGGGCGCTGTCAGGTTTAACTTGGAACCTGCACCCCCCACACCCACCCTACCCAACTGTCAGTCTGGATCGGGTGGCGGCTCTGCTAGAGCACGAGAACCTGAACACGACCCGCATCTACACGACCCCCTCCGTGCACGACCTGACCGAGGCGGTGGAGCGGCTGGAAGGCGAGTGAGAGGTGCGCTATCGCCAGATCGTGGGACTGGATCGATCCGGTTGCATTCATTATGATGGCGTTTTGAAAAAAAACTCATCCTGATTCAAACCCAATTCACGCCGAGGTCCTGATCATCACCGGCTCCAGCTTCCGGGCTCAGGGTCGCCATCGTCTCCTACAGGAGGTGCCTATCGAACAGCCTGGCTGACCCTGATTGACACCATCCCGTCCAGTCCCATCGTATCGAGATTCGTTACACAACACCTGCAGGGGTGGTACATCTTAGCCGAATACGACTGGTACATTCACGCCCGAACATTGACACGTGCCCTCCTCAAGAAACTGGAGGAAGCATGAGGTATAGTCAGATGTTGTGGATTGGCACGCGATCAGCGGCGAGTATCCAAGGAATGGGCGTGAATAACTCCTCAGGTTCCGGCTCGCATTGTAAGATCTCGGCCTTGCCGTTCGGGAACTCGACACCCGCTGTGACCAGAGCAACAAGATGAGGTGCATTGACGTTTCGCCAGTGTTGCTCGGCAGCCAGGAGAAGCTTCCAGGCCATAGCCAGCCCGGCTTTTCGCGAGCCAGCTCCCTTGGTCTTCTTCGTCCGAGCTTTAACGGTGGCGAACGTCGACTCGATGGGATTGGTCGTTCGCAGATGAAGCCAGTGTTCGGCCGGGAAGTCGAAAAAGGTCAGCATCCGCTCCTGATCCTTGATCAGCGTCTCGACCGCCTTGGCATAGCGGACGCCGTACTCCTCTTCGAAAACGGCAATCTCCTCCAGGGCACCTTCCCGATCGGGCGCATACATGATCTCGTGCAGTTGTTCCTTTGCCCGGGCCTGCAATCGTTTGGGCAACTTGTCCAGCACATTGGCGATCTTGTGTTTCCAGCAACGTTGTTCTTCCGTTTCTGGAAAGACCTGCCGCAGCGCTGCCCAGAATCCCAAGTTTCCGTCGCCGACGGCCAGAACGGGTGCCGTCATACCCCGGCGCTTGAGGTCCCGCAGTACGCTGGCCCACGATTCGGTCGACTCCCGATACCCATCCGCCAGGGTGATGACCTCTTTCCGGCCATCGGGCAGCACGCCAATGATCACCAGGCACGCCAAACGGTCCTCTTCCAAGCGGATGTTGAAGTAGACGCCGTCGGCCCAGACATAGACGTACTCCTTTCCCTCCAACGAGCGCTTGCGCCAGGCTTTGTACTCTTCCTGCCACACACTCAGCAGGCGGGTGATGGTTGTGGCCGAGAATCCGGCCGCTTTCGAGCCCAGGAGCGCTTCCAGCGCTTCCGAGAAGTCGCCTGTCGACAAACCTTTCAGGTACAGCACCGGCACAGCCTCTTCCAGACGAGGCGAGCGCCGCATGTAGGGCGGCAGAAGCTTGCTGGTGAAGCGCTGCTCGGGCCGACGATCATCCACCCGGGGCGCCTGAATCCTGACGCTGCCAGCTCCCATCTGAACCGTTCGTTCGTGATGCGACTTCCCGTTCCGAACGACCAGGGCATGGCCCTTCTCATCTCGAAGGTGGCGCAACGCCTCGACGTACTGCTCCACCTCAGCCTCCAGGGCAGCGGCGATCACGCGGCACGCCCCCTCCCTGGCCAGCTCGTCCAGCGTTTGTGTGATTTCCGGCGTTTGTCCTTCTGCAGCATCTGTAGTAACCTTGTACATGGCGTATCCTTTCTGCGGCCTCTACTGCCGCTCTTGGGATTGACTCACCCCAAGGATACGCCGCTTTTATTGTTGCGCCAATCCACAACATCTGACTATACCTC
>CAZUUK010000340.1:0-2277 GCA_964622675.1 uncultured Planctomycetota bacterium | reverse complement strand
AGAGCCCCTCGAGCGCTCGCATTTCGATTGTCTGTAGTCCGGCTTCCTCAGCGAGAGTCTGAAGCTCTTCCGGACGAAAGAAATGGATGTCGCAGGCTCCCGCGGGATAGATCTGGTCTCCTTTCGATAGCAACTGCCCCATTTCAGGCCTGACGAGGTCATCAGGAATGCGGGCCAGGATTGTTCGAAGGACCGCGAGGTATCCAATCACCGAAATGATGACGGGACTGCCAGGCTTCCCCACTCTGACGAGTTCCGCAAGCGCTTTTTTGCGATCGGAGAGCTTGATGAGATGAGATAGGGTCCCGCCGAGGCATAAGACTGCGTCAAAGGAGTCATCCGGAAAACGGGACAGGTTCCGGATGTCTGCGACTTCTGCTCTCTCAAGCAGACGCGACACCTTTTGGGGTTGGGCTGCGAACTTCTCGTGAGCAAGAGCGATGCAATTCGGGGACAGGTCCAGGAGTGTAACGCTGTAGCCTTTGCGGCAGAGCTCGACCGCGTACCTTCCAGGCCCTCCGCCGGCGTCGAGGATGCGGCCGCGTGGGGGAATGTGGTTTCGCAGGCAAGCCATCGTGGCGCGGAATTCCAGGCTGTGGTAAGCATCCTGTACGAGGCGATCCCACTCGTAGGAAGCGTGTTCGTCATAATGTTCTCTTACGTTGTCCATCACTTTCGCTTGCCGGTTGGCTGCGATCGCCGAAGGCTGTGAAAAAGGTCCGGGATGCGGGGCGCTTCAGCGACGAAGCTGATTTAGCTTTTGGCGGAGTTCGTCGGTGGTGGTGTTTGCGGTGCAGATTATGGGTTCGAATCCGAGGCGCTGCCAGAAGCTTTCGGCCAGGGGATTTGTGGTGACGTAGCGGAGGGTTATTCCCTCTACGCGGTTAGATTCGAAGAATGAGAACACGGCGTCTACGAGGGCGGCGCCGATGCCGTGGTTTCGGTGTTCCTCGCGGACGAAAGCGGTGAGAATCTGGCCAGCTATGCGCGGCGTTGCCCCCTCCGGGCGGACGAGGATTTCCCCGCCGATATAGCCGATGAGCTCTCCGTCTTCCTCCGCTACGAAGATGGCGGCAGTGTCTCTCTGCAGCAGGTCGTCGAGCTTTTTGGCACGGTCCGCCGCGCGCTCGGGTCCGGGGCTCCAGAGGCGGCGGCCCTTCGAGGTGGACGGCAGGGTTTGATGGTGTGCATCAAGTAGTTCGTAGAGATTTGCGAGGCCGTCTCGGTCGCCGAGGCCGGCGCGACGAATGTTCATTGTCATAACTCCTGGGGGAGCGGTGCGTTGCGTTCTTATTGTGCGCGTTTTCGCGGCACGTGGCTGAGGGCGATGAGCCCGCACGGGGAAGCGGCGCCATGATTTGGCTACTGGGTGTACAGCCTGGCGAATTCGAAGATGGTGGCCTCGATGAAGCCTTTCGCTTTTTCTACGTCGACCTGGTCAATGGGAAGGGCGATGTAGTCGCTTTTGCCTTCGCAGCAGCCCTCGATTTCCATGGTCATTTGGAAGAAGAGCGCCTGGTGTGTATCGGTGGGTGCGAGCTTGAATTCGAGGAGACCTCTTTTCGGGTGACTTTCGGATGGCTCGAACATAAAGCGCTTTATTGCGACGCCCTCGGATTCCTGCTGCATATTGGGGAAGCGTTCCTGAAGAAATTTCCCTCTGTAGTCGAGCAGCTCCATGATGCGGTCGACTTCGGCTTCGAATCTTTCCCTGGTGAGCCGCTCCTTTCTCTGGGCTTTAGTCTCTGCTCCTTCGGGAGAGAGCTTCTTCATTATTTTCCTGTCGAATTTCCTGGTGAATTCTCCTGGCATCAGCAAGGTTCCTCCGCTACTCAGGCTCCGAACGAGTGGGACTCATGCGCTAATTTGCATTATAGGTTTGGGCGGCGTGAAGTGTCAAAAGGTTTCAGAGTGAGGGGGACAGGCGTTTTCTGTTGACACGGGATCGGGGTGGGATATAACATCGCTGCAGCCACGGACGGCAGGGTTTTCGGTGAAGGGCTCTTTTCTCAAGGATGGGAGGGGGCAATGGTGCAGGGTGAACATGCACGTGAGGGTGTCTCTGCGGAGGTTCGGAAGGCGAGGATCAAACCCGACCAGTTAGTGTTTTTCCATCGGCAGCTTGCGTCAATGCTGAAGCTGGATTTGCCGATAGCGAAGGGTCTGAAGGAGCTGGCGCGCGAGGCAGGGGATGCGGTGTTCCGCGAGGTCATCGAAAGCGTGCGCCTGGGGTCCGCCGAGATTGATGGGATTCACACTTCTAAACGCACTTAGGAC
>CAZUUK010000339.1:0-2283 GCA_964622675.1 uncultured Planctomycetota bacterium | reverse complement strand
GATCGGGGATCGGGGCGGGGCAGATGTCCGATTCGATATTCTCGTTCCCAAGACAGATGCGGGAGGCAAGACGCGAAAGGGAGATTCCTAGTATGCGCACCCGCGAGAGGCCCGAGGTCCGCAAGAGATGAGTCATCCATTACACATCAAGGTCGGAGAGTTGCTCCGCACGTGGTGTCACAAACCATCACTGATTCTTGACTCAGCCTGCGGTGGGGAACAGCACATCCCACTGTTTCTTGTTCCTACGCGCAGAAACGCTAACGAGATCTGTAATGTGGATGCTCTAGTCTTACACGGGGGGTGCGTTCGACTGGTCATCGAGATCGATGAGTCTAATATCAAGCCGACACAAGTGTGTGGCAAGTTTCTCACATCAGCGTTGGCGAGATGGTACATCCACGATTCGTCGCGCGCCGAGCCCATGCCTCTCCAAGATGTATCCTTTGTGCAGGTACTCAGTTCCGCAAAATTGGCCAAAAAAAAGACAAGCAAACTCCAGCAGACAAAGAGCATCGAAGAACGGCTTTGTGAGCTTTGCTGCACGGCTGAGATGTCGGTGCGCCGATACGCGGTCATCTGGGATCTTGACAAGAAAGACAAGATTGAGAAACTTCACCAGATAGTAGCGAATGTGCAGCAAGCCACTTGAGACAACATCCATAAAGGCAAGGGGGCCGCATCTTCACTTATCATTTATCCCTTGCGTGCTCGGAAGGGGGAGGGTAAACCGGCCGTATGGCTAGACCGCTGAGACTCCAAGGGGAAGATACCTTCTACCACGTGCTCTCGCGGGGCATCCAACGGCGTACGATTTTCCGGCATGACCGTGACCGCCAGGTGCGAAAACTCCTGCGAGGAATAAATGATAAATGAAGATGCGGCCCGGGAGGAGATCGAGCTGCACGTCGCCGGTGACACTCTGACCATCCGGGGCGAGAAGAAAGAGGAGAAGGAAGAGGAGAAGGAAGAGAAGGAGAAGAGCTACCATCGCATCGAGCGGCGCTACGGCTCTTTCGTGCGGACGCTGCAGCTGCCGCGGTCGGTTGACCTGGACCGGGTGGACGCGCCGTTCGAGGACGGGGTCCTTTCCATCACCCTGCCTAAGAAAGAGGAAGCCAAGCCCAAGTCGATCAAACTGAAGGTGAAGTAGGCTCCAGACGACAAGCGGGGAGCAGACTCAATCCTTGAGTCGCTCCCCGCAATCTTTTATTGACCTTTGCATCGTGAAGGGCCTCCGCCGAAGCGGCTTCGGCCCTCACGCGAAGGCGGAAGGAGCAGAACGAGGAGACAACCGTTTTGAAAAACGGTTTTCTCCCCAGCCCCTCTTTCCGAAAACTCGCCGGAAAAGCCCGCCGAGGCGGGCTTTTCCCCGAAAAGTTCTGGGAAGGGGCCTGGGGGAAACTTCTTTCAAGAAGGTTCCCCCAGCTTCTTTTACAGATTCAAAGATCACTTGTCGATCTGGGTGGGTTCCGGCAATGTTTCGGGCGGGGGTTGACCGTCCTGCATTTCCTTGCGCTTGAGCACCTTGGCCGGGATCCCGCCGGCGACGGAATACGGCGGGATGTCCTTGGTCACCACCGCCCCGGCCGCAATCGTGCACCCGTCGCCGATGCGCACGCCTTTCAGAATGGTCACGTTCACACCGATGTAGACGTTCTTGCCGATGATCACCGGCGCATTGGGCCGCGGCTGCTGGCGAAAAGGCAGGCCCGGCGCATCGCCGTGATCGGCGTCAAAGATGTGGCAGAAATCTCCGCAGCCGCTGCCGTCCTGGATTTCGATGTAGCGGTCGGAGTGAATCGTCGTGTATTCGCCGACGATGACGTGGTGGCCGAGGACGATCTTGCCGCTCTTCGCCACCTTGAACTTCACGCAGCGGCGAATCTTGCAGTCATCGCCGACGATGATATTCTTCTTGCCCCAGAAGAAGAGGCGCCCCTGGAGGCGCACGCGCTTCCCGATTCGGCGAAACTTCCGCCGGTACCAAACACTGCGAATCCAGTCCGTTGGTTTCATGCCTTCCTTCCGGAGGTCAGAGCGCGGGCGACTCGGCCCGAGCCAGTCGGCGCCGTTCTCGCAGCAGGCCGGTGGCCAGGACCACTACGGTCCAGGTGAGACAGCAGGCCGCCAGGCAGGCTGTGGCCCACGGCTTACCGATGAGCGCCGGCGCCGTCAGGTTCGAGAGCGCAAAGGCCAGGAGCACACAGGCGAGGAGAAAGCCGCGCCGCCGGCGGCAAAGCAGATATCCCACCGCGGCCGCGTTCGGCACGAGCAACATCA
>CAZUUK010000338.1:0-2285 GCA_964622675.1 uncultured Planctomycetota bacterium | reverse complement strand
ATGTTTACCGTCAGCAAAAGTGGGAACAACTCAGCATAGAACCTTACTCTCGGCTCTTCTTGTGGGCCTCCTTCTGTGTGGCGGCCCATTCTGTGCTACCGCCGCTGAACCAGGGGAGAAGACCCTTGTCTCCTGGGTGATGCTCAATGAGGGTGAATACCGTGCAGGCAGCGCGCTGACACTGCAACGTGGCACGCAATTCGACGCCATTGTCTTCGGCGAGATCCAGGACGGGAAATGGATGGCCGGCAGCGACAATTTCACGCGAACCCACGAGGAGCAGGACTACCCCGCCGAGGAGATTGGTGCAGACGCCCTGATCCAGATGGCCGTCGTATACGGCGGCGGCAAGGTCGCCATCTACCGCAATGGTGAGGAGTTGACCTCCTACAACGCCGAGCTGCTTGACCTCTTCGAGGAGGACGGTCAGATCGTTGTCTTCGGCCGCAGGCACATCGGAGGTGGGGGAGCCATTGTCGGGGCCATCGAAGACGCCCGTATCTATGCGCAGGCGCTGACCCCGGACCAGCTCAAGACGCTGAAGCCCAATAAGGCATCGGAAATCAAGCCGTGGGCATGGTTCGACTTCGAAGGCGACGAGATGAAGGATAGTACCGGGCGCCTCGTCTTCACGGAACTGAGGGAGAAAGCCTGGTTGGAGGATGGCCGCCTGTGGCTCGGTGTGGGCGGGGCCGCCATTGCCGCGGAGAAGGAGGAGGCGATGGATTTCGAAGGGGATGCCTGGCGGGAATTGGCAGAGTACTCGGCATGGACGGGCGAAACGCCGGCCATGCCGGAGGTGATACCCGAGCACTGGATGACCTACCACATTCTTCACCCTGACCGCAGCGCCTCCGATCCGGGCGATCCGAATGCGGCCATCTACTACAAGGGGCGCTATCATTTCCACTACATCTATAGGAACCGTTTCGGCGTCTGCTTCGCCCACCTATCGAGCAAGGATATGGTGAACTGGAAATGGCACGAGACTAGCCTGGCACCGCCTACGACGGGGGGCTATGGCATGTTCAGCGGTACAGCCTTCCTTACGAAGGAAGGCAAGCCGGCGATCATCTACCACGGCGAAGGACGGGAGCGGAACGTGGTGCAGATCGCCCTCGACGACACGCTCGATTCGTGGAGTGAGGCGATTCCCGTCATCCCGATGGGGCCCGATGGCAAGGAGGCCGACAGCAACAACTGGGACCCCGATTGCTGGATCAACAACGACGCCTATTACGCCATCTCTGGTGGGGGGCCGCCGCAACTGATGAAGTCCGGCGACCTGAAGAATTGGGAGTTCATGGGCAAGCTCTTCCACGAGGACACACCCTGGAAGGACCTCGGCCTCGATCCCAACGAAGACGTTTCCTGCGCCAACATGTACAAGATCGGCGACAAGTGGATGCTGCTCTGCATCAGCCACCGCCTCGGCTGCCGCTACTTCCTCGGCGATTTCAAGGACGAGAAGTTCCTGCCCACGGAGCATCACCCGATGAACTGGCACGAAGTCGATTTCTTCGCGCCGGAATCGTTGCTTACGCCCGATGGGCGCCGCGTCATCTGGGCCTGGATGTTGGACGGTATGTGGAAGGACATCAGCGGCCGCCAGTCGCTTCCGCGTGAACTCAGTCTCGTCGATGGCAAGGTGATGCAGAAGCCCCTTCAGGAACTGCAGGGTTTGCGCTATGACGAAGCCGACGAAGGCGCTGTCTCCGTTGCCGCGGGCGAACGGAAGAAGCTCGAGAGGATTGTGGGCCCGGCAACCGAAATCAGTGCGGTCTTCGAGCCTACGGATGCGGAGGCCTTCGGCCTCAACGTCTTCTGTGGCGACGACGGAGACCACATGCGCATCGGATACCTCGCCGACGAGAAGAAGCTCGTCGTGGGTGAGGTGAAGGCGCCCTTCGAACTGGAGGACGGCGAAGCGCTCGAACTGACGGTCTACCTCGACAAGGGTATGGTCGATGTTTTTGCGAATGGCCGCCAAGCCGTTACCACCGGCATGGAGGACGGATACAAACGCCTCGGCGTCGAAGTCTTCGCAGATGGTGAAGACGCCAACGCCTCGATCAAGGGCTGGAAGATGCGGTCGATCTACGAGAACGTTCTTGCCGCGGCGAAAGGGGCGGTGAAAGAACCGCCGGTCGCTAAGCAATTTCGATTTGTGCCAAGCCGCCGCCAGGTGGGCGACACGATGCCATTCTATTGGAACGGCGAGTATCACGTGTACTATTTGATGAACCCCACGGGCAACTACCAGATTAACTGGGAACACATTGTGT
>CAZUUK010000337.1:0-2285 GCA_964622675.1 uncultured Planctomycetota bacterium | reverse complement strand
CCCACCTGCGGATCCTCGAAAGGGGCCAGCAACGGGGCCAGCGCGTCGTCGGCAACGACCACGTCTCCGTCGCTGAGCACGACGACGTCCCCCTGCGCCGCCGTTAGCCCGACGTTGAGCGCAGCCGGCTTGCCTCGCTGTGGGTCAGCCACGTGACGCACAACAGGATAGCGAGCGGCGTAGCCATCTACGACGGTTGTCGTCGCAGGATCGGGGCAGATGACCAGGATCTCGGCGTCTGCGGGCAACTGGGGGAGGAATGACTCGATAGCCCGGCCTACCGTCGCCGCTTCACGGAAGGCAGTAATGAGCACGCTGAGCATGGTGGGTAGATTATAAGCAATAGCGGGGTGACGTCAAGCGGTGGGCGTGGAGGTACGCCCGTTCCGCCGCTCTCCCATCATGGACAGCGCAAATCCGTCCCACTTTAGCGCCCAGCCACGGGGCTCTGCGAACTTACGCGCACCGTCCTTCTTTTCCTGCACCGGCTCCCTGGCGGAGCGGGTGGTCTCCTGAGCGGACGTTTGAGCACGATTCTGAGCAGCCATCTTTTCTCTCCTTATTTCGTCGGTAGCTTCCCTGCCTGCTACCTCACCTTACGCGCTACTGGCCGTCGACCGGCTCAAGCACGTAGCAAAAAAGCCGCCCGATTGGGCGGCTTTTTGCTCACTTCCCGGCGTTCACCATCTACGTGACCTGACTGGGGCCGTCCCAACCGGCATTCGCTCCCGACTAAGCAGGAGCATGGCAATGACGACAGCAAGCAACCCCAACACCTGGCGACCAGTCACACTAATCCCCTCGATAGATATAAACGATCAGAGCCGCCCCGTTGGGCGGCTCTGGTTTGCGCTAGCTACGCGGTGGCAACCACCTGCCCAACGGGCTACGGCCCCTCCCCAATAACCAGGGTAAGGGACAGGTTGGACAGGACAATGACCAAAGCGCGTAAAGTTTTCATCGCTGAAAGGACCTGAATGGCATCAATCTTATAAGATTATACATCAATCCGCTGCATTTGTCACATCTCAGTTCGGGGGCAAACCTTCCCGAAAGCTTCACAAACGATCTAGGAACGTCAAACGCGCGGCCCAAAAGCGCCCAAACACCCGCGGGCACGCCGGTGCAGCTTTCGGGAAGGTAACTTGCCCCTCACACGTGGTTGCGCAGCAAGAGTTCCTTCGGATAGGGGTTGAGATACACCTGCTGATGCACCCAGTCCGGGACGGGGTGACGACGCAGATGGTGTTGGAGCAGCGTCAGCGGCACGATCAGCGGCACCAGTTCTCCCCTATAGTCTTCGATGATGGCCAAAAGCTCCGCCTTGTCCTCGCGGGATAGCCTGTCTTTGAGAAAGCCCATCACGTGCTGGAGTACATTGGCGTGCTTGCCGGGCGAGGTCATCACGCTCAGGCCCTCCATGAGGTACTGGCCGTACTGCGCTGCCAGTTCCTCCCAGCGCAGGGACCCGGCCTGGGCGACCAGGCGCCCCATCTCCTGATAGTGAGATGGGTCATGGGCCATCAGCGTCAGCTTGTGGGCGGTGTGGAACTTGACCAACCCGCCAGGCGTGGGGTCCTCCTGCAGCACGTTTGTCCAGCGGTAGTAGGCAAAGACCCGGTCGATAAAGTTCTCCCGCAGATGCATATCGTGGAGTCGTCCTTCCTCCTCCAGTGGGAGCAACGGGAAGCGTCTCATCACCTCGCGGGGAAAGATGCCGGTGCCGATGTGGCTGGGCATCCCATTCTCCGTGTAGACCTTTACCCGATAGAGGCCCGAAGAGGGTGAGCCTTTCTTGAAGATGAACCCATAGATCTGGGGCTCGGCCAGTCGTTCCAACCGCTCTTTCGCCCAGGTCTGCATGCGCTCCGTATACTCCTGGCCCGATTTCAACGTGACCAGGCGGGGAGCCTCGGGGTCGCCTACCAGGCGCAGGCTCTCGCGCGGTATCGGCAGGCCGATTTCCACTTCCGGACAGACAGGCACCCACTCGACGTATTGGCCCAGCGTGTCGACCAGAAATCGGTCCAGCTTGTGCCCGCCGTCGTAGCGGACATTCTCCCCCAGCAGGCAGGTGCTGATCCCCAGGCGGATGACGCAATCGTGCTTGCCGGTGAGCGGACAGGTGGGTGTGTGATCGGACATTTGATCCTCCCTTCGCTTTCCTGTGGGTTTCATTATACGCCAGGGGGGAGGAGTGGGCAAACAGTCGCCCAGCCCCGCCCACAAAGCTCCCAGCCCCCGTCCCGGGGGCTGCCCATGCAAGACCATCCCGCACACAAAGC
>CAZUUK010000336.1:0-2293 GCA_964622675.1 uncultured Planctomycetota bacterium | reverse complement strand
CTTTACGCTGGTGGAACTCTTGATCGTGATTACCCTTATCGGGTTGCTGGCGGGCTTACTGTTTCCCGTGCTGACGGCGGCCTTCGAAGCCGGCAACAATATCACCTGTCAGAACAACCTGAAGGAGATCGCCTCGGCCGTGCTCGCCCATGCCAGCCAGCATCACGGCAGGATTCCTCCGGCGGTGGTGCTGGAATCGGGCGACGACACGTTGGGGGTCTGGTGGTGCAACCTGCTGGTCCAGAGAGGATACATCTCGGCGGAGAACACTTTTGGTTTGGGCGGGCGCACGGAGGAACCGACCGTTCTTTTGTGCCCGGCGGGCACCGACAAGCACTTGGAGACGTGGTCGAATCCGGAATCGCCGGCGGACGACGATGCCCAGGGATGGGTCAGGTTCGGAAACGAATCGCGCACAGCGGACTGCTCCTACTACTGGAACGGGAGTTGGCAGGGGGAATCGTCTTATCGGGCTTTTCCCTCGATCATGGTCGAGTTCGGCCAGGACCCGAAAGGGTTCACCCATAATCTTTCGGAAATTAGTCGGCGGACGAGGCTCGTGATGGTCATGGACGGCGTCTGGACCAACGCCGTCAAGAACACACGTCGGGGGCGGATTGCCGCCCGCCATCCCGGCCCCTACGGAAAGCGAAGCCGAACGAACATCGCCTTTTACGACGGACACGTGGAGCAATATGAATGGGACGAAGACTACGAGGAAGATCCCCTCTGGGAGACGGAGGATTTGCACGCCTTTGCCAAGGACGTGGAGGGCCAGTCCATCACCCTCGTCTTTCGGCTGGACGATCAAGATTTCAAACCCGAGGAAGAGGAAGAGTAGAACGGGTCCTGGAATTTCTCCGGCGGTCGGCCTCTTGAATCCCCGTGCCGTAGGGCAGAATGCATTGGCGGCCAAGGCTCTTGAACCCAAAGTCGTGAACCCGTTTTTCACGTAGCGCCCTTCTCGCGTTCTTTGCCTCGCAACTGCTCTCGGATATCGGCGGCACGATCCAAAACCTCTTCCTTGCGGATTCCTGCCTCCGAGTACATGGCAAAAATGTTCTTGTCAGGGGTCTCTGGCGGCACGGTGTGAGACGCCGCCAGAATGTATCCCCCGCCATCCGTCGTCATGCCCTCAATCAACTGGGCCGTTGCCCTTCGAACGTCCTCGACCGAACCATGGGGCAGGACCCCTTGCGTGTCCACTCCACCCATAAAGGACAGCGCTTTCCCAAATTCTCTCTTTAGTTCAAGTGGGGCCATTCCCGGACATGTGCATTGGATTGGATTCAAAACGTCCACCCCGATTTCCACGAGATCACCAATGATCGGCCTAACGGCTCCGCAAGAGTGAAAGGCCACGCAAAGACCGCGCGATTTACCGACGTTGACGACACGCTTGAGGTGAGGTTTGATCTGGTCCCTCCACAACTCAGGGCTCATCAACATGGCCCGTTGCCCGGCGACATCGTCCCCGGTCCACAGCCAGTCCAGCGCAAACCGGGAGCACGCCGCCTCGCCCAGCGCGGCAGCAAACTCGGCACAGCGACCCAACATCTCAAAGGCAAGGTCCGGCTCCATGACCATGTCCGTCATCGCACGTTCCATACCGCGAAGCCGCCAGTACATCTCAAACTCGCAAGGCGATATATCACAGCCGAGGAAAAGATCCCGAGGCCCGTTCGCCAAGGCTTCCATCGGCTTTAGAAGTTCGTCAATGTGATTCCACGGAAAGCAATAGCCCAAAACCTGTTCTTTCGTTGCCTTCTCGAGGGGATAACGTGCGATCTGATTGAAGGGGCCCTGCTTCACCCATTCGATTCCCCAGAAATCCACGTGCCCTTCGCCCTCGTTTTCGTGGACAATGCCCTCCATGGCGAAATTGTTGTTCACCCATGCCTGCGCGATGTCATTGCCCATCGCCCGCGACACATATGGGTGGGGGATTTCCAGCAGCCTCGCCAGGTGCTTTGTCGTGCTCGGGTGAAACCACATGAATACCGGAACCCGGTCCGCAGGCTCGCGCCTTAAAGCGGCATATACTCGCTCTTTAGAAGTCATCTGAATATCCCTGTTCAGGTTCGCGGCACGCCGAATTATTAACAAGCCCTGTCAGGATTCAAACCGTGGATCGTCCAAGCAGCCGGGTCTTATTTGGGCGGGCGCCTTCGCCTGTGTTGCGAGCGAAGCGACGCGAGTTTTCGGTACGGTCACGCCGGGCCGAAGTCGCGCTCGGCGACCTGGACGGCCAGGAGAAGGGCCCGGGCCTTGTTCAGCGTCTCCTCGAACTCGC
>CAZUUK010000335.1:0-2295 GCA_964622675.1 uncultured Planctomycetota bacterium | reverse complement strand
GCCTCGCCGCCGCCGCCACCCTCCTTGCAGGAATAGCATCAATTGCGCTGGCCGCAGCCCTGCCGTTGGGAGAAAAAGTGGCCGCCGTCCCCAAAGCTCCCACACCCGCCGACGAAAACCAACCAGGGACAACACCCGCTTCCAGTAACTACGCTATGTCTTTCGACGGCGTTGACGACTTCATCGAGGCGCCCGACAGCGAGATGCTGGATATGGGCGAGGAGTTCACCGTGGAGCTCTGGGTCAAGGTGCGCGAGGCCTTCGGAGAGCGCTCGCTCATCTCAAAGGAAGTTCCATGGGAGAGCGGATACACGCTCATCGTGGCCGAATCCGGAATCGTCATTGAGGGCGGATTGTCAAGAATCCCTGAACTGGGCGAACTCAGAAGGGTCAGAGACGAGAGTGATAGAAGTTACGCTCTCAGCTTTGGTGTGGGGGACGGCAGCGGCTTCACCAACCTGACTGCTCCCGAGGAACTCGGCAATGGGGTAATCGAGAAAGGCAAATGGCATCACGTCGCCGCTTCGTGGAATCAAGGCAGCGCTTCGCTCTATGTTGACGGCGAGCTTGCCGGCACGCATGAGTTCGAAAAGGCCGCTCCAGCTCGCGTCCCCCTGCGGATCGGCAAAGGCAGCACCGATCTCGGCCGCCACTTCGCCGGAGAGATTGACGAGCTCCGCATCTGGAACGTGGCACGCACGGAAGGCGAGATAAAGCGCTACATGCAAAGAACCATAGCGGAAGCAGAGCCCGACCTCGTCGCCTGCTGGACGTTCGACGAAGGGAAGGGCCAGATGGCCCGAGACAGTTCACGAAATCACCTCGACGCGCGCCTCGGCTCATCTCCGGAACCCGACGACGCAGACCCGAAATGGATTCCTGTCGAGGCAAAGCTCGCGCGCGGCCCGTCGCCAGCTAAGCCCAAAAGCGCGCCATCTCCCCAGGAACCGAGCGGTGACCTCGAGGACCTCCTCCGCATCCCTGTGTCGCTCGAGGTCGGAAGGCCCGAACCCGGCAAGGAGGCAACAAGCGTGAGGGACGTTCTGGACGAAGTCGCTCTCCAGACAGGCCTAAACATATTCCTCCCGAATACCGTGGAGTACGGATGGAGGCGGCTCGCGCCGCTGAATGCCCCGCTGTGCTTCCTGGTCGACGTGGAGGCGAAACTGGCGCTCAACCTGTTCCTCATCCCCTACGGATGCGGATACGAGCCCGTCGCGCCCAGAACCATCATGGTCGTTAACAAGGGAGGCAAGGAAGCCGATTGGATCAAGAGGCTTACCGAGGGAGTAGCCTCCGGGGCGGCGCAAGAGCTCCTCCGCCTGCCCGTGTCCCTAGAGATCACCGAGCCAGGACCGGACGGCAAATTCAAGACGATCAGCGACGCGCTCGACGAGATCGCCCTGCAGACGGGCGTCAATATCTTTCTGCCCAATCCCGTGATGTACGACCAGTACGAAGCCGAGAGCAACAGCTACTCCCTAGCCCCTGTCGCCGAGCAGGATGCCCCCTATTGCTTCTTCGTAGATGTAGAAGCAAGATTTGCGCTCGACATGTTCCTTGCCCCTTACGGATGCGGGTATGAGCCTGTCGGGCCCAAAACCATTGTGGTCGTTCCGAAGGGAGGCGATTGGGTCAAAATCCTTACCCAGGAAGTAACCTCCGGGACGGCGCAAGACCTCCTCCGCCTGCCCGTGTCCCTCGAGATCGCCGAGCCAGGACCGGACGGCAAATTCAAGACGATCAGCGACGCGCTCGACGAGATCGGGCTCCAGACCGGCCTCAACATATTCCTGCCCAACACTCTCCTCTACGAAGGAGTGCGGCTGGCGGACTGGGACGCGCCCCTTTCTGTCCTCGTGGACGTCGAGGCAAAGGTTGCGCTGAGCCTTTTCCTTGAGCCTCTCGGCTACACGTACGGGCCCGTTGCGGACAGAACCATTGTCATCGTTCCGAAAGCCACCTATGGAACCCCATCGCCGGTCGAACGGCCCCCCTCGCCGAACCTTGAAGCGGAGTTGGCCCCTCCCGCCGCCGTCAGCATCACCGTCAGCCCCGGAATTAACGCCGTTCACTGGACACCCGCCCCCGGCCAGGGCGCGAGCTATCGCGTTGACATCTTCAAAATTCAGAAAGACAAGCTCCTCGAACCCGTCCCGAATGTCATATCAAAGCAAAACCTCGACAGACTCGGCTCCCAGCTTGTCGGCTCCCAAGTTGCGCTGAACCCTGATGGAACGGGCGTCTACAATGACAGCAACATCTTGGGCGAGACCCCCTACGTCTATGCTCTCC
>CAZUUK010000334.1:0-2298 GCA_964622675.1 uncultured Planctomycetota bacterium | reverse complement strand
AGCTGTCCGCGGAGCGCCGCACGGTCGTCGTGCCGTATAGGCCTCCGGAACCAGTTCCGGCTGGAAGTCGTCAACAAAGTTGAATCCATACCGATTGTTCCTTTGCGGCGGCGGAGGCCCCTCGCCCCTCTTTCTGTATCGCCTTATCGCCTCCGGGTTTATGTCGCAGAGAGCCGTTATCCTCACCTTGTCGTAGCCCGCCTCCCTCAGCAGCCTGTACCCATGCATGTGGACGCGCATTATCCCGCCGCATCCTATGATGCCAACCTTTATCACACTGTCGCTTGCCACATTCAGACCCTCCGAGCAGCTAAGGTGTAAAGTCCATCTTTTCCGACATCTTCAGGACAGCCGCAGCCAGCAGCCTTGATGCGTTCTCCGCATCGCGGAGCGACACGACCTCCACCGGCGTGTGCATGTACCTGTTCGGAATGCTCATCAGAGCCGCAGCCACCCCGGCCCGCGTTATCTGGATCGCATCCGCATCCGTCCGCCCGGCGGTAACCGGCGAAGCCTGCACCTGATAAGGTATCTTCTTGCCTCTGGCCACGCTGATCAGATACTCGCCGAGCACCGGGTTTATGTTCGCCCCGCGATGCAAAATAGGCCCCTTGCCAACCTGCACGTCACCGATCTGCGATTTCGCCGCTCCTGGAAAATCCGAGGCGAAGCCCACATCGATCGCAATGCCTACCTGCGGGTCAATCCCGAACGCACTGGTCATCGCCCCGCGCAGGCCAATCTCCTCCTGGACTGTGGACACCCCGAAAACCGCGACGCGCGGCTTCTTCGCCGAGACGAGCCTCACCGTCTCCGCAACCACGAACGTTCCTATCTTGTCATCGAACCCCCGCGAGGAGACAAGCTGGTTCCTCAGCATCTCCAGCCCGGCCCCCATAGTTATCGAGTCGCCCGGCTCCACCACCTTTTCAGCGTCAGCCTTATTTCGCGCCCCGATATCTATCCACAGGTTTTCAAGCTCCGGCATCTTCTTTCGCTCGTCCGGCTTCATCATGTGGATCGGCTTTTTGCCGATGACCCCCAACACCGGGCCCTTTCGGGATCGAATCGTAACCCGCAACCCGGGCAGCAACCCGATGTCCACCCCGCCGATTGTCCCGAACCGGATCGCCCCCGAATCCTCAATGTGGCTCACCATCAGCCCGATCTCGTCGCAGTGCCCCGCCAGCATAACCCGCAGCTTACCGCCGGAATTGACGGCCGCAATCGCATTGCCATGCACGTCCGTCCTTACCTCTTCCGCAAACGCCCCGACATACTCCCGAAACAAATCCTGCGCCGGCCGCTCAAAGCCCGACACACTCGGCGCTTCCATAAGCTTTCTCAGAAACTCAAGCGATTCCTTCCTCATCAATTCCTCCTCTTGAACACCGCCGACTCTATCATGGTCAGCCCGACGGCCTCTGCTCGAATCTTCGCAGACTCAGAATCAATTCCACCTCCCCGCTTTGAATGCCCGTCCGAGAGGCTATCTCTTCAAGACTCGTTCCCGAATCGGCAAGCTCATAGATTTCCTTGTACCTGGATGCCGCCTCCCGGATTGACTTCCCCCCTTCCGGCATAGCGCCCTCAAGTGCTTGAATCCTCTCGTCCGCCTGCCTTATCAGCACCTCCAGCGTTTTCATCTTCGTATCGATCCGTCCGCTTATCTCCCTCGACAGCTCCTCCAGCTCCAGCAGAAGCCGCTCCATTGTCCTTCGCAACTCTTGCTCCCCGCTTTCGGCTTCACCTTGCTCAATCTGTCGTTCCGAGACACCCCTCCGCCGGTAGCGCACCGCGGTCAGGTAGACTACGAAGCCCACGATGACGATCAGAAGCAAGACATTAGAGTAGCTCATCTGCCGCGCTCCTCTTGCGGAATTCCACCCTCGCCTCGTCCATCACCTCGCGAAGCGGAACCCCTGCCTGACCTGCCACTGCCTTGGCAGACTCGTACTCCGGCGAAAAGAAAAACTCGCGCTCGCCCACCCCCCCCACCTTCCCTCTGACCATCCCATAGCGCGTCTGCACCTCCACCCCCTCCCTCCCGAGCTTCCTCCGCTCCACCCGCCTCCGCCTTATCCCCAGCGTAGTTGTCTCGCTGAATATGCACCTCTCTACCTCGGACAGCACCTCCGGCGTCGTCAGCACCGTTATTAGCTGTCCCGGCAGCGACTTCTTCATCAGTACCGGCGTTATAAATACATCCAGCGCCCCCCCCTCCCGAAGCCTCTCCACCAGGTAGCCGCAGACCTCCGGCGACGTATCGTCAAACTCCGTCTGAACCTCCCACACCCA
>CAZUUK010000333.1:0-2324 GCA_964622675.1 uncultured Planctomycetota bacterium | reverse complement strand
TGCGAAGCTCTGCTTCGGGGCCAGCCATGAAGCGTGCGAAGCTCTGCTTCGGGGCGTGCCCTGAAGTGTGCTTGACCCACACCGGGGTCAAGCTCTACTTTGGGGGAGCTACAAGGGATTGACATGCAGCCTCTACCTTATTGCGTCTACGTCCTCCGCAGCCGGAAGGACGACAGACTGTACGTCGGTTACACGGCGGATCTCAGCCGCCGTTTCAAAGACCACAACGAGGGAAGAAACGTCAGCACCGCCCCGCGGCGTCCGTTCGAGCTGATCTTCTGCGAGTTCTACCGATTCCAGGCGGACGCCGAGCGCCGGGAGAAGTACTTCAAGACAACGGCTGGCAAGCGCGCGCTTAAGCTGATGCTGAGAGACACGCTAGCGGAGACCGCGGAATAGGGCAACTGCCGGCCGCGACCCATACGTTTGCTCCCGGCCGTCGAAGTTTCGGCCGCGAACTCTCTGACTTCCTGCCCGGCGCAGCCCTGAGCTTGTCGAAGGGGCGAAGCCGGGTCCGTTGAAGAGCGCTCCCCACTGGGTTAACAACCGCGTCCTTCCCGGACCCCAGGCGCAATTCGAACCGTCGCGTGGCGGCGCGCCGGAACACGCGAGGGAAGTTCTCGCTCGGCCAAGCTCTCGTCACCCCGCCGTTCCGTGTATTGACCCGTCGCGAATGGAGATGTAGAGTCGTTTTCGTCCCGAGCTTGGAGGCAAGGCGGTGGTCGGACCGCCGCCTCCAGGCAAGCGTTGTGTGCTGAGGGGATACCGAACACGGGAATACCATGGCGCGGCGGGAACAGATTCCTGCGAATGATCCTGGTCGTCGGGCACTGAAGTAGACTCAATGATAGCTGACAAGGACAGAATCGACGTTCTACGTGAGCGGTGCCTGGAGCGAAAGCGCCACGCATGGAGGGACATCTCCATCCCGCGTGCGGCAGCACTTCGAGAATCCGAGCATGTCAACTCCTGGCAGGAACGGCAAGGGCTGTGCACTCGAGAAGTGCTGTCCCGGACGGTCCTTGCGATTGATGATTTGGAGTTGCTTGCAGGCCGCCTTGCACCAGGGCAGGCCGATAGTTCGGATGATGCCCTTGCCGATGCGCGGAAGTTTCTCGAACAGTACCCCAAACCGGGCGGCCAGACAGGACATTGCGAATTGGACCTTCAACATGTCATGGAGGCAGGCATTGACGGGCTGATGAAGGATATCGAGTCCCGGCTCACTGATGTCGACGGGGAAATGGCTGAAACTTACCGTTCTTTCCTGTTTGCCCTGGAAGGGCTGGCGAGGCTCATTGAGAACGCTGCAGCGCGCGTGCGTGCGGAGAGCTCCACGAGCACACCCCAACGGCAAACTGAACTGCAAGAGATCGCCGAAGTCTGTGACTGGATAGTCCACCGGCCACCTCGCTCGTTCCGAGACGCAGTTCAACTCCTTTGGTTTATTATTTTCGCCGTTCAGCACGGTGAATCGGTAGGGCTGGTAGGGCCAGGACATTTGGACAGGACGTTGGGATCTTTCTATAACGCAGACGTTGCCGCAGGTCGACTCTCACGCGAAGAAGCGCTCCTCTTGATCGAAAGCCTGTACCTATTGATTAACGAGTTCGTCGCCGACGGACTGGCGATCCCGGCTATGGTTGGTGGTCGTGACGCGTCTTGCAGGGATGTGACCAATGATGTGTCGTATCTCTGCCTGGAGGCCCTACGCCGCACGAAGCTCGTGTATCCCACCGTTGGAATCTGCTGGCATGAAGACACACCCCGGGGACTTGTGGAACTCGCCATCGATCTGATTTCCAAAGGCTATACCACGCCAGCCTTCTTTGGTGACGAGACTATTCAGCGTGGATTGAAGGCATTGGGCGTGCCATCCGACGAAGCCTGCAACTACATCAACAGTACATGCGTTGAGATCACTCCAGTGGGTGCAAGCAATGTCTGGGTGGCCTCACCCTATTTCAATACGTGCAAGATTCTTCTCGAAGAGATTGGTGTCCGTGCGGACTCTCCACCTCGGTCATTTGATGAGTTCAAAGAGAGATACTTGGAACGGTTGTATGCAGCGGTCCGGGCGGGAGTCGAAGCCCAAAACAGGAGCCGGATGGACCGAGAGGAGCGCGGGAGAAAACCGCTGCAGAGCGTTTTCACCCGCGACTGCGTTGAAAGAGGAAAGGATATAGATTGCGGTGCAGCAACCTACAACTGGGTGGAGTGTTCCTTTGTGGGACTGGCCAATCTTGCCGACTCCCTGTACGTGATACGAGAAGAAGTGTTCAATTTACAGAGCATGTCCCTTGGTGATCTGCAAACGATACTTG
>CAZUUK010000332.1:0-2325 GCA_964622675.1 uncultured Planctomycetota bacterium | reverse complement strand
CCGAGACGATGTCCGGCACGCCGTCGCCGTTGACGTCGAACACCCCGGCCGCCTCGTACCGCTCGTCGGCGATCAGCACCTTGCGAAACTTCAATGGCATGGCGGGACTCCTGAGCTGTCGGCCGTCAGCCTGCCGCCGGAACCAACCGGCCGGCTCTCTCTTGCCTCCGCGAACCATACCTCCCCGCCGTCACAGCACAAGCCCAAACCGGGAAGGGGCGCAGGAGTCTGCTCTGCGGCGATCGCCTTGTGGCAGGGCATCGCCCTGCCCGCCGGCAGGCAGCCTTAGCCATCGTGGCCGTCCGCTGGATGCGCACCCCCACCCGCCGCCCCGAAACGACCCCGCAAAGGCTCGGAAAAACGGGGATCCCGCCATTGCAGCCGCCGGCATGTCCGGGTAACCTATACGCGCCGGGGATGGGGCGGTGAGCACATCCACGGACGGGAATGTCGGACATAGAGCGGTCAGCCACAAACCGACGGACGTACGTCTTCTTGCTGAAAGGTGATGGCTGATTGCTAGAAGCTCGCCACGTCCCCGGCGCAGCGATATGACAGAGCAAGCCGTACGGCGTGACCAGACAGGGGATCGCACGTGCCCTATGCTGCACTCGTAGCGGTGTCCGGATGGTAGTTCGAAACTAGATAATCACTGTTGGGCGCAAAAGAACACCGCAATAAGAGAAGGTTGAGTGATGGCAAAGCAGAAATCTGAGAAAAAGTCGTATCCGAGGCTGCCTCGTGCTCACTGGTGGGCTCTCCGAAGGAGATTCAAACGGAGCATTCCGGGCGTCGTTACTGACAGCTACCTTGCCGCTACTCTCAACATGAAGCCTAACTCCGCACGCGCGAATGTGCTCCCCTACCTCCGAGAGATTGGTTTGATCGACGAGGATGGCAAGACCCAACAGCAAATGGCAACAGCTTGGCGTGACGACCATCGGTACCCTGATGTGTGCCGAGAGATCCGCGAGAGAATCTACCCGGGCGAGCTGCTCTCAGCCGCGCCCAATCCCGTGGAGGACCGGGGCGCAGCAGAACGCTGGTTTGCAAACAACACCGGCCACGGTAGTGCCGCGGTGCGGGGGATGTTGCAGTTCTACACGGTTCTCATGGAAGCTGACCCCTCGAAACAACCTGCCACTGTGCCAAGGAAAAAGGCTACCAGGAGAACGAAGACGGCCGTAGAGGCGCCGTCCCGAGCCGCGAGGCCGGCGACGTCGAGCCACAAGAATAAGCTAGCGGCGGAAGCACCTCTGTCCTCGGGCGACGCCTCGCGCCCGCCACACCGTCCGCCAGAACCGGGACTGCCGGGAGTGAGCATTAGGCTCGAGATTCACATATCGGCCGACGCTACTCCCGACCAAATCGACAAGCTCTTTGAGAGTATGGCCAAGCACATCTACAAGAAGTAGTCGGCAATGAAGACGCTTGCGCGCCAAGCACTAGAGATCGCCAAAGGCATTCAGGCAGATGCTCCACTCAGGTATGTGCCCCCCTCGGCTGGCACGCGTCCCCAGAGCCAAGGGGTGCTTCCCCATGCTATGGTGCAGAGAACGCGTGGCTATATCGAACGCGTGGTCTACCAGATCAATGGTGCGTACGAGAATGGCTGGTTCGATGCGTGTGCGGTCATGATGCGGCGTCTTCTCGAAACGCTGATCATCGAATGCTTTGAGGCCCACAAGATCGCCAGCAAGATAAAGGACCCACGGACAGGGGACTTCTACTATCTTTCGGATCTCGTTGCGAAGGCCGTGAACGAGTCCACATGGAATCTCGGGCGTAACACCAAGCGGGGTCTACCTCGTTTGAAGGCCATCGGAGACCAATCCGCCCATAGCCGGCGATACAACGCACATCGGGAGGACATTGACAAGCTCCTTGCAGATTTCAGGACAGCCTGCCAGGAACTCATTTATCTGGCGAAGCTGAAATAGACGTCCAGCGATTGGATCAAACGGACCTTCTTGGGTCGGGTCGGCCCAAGGGGTCCTCTTACCCACCTTGTCAGACTCGACCGAGTGCTTACCTGGGTCCCGATTCTCACTGCCCGGTCGGGATTCCCTGGGCCGGGAGAGCGGAGGTTGGCAGTTGTCAGCTATTAGCTCGTCGTGCGCAGCGCTTCGGAGAGCCCCGCCTTGAGCTCGCGCCTCGAACGAAGGGGATGGGTTTCTCTTGGCGTTGGGCGGAACCTCCCAGCTACTTCCCCTTCCACAGGCGGACGTACTCGCGTGCGACGTGGAGGTCTTCGAGGGCTTCGGGGGCGGCGCAGGGGGCGGGGGCGGCGCGGCGGGCGAAGGCAACGAAGTTGGCTGCCTGCTG
>CAZUUK010000331.1:0-2332 GCA_964622675.1 uncultured Planctomycetota bacterium | reverse complement strand
CGGCCTTGCCGCCGGTGCGGCGTCGGGCAGGAAGATGTTCCCTCTCTGTTATATACCCCATCGGGGTTCGAAACGTCGAGAATGGGGTCCGGTCGGTACGCGGCTGCTAACCCAGAGGCAGCCACCAAACAAGAACGCTGTTAGCTGTAGCCGGCATGTCTGAGAACCATCAGTAGAGAGCCCGCGCTAGGTTTTTCCTATTGGCGTGCGAGGCTGGACAACCGCCACCAACCCTGTATAATGCATCATGTGTGTTTGTGTACGGCAGCAGCCCCATTGTTGCTGCACGGTTGAGTCTTGTCCTGGATGATCCTATAGAGCCCTTCGACAGGCAAGGGAGGGAGTGTGATGTCGGATCGTACGGTCTACATTACCGACTTTGACCGCAAGCGTCTTGAGGAGCTTCTCGTCGTTGCGCTGCAGTATATGTCCAGCAGCCACGACAGGGAATCGCTGGAGGTCCTGGCAAGAGAGGTTGAGCGGGGCAAATCCGTCGAGGCCACGGCAGTCGGGCCTGATGTCATAACGATGAACTCCAAAGTGCGCCTGCTCGATCCTGAAGCAGACAAACACGTCTCCTATGAGCTCGTCTTCCCCTCTGACGCCAACATGTCTGAGCGGCGTGTATCGGTGCTTGCCCCATTGGGAAGCGCCATGCTTGGCGAAAGCGTCGGTAACGTCATCACGTTCAACGCCCCCGGAGGACCGAGAAAGTTCATTGTCGATGCCATCCTGTATCAACCAGAGGCCGCGGGCGACTACGATCGTTGACTTCGGAGCCTGCCGTGGTTTGCGGAGCAAAGGTGATGGTTGAGAACGCCGAGAGGCACGCGTTGGGCAGGAGCAAAGTGGACGAAGGGCAGTATGCGCTGCTGAAGGAGTGCGTTGAGGCAGGCGACGTAACTGCCTGGAACCGATGGCGAGAGGAGAACCCCGACGTCAAGGTGTGGCTCCAGGGCGTGGAGTTTGGCCCCTCAGCCGAGAGGCCTGCTTTGCGGCAGATAAACTTGCGCAGCGCCAACCTAGCCCGCGCCAAGCTGCCGGGAAGCATTCTGGTCGGTGCCGACTTGCGGGAGGCGGTGATGGTAGGAGCAACGCTCCAGAGGACCATCCTGGTCAACGCGGACCTGCGCGGGGCGCGCCTGCTGGAATCCGACCTCAGGGGCACCAACCTGCGGGGAAGCGATCTGCGCCGAACCCAGTGCGGCTATGCGAAAGTGGACGGGGAAACATTGCTGTTGACAGAGCGGGTAGACCGCCTGACCGACTTCACCGGCGTGCCACTCGAAAGCATGCGCATCGAGCCCGGGTTGAAGCAGTTGCTGGAGTACAACGTGCGGCGCAGGAGGTGGCAGCAGTGGTACAGGCATCATCCCTGGCTTGCCCCGGGAGCGTGGTTCTTCTGGCTCATGTCGGATTACGGGCGTTCCACGTGGCGGATACTGATCTCGTTCACGGTGTTGGCGGTGGTGTTCGCCCTTGCATATACTCTGTTCCCTAACTCCGTCGTGGCTGTCTGGGCGGACAGCCCGGGGCAGCCCCTTGGCTTCAGCTACTCGCTTTACTTCTCCATCGTGACAATGACCACATTGGGCTTTGGGGACGTGTACGCTGCCCCTGAAAGCGGCCTCGGCCAGTTTCTACTCAGCGTCCAGGTGGTGCTCGGTTACGTACTGCTTGGAGCGCTTGTTACGCGGTTTGCCATGCTCTTCACCGCAGGTGGACCATCCTCGTCGGTTTTCCGGGGCGCATCCGACGCCCGCGACAGCGAGGCGCAGTAGCACGTGAGGGGGGCTGTGTGCTTCGGCATGCTGTTGCTTTGCCTCTCAATTCGAGCGGGTTCGCCCTTGGCGCCGCTCGGTCCGCCGTCGCGTTCACCGCTACGGGAATTCGAAACGTCCGACTGGGTTCCGGTCCGTACGCGGTTGTTAACCCAGAGGGGGTTGTTCAACAGAGAATCAGAGAGTCTTGGCGCGGTTTTTCGGGCTCCGGTAGCAACCCCCACGGTTGCTCTCGGACCCCGAAAACTCTCCGTCGAAATGGAGAGTACGGGCAGGTTGGCGGGAATGCGCTAAAGGGTTGCGCAGGGGCGAGGTATAGAAAAGCCCGAAGGCTCTCGCTCTCGGGGTCTTGCGTTAGCAGAAAGGCGCTCCGACTTCCGCTACAGAAGCGTGGCTCCCCGGGCAGGACTCCCTTCGCTGCGCTCAGGACAAGCTCACCTCTCCACGAATCAGGGCCAGTTTCTTCTCTCGCCCCCAGCCTTTGATTTCCTTCTCTCGGCGCGCCGCGGAGTGCTTGTCCGGATGCTCCTCCGAGTAGAGAAGCTCGGCCC
>CAZUUK010000330.1:0-2340 GCA_964622675.1 uncultured Planctomycetota bacterium | reverse complement strand
ATGTTCTAGTATGTGGCTAGCATAAATTAGATCAAAGGTGTTGTCTTCGAAAGGTAACGGTTTTGATGCATAGTAGACGTAGTCTACGTTTGGTCCACTGAAAATATTTAGTGTCTCAAATCCATGAATTCTTTCGTCACCTGGCCCAATTTCCAAGTATCTTTGCTTCATACATTAAATCCTACCTTTTTCTACTCACCTTTGCAGTTCAGGCATGCTATCTAATATCCTCGCAAGGTTTGTAGCCAAGTACTCGTTCGGCTTTGGCTGATGTAATCAGTGACGGGTTATCCTCTAAACTGCACTTAACGGGCACATCAGGGTATTCCTCGGCAACGAACGCTTTCACATCAATGCACTCGGGGGCATATTTATCACATATGTTGAATGCCTCGTACCAGAACTCACCGGGCGCTTCCAGCGCGCATTTGATTGCCTCACCAACTGTGTCAGGATCAACATTGGTCCAGAATGCACCTCTCCTATAACGGGGGTCTGTTCGCCAGGAACCATCCGCAGGATATTGGTCAGCCTTCTTGTTGGCTGGTGCCAATCGCAGCGAAATAGCCTCGAAGATTCTATTTGTGCCGTACCATGCCAGCAATTCTTCGGTTATGACCTTGCTCTGGTTGTAAGAATCGAGCAATCCCTCTGCTCGCCCGGCCATAGAGGCAATGGGGTGGGCCTCATCAATCGGGAAATAGGCAGGCCACAACTTACCTTTTATATTGGCACCATAGTAACCTACGGTACTAAAGTAGATAAACCGCTTCACTCCGCTCACTGCTGCTGCTCGCATGACGTTGAACGAGCCGACGACGTTTGTCTCAAAATAGTCTTCAAGCGTGCCTAAGTTGGGATGGGGAATGGCAGCAGAGTGAACCACGAATTGGCAACCTGCCATCCGCTTTCTTAGTAGTTCATAGTTACTCAGACTTTCTGAGGGATTTACCTTGATATCAAAGCCAACAACGTCATAGCCTGCTTTTTTGAGATACTCGGCAACTCGCGAGCCTAACTTTCCCGCGTTGCCGGTGACCAGAACTCGTACTTTCCCCGAAGGGCTGTAGTCCAGCTGGCTTGCTTCCGGTCTGGCCTCTGGTCGGGCCTGGCGTTGCCCGCCTCTCAGTATTCTTATCAGTATTGCTAACAGCTTATGTCCCCCGGGTAGTCTCGTAAGTACTCTCACGATCAATGCCTTTAGTTGCTTCATAGTGCCTCCTCTAGAACTTTTTTCGTCTTTCTATATGCTCTTAAGCTTAATTTGCTATTACCCATTTCAAATCACGACTATGCATATCTGAATGGAGTTTCACTTTTTAATGTATGAAACGCGTAACTATAATCCTCTCCCGATTCCTATGTATTTAAGGCCGATAGCAACAAGCTTATCTTTGGTCCAGGCATTGCGCCCGTCTAGTACAGCACAGGGTTTGACCATCGCTTTTTTGATTTTACCCCAATCAGCTTCGACGAACTCAGGCCATTCGGTGGCTAAAATTATAGCATGGGCGTCGGCTATAGCCGAATAGATATTTTCGGCGAAGACTACACTGTCAGGCAGTGATGCTCTGGCTTTTTCCGTAGCTGCTGGGTCGTAGACACGCACATTAGCTCCTTCATCGACGAGCAGGCGGGTGATGTCCAGAGCCGGGGCTTCGGTGATATCATCCGTGCCGGGCTTGAAGGCGAGCCCAAGCAGGGTGATTTTTTTGCCTTTCAGAGAGACTAAGACTTGCTTGAGTTTGTTCACTATGAGGATTCGCTGCCTGGTGTTGGCTTCGATGGCGGCCCTGAGCACTTTGAAATCGTAGCCCTTGCTGGAAGCCAGGGAATTCAGGGCTGCGGCATCCTTGGGCAGGCAGTGTCCTCCATATCCCAATCCTGCTTGCAAAAACGCCGGACCGATGCGCGGGTCGAGCCCCATACCTTTGGCAACATCGTCAATGTTAGCCCCCACAGCTTCGCAGATGTTGGCAATCTCATTGATGAAGGAGACCTTAGTGACAAGGAAAGTATTTGATGCGTATTTAATCATTTCCGCAGAGGTGATGTCCGTTACCAGCATAGGCGCTTGGATTCCGGAATAAATAAGACGCAGCCTATCGGCTGCCCGATTGTCATCAGTTCCAATGACAATGCGGGTGGGATGATACCAGTCATAGACACCCTGCCCGGCACGTAAGAATTCGGGATTGGAGGCGTAGGTGATTGGCATCCGTTGTAGATAGTCTTTAATGAGCCTGATTCCTGTCCCCGGGGGAACGGTGCTTTTCATTACCATTACGGTTGGACCCGCCAGCGCATCTCTCACCTGTGCGACAGCGGTATGTACGTACG
>CAZUUK010000329.1:0-2343 GCA_964622675.1 uncultured Planctomycetota bacterium | reverse complement strand
CGCAAGGTTTTGAGTCGCCAGGGACACCCCCTTTCCGACGGTTCCGTCAGAAAAATCCTCTCGATTCTCGTGCGAAAGGGCTACTTATCTCGCCGACGTGAAGGGAGGGGGTTCATATATCGGGCAAAGGTCCTGCGTGAGCAGGCGAACAAGCGCATGGTCACCGATCTTCTTAAACGCGCCTTCGGAGGAAACGCAGCGCTCATGGTAGCATCGCTCGTGGATAGCCGCGCCGTGTCCAAAAAAGACATTGAGGAGATAAAGAAATTCATCGCTGAGCGAGAAAGGGAGGAACGCAAATGAATGCCGAAGGGTGGTGGCTGACGCTGGACAGCTTGGGGTTCCACACGCTGCGCGCGCTGCTTTCGGTGCTCTGGCAGTCGTCCATTCTGCTCGGGGCGGTAGGTGTGCTCGCGTACACGCTTCGGCGAAGGCCCGCCGCGGTCCGACACGTTCTCTGGACGGCGGCGCTGATGCTGGCACCTCTCCTACCGCTGATGGGCTGGGTTGCTTCGCACGCAGGCGCCCCACAAGCAGAGATTGCACTCATGCCCACCTATTCGACTTCGACGCGGCATCCGGATTTCCTGCCGGCCTCGCCTGGGAACAGAGCCGTGCCTCCTGTTGCCGCACCAGCGCAGCAGGACGAAAGCGCGTTCTCCCTCCTCTCCTATCCATGGGCACTTGCGTTAGTCGCATATGCATCCGGAGTGGTGTTTCTTCTTTCGTTGATCCATATCGGCAGAACTCGTCTTCGCCGATGGGTGCGAAAAGGCAAACCCATAACGGATCCTCGAGTGCTCAAGTCCTTCGAGGCTGCGCGGGCACGGTTACGCGGGTCCACGCGTTTCACCGTTGTAGAAAGCGAACACGCCCGAGCTCCGATGACAATCGGCGCGTTCCGCCCCGTCGTGCTTTTGCCGCTCGGCCTCGCGGATAACCTATTAGACGTTGAACTGCAAGCGGTGGCCATTCATGAACTCTCTCACGTCAAGCGGAAGGACGCCCTCCTTCTCACCTTGCTCTCCTTTGTGCGAGCAGCGCTTTTCTTCCACCCTTTCGTTTGGTTGGCATGCCGCCAGGTCTCAAGCCTTGCGGAAACTGCCTGTGACGATGCCGTCCTTGACGCAACCGGCGAGCCCATGTCCTACGCAAAAATGCTGGTTCGCCTCGCGGAGGACCTCCCCAGATGGGCGCTGACGACGGAGGTAGCCGCGGGAATCGTCCTTTCCAAAAGCGCTTTTCTCAGACGAATCCACGCCATCCTCTCCGACCGGCGGGACAGGATACGCAAATTGTCGCGCTGGGCGCTAGCGGCGACGGTGGCCGCAGGAGCCCTCTCAATAGCCATCGCAGCGGCGCTCCCGCTTAAAGAAGGAGGAGCTTCCGGGAGTGGGGGTGAGCGTCCGATCGGCGACGAAGCTAGGGACACGGCCGGAGTCGTCAGCGATGAGGAGTCGGCAATCAAGCCTACCGACGCCGAGGACCCAAGGCTGGCAGCTCTCATCAGGAAACTGCAGGACGACGAGTTCGAGGTCCGGATGGAAGCGGTCGAGGGGTTGGGGCAGATCCGGGAGGAGCGCGCTGCGGAAGCAATCATCGGAATGTTCCGCGACTACTACAGCAACGTCCAGGAAAAGGCCATCGAGACCTTAGGCGGAATGGGCAGCGTTGCCGTCGACCCCTTGATACGAGCCCTCGAGTCGGGTGACTGGCTTGTGAAGGCATACGCTGCAACGGCCCTCGGGAAGATCGGGGACCCGAAGGCTATGGAGCCGCTGGTCGAGGCACTCAAGAACCGAGGATTGTTCGAGCGAGGCAAGGCGGCAGAAGCGCTGGGGGAGATCGGAGATCCCCGCGCTGTCGAACCATTGATTGAGTTGCTGAGGGAGCAAGATGCCCAGCTGAGAAGTCAGGCAGCTGCCGCTCTCGGTAAGATAGGCGACGAGCGCGCTGTGCCGCGTTTGAGGGAGCTGCTGAAGGACCCGAAGCGGGGAGTCCGGAAGGCGTCGGCCGGGGCGCTGGAACTGATTGGGTGGAAGGCGGACGATCTCCAGAAGGAGGTCACTTATCTACTGGCTGGCGAACGATGGGAGAAGTTGACTGCGAGGGGGGATGAATTCCTGCAAGTCTTGCTGGCTATGCTCAAGGACGAATCGGCCGGATTGCGGATAGGAGCGGCGGATGCGCTGGGCCGTATCGGGGACCCGCGGGCACTTGAACCGTTGATAGGTGCTCTGCGGGATGAGGCGTGGGAAGTCCGGTCTAGCGCGGCCATGGCTCTGGGCCGCATCGGCGGCCAGAGTGCGATCGAGCCTCTTCTTGGGGCCCTCGACGACGTCA
>CAZUUK010000328.1:0-2349 GCA_964622675.1 uncultured Planctomycetota bacterium | reverse complement strand
AAGTAGATTAGGGTGTTTGCCGAGAAGGCCACGTGCTGTCCTCAAAGCGTTGTCAGCTATGTCTTCGAAATCTTCGGGGGCAGCGCCGATAGTTCGCAGGTTAAGCCTCATCCCCACTTTGTCCAGCCATTTCTCGACAGCGGCTACCCCATCTTCCTCGCCGAACACGTTTCTACCCAGAGAACTAAATCTCTCTTTTCTTACAGGCAAGGTATACCTCATCCAGGCGGGAAGCAAAGCCGCCAGTCCATCACCATGGGTAACATCATAGTGCCCACTCAGAGCGTGCTCGATAAGGTGAAGAGTCCTATATCCAATGCCACCTCCCAGCGTGATAACCTGTGAACAGGCAACAGTACTGGCCCAGGAAAGTTTGGTGCGGGCCTCAACGTCGTCCAGCTTAGCTAATGCCTGGGGCAGTGTCTCCACCACTACACGCATTACCCCTTCTATTATACCATCGCTCAAAAGGGATGGCCTGCTCGTTGTAATGTAGTTTTCAGCTACATGCAGAAAGATATCTACTCCGCCCGCCGCCGTTAGTTTGAGCGGAAGAGTGACCGTCAGTTCAGGGTCGACAATGGAGACATTGGGAAAGTAATGAGGAGTAAGCAATGCACGCTTCTCATGATTCTCCCAGTTAGTAATCACTGAAAACGCGTCAAATTCAGAGCCAGTAGCGGCTATAGTTGGTACCAGCATGAGAGGCACTAATTGCCCCACCGCCTTGGTATCAGCAACTCCAATATAATAATCCCAGATTGGGCTATCACTGGCGCTGGCTAACCTGATACCTTTGGCTGCGTCCATAGCGCTACCTCCGCCAAGGCCAATAATCAGGTCGGCACCTTTCTGGCGAGCAATATCAGCTCCCTCGTCTACTACCGAGGCACGAGGATTAGGCATCACTTTGTCAAACAGAAACACCTCCAGGCCATTATCTTCGAGGTCTCGTGTAACCTTATCCAGCAAACCTGTTTTGCGCGCACTCTGGAGCCCAGTTACTAGCATAGCCCGCTTGCCTAGTTTCTTTGCCTCTGCCCCCAACTGAGCCACACTCTCTGGGCCAAAAATGAGCTTAGTCGGCAGATAAAAAGTAATTGCCATAGAGCACCTCCTATGATAGATTAATCTCTGCTACATATCCTAATACTTCCTACCTTTGGAATCAAGTTAGCAGACTAGTACTTCTGATACGCTTGCAGACGAGGCGGCGACTTCTTCATGTCCATACCGAGCATTTCGCCAAGCCTGGCATATGCCGGCTTTAAATCATACTCTTCTTTGTATTCTTGAATCATCGGGATTCCCCAATTATGCTCCTCCAGAAATCTGGCGCCAGCGATGAAATCCGGGAGCATTTCTGGCAACAGCGTGAAAAGAATTTCATCGTCTTGTGCAAAAGCTAACCTTCGGTCTCCCTTGCAAGGAATGGCAACAGCGCACTCACGTTTTAACAATGAGGGAACCACAGCATAAACACAAGCTGCATGACCGGAAAGTTGAGAATGTACGTCCCTACCATCAATCCAGCACTTGATGATCAAAAGCTGACTTGTCATCATGCCGTTAACATGCATAACAACGACATCAGGCATGAAGCTACAAGTACTAGCAGGAGCTGATACAATCCCTTTGTACAAGCCATATTCAAGATGAGGCATATTCTGGCACCACTCTGCGGCTGCTTCGAGGTCTTTCACACTGTCCGGATAGCGATGGTGTCCTTCTAAGAAATACGGGGTCCGCTCAGCAAAACCCAATCCCATCACAGGCTCGAAGCACCACGAGTCTTCTTTGAACATGGCAATGGTCAAACCGTCCCGTTGCGATTTCGCAAAACTCTGGCACAAAGCATATTTATGCCCCCAATCACGAGTCGGGACGATAGCATCTTTCGGAACCTCCCGCTCATTTTTCAACATCTTAACGGCTATGGGGTGCACCCGCATGCGAAGCCACTGCTCTAACTCCGCCGCACATTCATGGACTTCTTTCAAACTAACCATTTTACCCTCCTTAATCCAGTAACTAGCAAGTGGTAAGTGTAACGCAAACACACTATGTGGACAATGCCCAAGGGTTACGCCGAGACAGCCTAAGCAAGCTGTAGCTAACTAGGGACTGCTTCATCTTTTGTATCCCGTTCTTATGATTGTATTGCCGCAAACTCCGCAGTGAATGCCATAATTAGACTGACGGCCTAAGCTACACTTCACATGACCAATGAACAGGCGAAGACTCTAAGGCGATTCCCTGTGGAACAAGAAATGGGCACCGATGCTGCACTACCATCAGGAATATTGTGGATGGCGATAGCCGCAGCTATCACTATGCCAAGGGCAGGGT
>CAZUUK010000327.1:0-2351 GCA_964622675.1 uncultured Planctomycetota bacterium | reverse complement strand
AGGGCGTCGGCGGCACGGCCGTCATGCCCACCTTTCACCCGGCCTACCTCCTGCGCCAGTACACGCTCGACAACCGCCAGAAGGTCTGGAGCGACCTCCAGAAGGTCATGGAGCGCCTCGGGCTGGAACTGCCCGAAAAAGGATGAAGTGATGTCTGGGTAATGGCGAACGACGCGTTTGGCAGTTGACTTCCGCACAGTCGCGCTGTACGTAAGGATAATGTAAGGGCCGGCCCCCATGAGTGCAGCCAAGCGACACGATGTAAACATCTGCCGGGGAGACGCGTTGAATCTGTACGCGCGTTGGCCATCCCCGATAGTGATTGTGTCGGACGGGCCCTATGGCCTGGGAAGTTTTCCTGGAGACCCCCCCACACCCGACGGTCTGGGGGACTGGTACCGGCCTCACGTGGAGCAATGGTCCCGCTACGGCACGCCCGAAACAACGCTCTGGTTCTGGAACAGCGAACTAGGTTGGGCGAAAGTCCACCAAGTCCTTGAGGAGTACGGGTGGGAGTACCGCAACTGCCACATTTGGGACAAGGGCATTGCGCACGTTGCGGGCAATTGCAACGGCAAAACCATGCGGAAGTTCCCTGTGACAACGGAGGTGTGCGTGCAGTATACCAGGAAAGCGTTCTTCAGCTTCCAGGGCACTTTGCTGCCCATGAAGGAATGGCTTCGCGCCGAATGGGAACGGACGGGGCTGCCCCTCTACAAGGCGAACGAAGCGTGCGGCGTCAAGAACGCGGCGACGCGGAAGTACTTCACGAAGGATCACCTGTGGTATTACCCGCCGCCGGAGGCCTTCGAGCGCTTGGTCAAGTACGCCAACGAACGAGGCAGATCAGACGGGAAACCGTACTTCTCGCTTGACGGCAAACGCCCCATCGCGAAACAGCGCTGGGCTAAGATGCGGGCCAAGTTCCACTTTGAGAACGGAATCACGAACGTTTGGTGCGAGAACGCTGTCCGGGGTCCTGAACGAATCAAGAGACGCTCGAAATGCCTGCACATGAACCAGAAGCCTCTACGACTCATTGAGCTTTGCATCCGTGCAAGCTCGGACCCTGGTGACGTAGTGTGGGAGCCGTTCGGTGGCCTGTGCTCGGCCGCTTTGGTATGCGCACGATTGGGGCGAAGATGCTTTGCGGCGGAGATAAACGAAGACTACTTCCAGGCAGCCCGGCAACGACTCGAGGCAGATAATGCACGGCTCTTCTGATCCAGGTCCGCCACCGCCCGTAGCTCCGCCAACGACGTGGCCACACAGGCAGCTCTACACGCGCGTTAGGGCTGCCATCGAGAGCCTTCCGATCCATTTTGAGACAGAGACGCGCATAGAGGGAATGTCCGCGACGGACATCTTCTCCCTGAATGCGGCGCTCGGAGCAACTATCGAAGAACAGGTCGTGGCTACGCTGAACCGAATCCGCCCTACGTGGGATCCGGACAACAGCTACGCTCTTCACGGCTTTGTCAGACAGCCCCAGACCTTTCCGGACGTAGTGCTCTGCCGCCTCTCCTCCGACCCGACCGCGTCGAGCGACATCATTCTCGGGATCGAACTGAAAGGGTGGTACTTGCTCTCCAAAGAGAGAGAACCCAGTTTCCGGTTCACCGTAACACCGCGAGCCTGCGCTGATCCAGACCTGCTGGTCTGCGTGCCGTGGGCACTCAAAAACATCCTTTCCGGACCACCAAAGGTATTCAGGCCCTATGTCGTCTCGGCGAAGCATGCGGCGCAGCTTAGGAACTACTACTGGCAGTACCAGCGCGCCTCGTCCAAAGACAAGAGCATCGTCAGCCCGCCACATGACATCGGCCCCTATCCAAGCAAGAGCGATCAAATATCCGACAGGCCCGCATACGACGGAGGGGGCAACTTCGGCCGATACGCAAGGACGGGGTTGATGGACGATTACCTCAAAGCCGTTCTTCAGGAGCCTCTGTGCGGCATCGCGGCCGGGGCTTGGTTGGATTTCTTCAAGGTGTTCACACAATCAGCCAGCCAGGAGGATGTTCGGGACAGGATCGGAGGCCTCCGAGAAAGACTTCTCGCCTCCGGGGCCGACCAAGCCGGGGCTCCCGATGCTCCCTACTTGGCCATTCTGGACATCATCGAACAGGCCATCTGAACCGGTTGTGCTCTTGATCTTGGTGTGCATGTGGTCCACACTCCCAAGAATGACCGCATGAGATGGGCGCGCCTGACATTTCTGGGTTGGTTGGTCGCGATGACGGTTTCCACACCGTCCGCGGTCTCGACGGCGCCACAATCGGCCGTCGAGCAGGACATGATCGAGGCGGACTGGCGGATGCAGGACGGCATCCGGACGGCGCGGAATCCCG
>CAZUUK010000326.1:0-2352 GCA_964622675.1 uncultured Planctomycetota bacterium | reverse complement strand
CTTTTCTGGGGCTGATTTACGGCGTGCCGCTCATGCTGATGAGCGACGAGAACGTCATGCCCTACGGCCCGTTCCTCTCGCTGGCGGCGGTACTGGCGCTGGTCTTCCGCACAACCCTCTGCAACTTCGTCGCCCCCCTCGAAGAGATGGTCCGGATGTTGCTGGGGTGACGGCTCGCGATTGCTTGCGCAGTCGCGGCGAGGTGCAACCGTGGGAGCGTGCTGTATTTGCCTGCTGATGGAGAGAGTGCTTCCCGATCGCGCCTTCTGGGTTCCTCTGCGCGCCCTGGAAGAAAAACCTTGACACCCATCGCGTCCTCGGCCTATACTTGCCCCCGACATGTGAAGCCCACAGGAACCTTTCAGTAGCGGGGTCACGTACGATGTCTAAACAAGTGGGGCCACGGCAGATACTTATTGCACTTCTCGCGCACAGCTCATGGGACACGAAGCCACTCGAGGGCCTCGTGAAAGAGATGGCCGAGGTGGCCGCTAGCCTGAGGCGGCAGGATGTGCCTGCCAAGTTCGTCGCTCACGCCACGAATCGGGAGAGCTACTGGAGCGACGACGCCAGCTACGAGTTGGGCCTGCTGTTCTCCATGGGGTTGGTCAGTTTCGAGGGCGGGCTCCTCCGCAGAACAGATGCCGACTACGAGGACATGTTTGATGTTCTCTGCGCCGACCTAGAGGTGGGCGTCCGGGAAGCGCTGAGGACCGCCGTCGTGACACCATGAGGGGCCGGACCACGGACGGGCACGACAAGATAGTCAGGGACATCGTATACGGCTACATTGATCTTCGGTCGCCTCGCCGAGACGTTCTCTCCGTCGTCGACACGCCGCTATTCCAGAGACTCAAGCGTATCGCCCAGCTTACGGCGTTCTCTCTGTACCCTTCCGCGAATCACACGCGCTTCGAGCATTCCTTGGGCGTGATGCACCTTGGAAGTCTTGTGTTTGCCAACCTAGAGGAGAATAGTGACATCAAAGGGATGGCAGCGGAGGCCGGTACGAGTGTGGACGTACTCCGTGACACTGTTACGTACGCGTGTCTGTTGCATGATATCGGCCATGCTGCCTTCTCTCATGTGGGGGAGCGCTTCTACCAGAAAGAGACGATCCTCGAATCGATTAAGCAGGAAGATGCTAAGCTGTTCGAGAACGTCTGGGGGGCTGAAGTAAAGGGAGACGAACACGAGTTGATGAGCTGTCTCGTCTTGCTGAAGGCATATGCGGGCCAGCTTCCCGGAAGTGTGGACCTGGAGCTGGCCTGCAGGATGATCAGCAATGCCGAGTATCCGTTGGAGGACGAGAAGCGGTGCTTGAACCCGGTCATCGAGATACTCAACTCCCCCTATGATGTGGACCGACTCGATTACGTGCTGCGCGATAGCAGGAGTACGGGCACGTTTGGGGTCTCGATCGACTACGAGCGGATCATCCGTGGGTATGCGATTCGTGACAACACGCTGCTCTTTCTGAAGAAGAGCATACCGTGCGTGGTGAACCTAATAACAGGACGGGACTTCCTGTATCAGTGGCTCTACAATCACCACACTGTGGCATACACGGACTTGCTGGTGGAAGACAGCCTGCGGCAGTACTTCGGAGCAGGCAAAGACTCTTTGGAAAACGTGTTCTCCATGCAGGCGATCGAGACAGGGGTCGATGACCATACCGTCTGGCGTATTCTCCATGCGTGCCGGGACGAAGAAATGGGGCACGCGCGAAGGATCTTCGAAAGGAGGTTCCACCACGCCGTGTGGAAGACACCCTACGACTTCGAGAAGGACGGGACCCTCAGTGCCCCCAAGAGGAGCAAGCTACTTGACCTCGTTAAGGGCCAGGGGCGCGAGGCAGACAACACCAAGGTTCAGAATCTCCGAGCGGAGCTATGTAGGCATATGCCAGGAGTTGCCGAGGGCGACTTGCTGATCTCGATGCGACCAGTTAAGCACTTTAACCCCGTGACAAACAGGACTGTGCATTTCTGGATCCACAACCGCGCTGTAGCGTATCACGAGCTTTCGGGGGGCTCGCCTTTCGCTTCGGGTCCCACGGACTATCCTCTCATTTTCTTCGATCCATGCCAAGTCACCCGTGACGACGTAGTCGAAGCTATTGACGCAGTGGTTTGACAGCTGAACGTGAGTCCACTGCAGTTGGCCCCGACAGCGGCTGTGGGACTGAGGGCACGCTTCACGCCCCCCACACCCCCGGGATGGCGGTGGCGCAGTGGGCGCATTTGCCGTCCTTGACCTGCACCTCCCCCACGTAGAAGCCGAACCGCTCGATGATCCGCTTGCCGCAGTTGTGGCAATACGTGCTCTCGTACTCGTGCCCCGACAGGTTCC
>CAZUUK010000325.1:0-2355 GCA_964622675.1 uncultured Planctomycetota bacterium | reverse complement strand
CCGCCGACCAGCCGCTGAACTTAAAATCCCTGCGGCTGACAGCCGACTCCGGCGATACCACATCGGGCCTCTGGTCCACAGAACTCGTTTTCTCATACCTGATCTATGAACCTCAACGCACCAACCCATAAGGAGTTCACCATGCGATTGCGTCTTGCCCTCATCGTCACCGTCCTTCTGCCGCTGGCCGCTCTGGCCTCCCTGACCGCCGGTTGCGGCAACCGCGCGTCCCGGCTCGGCTCCTACGAGACCCTCGCCCAGGATCCCGGCCGCGATACCCGCACTGCCAGCCTCGATACCGACAAGGCCGCCGCCCGCATCGACAAGGCCGAATACGACGCCGCCGAGAAGATCCTAAAGGCCGCCCTCACCGCCGACCCCTTCTACGGTCCTGCCCACAACAACCTTGGCGCCGTCTACTACCACCAAAAGAAGTTCTATCTGGCCGCCTGGGAATTTCAGTACGCCGCCAAACTTATGCCCTACTCCCCTGAACCCCGCAATAACCTCGGCATGGTGTACGAGGCCGTCAGCCGCCTCGACGAGGCCGAACGATGGTACAACCAAGCCTTGACCCTCGAACCCGACAACCCCGTCCTCATCGGCAACCTCGCCCGCGCCCGCGTCCGATCCGGCCAGAACGACCAACGAACCTACCAGTTGCTGCAGGACCTTGTGCTCAAAGACACCCGCCCGGACTGGGCTTCCTGGGCGCGGGAGCGGCTGACACTGATGCGGCCCGGTGAAGCCGAGCTCCAACCGCCTATTACGCCTCAGACGCCAGCCGCGCCGACTGTGACCCCTGCGCCGACGTTGACCCCTGAGTCACTTCCCCCACAACCCTCTCCCGAACCGCAGGATGAGTCGCCGGATGATCCCTAAAGGGGCAACAGAGCTGTTTGCCGCAGCATCACGAAATTCTGGAGACCCCCTCCCCAGGCAGGTCTCGAACCAACAACCAACCGGTCAACGGATTCCCTTATGTTTTCTTGCCAGCGTAAGGGGTGTTAGATGCCTCAACATGGGCGGTTGTCGCGACAACCGGAGGGGCGGTTTCGAGCGGTTTCAGCGGGGGGTCTGGAGGCCCTTTTTCCTGTGACGGAGTGGGTCTCTGGCGGTTAGAATCCGCTTCGGAGAATCGTATTCCGCAGAGAGGAGCGCCTGGTGCCCTGGCAGACCTTCTCATTCCGCATCAAGCTCCCTGCCAGAGGGCGGGGAGAAGTTCTGGTGGGTCGACCTCCTGCTAATGGACAAGGTAGTTGGGATGGTCATCGATGAAAGGGGAGAGGCTATCAGCCCCTGGCTGTTCCACCGCAGGGCCCTGTCGTCGGAGGACGCGCGTGAACTAGCACAGCGTGTCGGATCTCAGGAACCAGGGCACGTCTTCAACTTTCAGTGCCGCGCAACAGCTGAGGCTGCGGGGAGATTCACGGAGTCCTTAAGAGCCGTGCTGCCAAGACGTTGGGGTTGGGCGATCTGCTAGAGCAAGTGCTTGATCCAGCGGAATCAGAGGGCGACCTTGGCAACGAAAATTGGCCCTCGCCCCTTCGGGATGTCTGGCCGTGCTTTGTACACGCCGTGAGCGAGATCGTTCTTCACCTAGTGAGGCAAACTCGGAGGGAAAAGGGCTGGGATTGTTCTGCAGCCGACCTTAATCAAGTCGAACGGTGCTACAGGGGAATCCAGGACCATCTGGACAGGCTCTGGAGAGATCGCGACGGTCCATTTGTACAGGACATCTGGGAGCAGGCTCTGGGAAGATGCAGGCGGGTCAGGCAAGAGTTGAAGTGCCTCTTCACGGAGCATCGCGACATTTTCCTGCACCACATTGATGCGCTTCTTGGGTATCCGTCGCTGAGGGTGTTGTAGAACGTGAAGTACCGGCCCGGCCCTCGCCGCCGACTGCCGACTCGCCCTCGCCGGCACCCTCCTGAAGCGCCTCCAGTTTCGCCAGCGTCACATCGGCATCCTCAAGCGCCGCGCGGGCCTGCCGCCACCGACCACGCAGCATCAACACCCGGACACGATCCATCCCGCGCTTCGCCCACGCCTCCAGATTTGCTACTCTCCGCGCCGCCCGCTCCTCGCTCATCCCTCGCCCCCTTTCCGTCCATCCCCCGCCTCTGTCTCCACACCAGCAGCGCCCGCCAGAAACTGCTTCACCCGCTCAGCAGCCCGCGCGTCGGCGACTTGATGCGCGAAAGCAGGCGTCGCGTCTATCCGCCACATTGCCAGACCCCCTAAAAAGGCGCGGGTGGCTGTTCCGGCCTGCCTCCCTCTGCATCGGCAAGGCCGGGGGCCGATTCGACCCGGGGGGGGGCCTGGCCCCGCCCTCCTGCAATCGCCTTCTCCGCC
>CAZUUK010000324.1:0-2357 GCA_964622675.1 uncultured Planctomycetota bacterium | reverse complement strand
GCTAGCCATGGTTGAGGCTTACCTCGAAGCGAATGCAGAAGCCCTTGCCACCCTGAAGGCTGGCATCGAAGAAGCTGAGTATTATCAAGGCCCGCCTTTCTTCTACGAGGAGAGCAATCCTTTGCTCTACCTTGACCGATTCCGGACACTCGCATGCCTGCTTCGAGGAGAGGCCCTGGTCTTTCACACCAGAGGCGCCTCTGAAAGCGCCTTGGTGGATTCACTGCTGGGACTTCGGATGGCACGCCATGTGATGAGCGGGAACATTGCTACTGAGACCATTCATGGCGCTCTGTTTCGCCGGATCGCAGGAAAAGCTTTCGAATTCGTGCTTTCACAAGTGAATGATCCGGCGGTCTGCAGACAGACGGTAGCCCAATTCGACGATTTGCTGTTGAGCGATGCATATCGCGCGCAACTCGAAGGTTACATAGACGCGGGTTCAGTGGATCCGCGCGCCGCTGAAGTGCTTGCTTCCATGCGGCAGGAAGCCCAGGAAGCGCTGGGTATCCTGAACGACGCCCTCAGTCTTCCCTACCGGGAGTTCGCTTCTCTTTCGCGCCCGGCGAACTTCTCTGAATTCTCGCAATGGGAACCGATGAAGTCAATGGCGTCCACGTTATACCGCGAGAAGGCTTCGATGACCGCATACAAAACCCTCGCCGCCGTCAAAGCCTATCAACTGGAGAGAGGGCAATTCCCCGAAACCCTCGAACAACTCGTGCCCGAATACCTCGCACAGGTTCCCATCGACCCCTTCATCGGCGAACCTTTGACGTACGTCAGGAGCGATGACGCCGTCACAGTCTATGCCGTCGGCTTCGACCTCAAAGATGACGGTGGCAAGAGCTGGACCGGACCCCCATCCGTGGGCCAAGGGGATTTCGTGTTCGAGGTGCGATAGCTGTGTCATGCCCACCGAAAGCCCATCCCCGCCCCGCAGGCCTCTCCTGCGCGAGAGAGGGGGCAATTGCGCTTGAACATGCGTAGCGTGGCGCAGACAATGGCTTTGGGGAGAGCAGGAGCGCGTCCATCGTAAGGAGGATAGCGATGAGAAGGCTTTTGATATGCGGATTGGTGGTTCTGATCGCGGCATCGGTTTGTGTGAGCGGTGAGGAGGGAGCAAAGAAGGAGATCAGTGCGAGTGAGCTGTGGGAGCTTCAGCGTAAGTACTTCCAAGGGATCTCGTCGTTCCATTTTGACATGACTATAACGACGGTGGCAACGGGCGAAGATGCGAAAGGCGTTCCCGCGCCAGGCAAGAATGAAGTAACGATGTCCTGGACCGTCGAGGGGGACAAGTACAGAATCGGGACCTCCTTTCAGAACAAAGCCACAGGAGAGACGGACAAGGCAATATATGCTTTCGACGGCGCTCAACATCAATTCCTGCAAGGGTCCACTCTTTTCGTCGAGAAGACCCCGGACATTGAGAAGGTTAAATACTCCCCTTTCCTGATGAGTGTTCCCATATTCCTTGCATACGGATTCGCTTGGCCGGAAAGTCAAGGAGTTCCGCAGGTGAACCTGGGAATCATGCAGAGGCCTGAAACGTGGGCGGCTGCGGCGAAGACAACGCGCGAGATCCGCCGGGCTCGAACGTTCGACCAGGATGGCGTGGTTCTGACCCTGGGAGAGTATGAGAGATTCGGGATGAGATACTCGATGGAGGTCTTCTTTGCACAGGACCTAGGGTATTTCCCTATCCATTGGAAGACGAAGACGATAGCCCCGGCGGGGGAGTCGGTGGGTGAATGGAGAGTATCCAAGACGAAGCTTGTCGAGGGGACGGTCATTCCGATCCGGGTTGAGGCCGAAGAGGCATCGCCTCAAGGGAAAGAGCGTATAAGCACCGTCATAGCGGTAAACGCGGCTACGGCGAAGATCAACCAGAAGGTGGCCCCGGATGTGTTCACTTCACTGCTTCCTGAGGACGATATCCAGTCCGGCAAGATCAAGGTCGTGGATGTCGACGCCCAGAAGAAGAGGCCAAGGTAAGGCCTGAGGGTCTGCTTCGCAAGGACCCCATCCTGATGTTCCGATACACGCCGCGGCCCTCTCCAGTGCGGGAGGGTGGGGGAATCCAAGTTTTTGACTGACCGAGAAAGGTTTCTCGGTTTTCTCTTGACAAGCCCCTGAGATAGGTGTATACGCAATGCGAGAAGGTTTTCTCGCTTGGCAGCCGCAGCACCTACAGAAGGAGCAGCCCGTGGCTCGACGCAAAGCTCGCACCCCGACGCAGGTGGAACTGGAGTTCATGCACGTTGTGTGGCAGGAAGGCGAAGTGTCAACCGAGGATGTCCGCAAGGTTTTGAGTCGCCAGGGACACCCCCTTTCCGACGGTTCCGTCAGAAAAA
>CAZUUK010000323.1:0-2361 GCA_964622675.1 uncultured Planctomycetota bacterium | reverse complement strand
TGCATAGTCCGGGTACACCCCGCGAAATTGTCCAGCAATGCGCTCTTCAGTTCGTCAAGTGGCCGCTCTAAACCAGGCAGAGGCGGCCGGCGATTGTACTCAAAGGACGGCACGCCCTGTTCGTCCCAAGAGCTCTGTCCCGCCATGATCTCCTTCATCATGTGGTAGCCCTTGAAATGCTTCGTCAGCAAGATGAGGTGATGAGTCGTGCGGGTGCCTCTCTCATTCATGAAGCGGAAGGAAAGAGCGTACTCCGCGCCGTACTGGGCGGGACACTCGCAGATCGTCTTAATGATAGCGTCCTCTCTCTGCACCGCAGTCATTTCCCCCAAGTCCCTGCGCAGTTGATCCGCGTGAGCTTGCCCGAACATCGCGTTAAGGTTCTTCGTCATCTTCGGATTATTAAGCGCCGGGTTGATGCGTCTGTAGTTGAAGAAAAAAATGCAATCACACCCCCAGTCCTTCAGAACCGATCGAAGGAGTCTGACAGTGATGGCCTTGTAGCCCCACGGATCGAGGAAGATGAGAGAAGGAATGAGTCTCAGATTCTCGAGTTCCGCAGCAACTTCGGCATCCACTTTGAAATTCTCCACGCGCGGCACATGCTTAAGGGCATCCACGTTGGGAAGAGATCGCAGTTCCTCATCTAGCTTCCTTACGTGCGCCGCATTTGCATCATTGAAGATCATCCGAAGCGTCTCCCCCAACTTGGGTTCTCTGATCGCCTCCTCAAGGACCAACAAAGGTGTTGATGGCGTGCCGTCGCGATACCTGCCAGGGCCGCATAGCAGGTCCAAGTAGGCGATGTCTTGACGCGCCCGAACCGTTCCAAGCATCACGTTGGCCCAAGCAGGGAGGTACTTGGCAACGATACGGGCCTTCACCAAAGACGCGGCCTTCGGCTGTTCGAAAAAGTCGTTAGGACCCATCGTTGCCGTAAACCTCACACTTGAGAGGGGGGGGCCGTACAATGGAGCGCACCTAACCGACCGATTTACGAGTGATGAATGTGTAGCCACAATAGTATATCTTCGCCCGCAGCCAAGACCAATTGGAATACCGCACGAAATCCTCGGAGATCCATGGCAGGCGTCTCGAATGTGCGAATCCTGTATACCGCGGAAAAGGGCAACAGCACGCGGTCATAGGAGGCCCCCAAAGGCGCTGGCGAATGGTGAAGCGTCAGACGAGGAGTCGGGAGGAGGCTTCCGGGTCGGCGGGGATGACGGCGAGCTGTTCGTCAACACCGTGGGTGGTGAGAACGACCGTGACCTCTTGGCCGGGCGCCGCGTCGCTGTAGCGGGCACACAGGGAAGCGGCGAGGCGCTTCAGTTCGTCGTCCGCCGCCCCGCGGAGAAGCCCCACCGGACCCGGGACGCCCAGGACGAACATCCTCACGTCACCCGGACGGAAGAGATTCCGAAGCTTCTCGTTTTCGCCCTGGTTTCGCCCGAGGACGAGCTTTGTCTCCGAGGTGAGTCGCAGGTGGCGCCCGAGGGACAGGAGCCCGACGTCGTCGGCCGTCGCATCGGGATCGTGGTCCCACAGCTCGCGAAGTCTCTTCGAGTAGATGGGGTCGGTCAGAAGACACCCGCCCGCGGGGGTCGGGTATTCGGTGATGCCGAACGCTTCGGCGAGCGCCATCTGCCGCTTTCGCGAGCGCCCCGAGATGTCGAGCAGACGGTCGCGGTCGATGAGTCCCTCGCGCTCCGGCCGCGTCGGCTCGAGCAACTTCGCCGACAACGGGCGCAGGACGAGGTCCGGAAATCCCGACTCCTTTGCGACGATGTCGAGCGCCGTGCGGTTCTGACTCTTCGGGCGCTCGCCCAGCACCTCCCCCGTAAAGAGGAAATCATACCCCTCCTGCTCCATGATCCCTGCGGCGGTCTTCAGCATGAGGGCGTGACAGTCGATGCACGGGTTCATGTTCCGTCCGTAGCCGTGTCTCGGATTTCTGACCAATGCGAGGTGGTCTTCGGTGATGTCCACGGGGCGAAACGGCACGCCCAGCTCCCCGGCGGCACGTTCGGCACGCTCGCTCCCGAAGAAGGGCGTAACGAAACTGACGGCGAGGATTTCGACGTCCTGATCGGCCAGGAGACGGACGGCGAGGATGCTGTCGAGTCCGCCCGAGAAGAGCCCGATGGCGCGAGCCATGGCACCTCACTCGCCCAGGTGGGCAAAAAGCGGCGTCGAGAGATACCGTTCGCCACAGCTCGGAATGACGACGACCATCGTCCTGCCGTTCGACTCGGGCCTGCGGGCGACCTCGAGTGCGGCCCACATCGCGGCGCCGCTCGATATCCCGCACAGGATCGCCTCTTCGGTGGCCATCCGTCGCGCGACGGCAAAGGCGTCCTC
>CAZUUK010000322.1:2023-2371 GCA_964622675.1 uncultured Planctomycetota bacterium | reverse complement strand
GTACGCTTCCGGTAATCGTCATGACGGCCTGGAGCAGCGTCGAGCTGGCAGTCGAGGCGATGCGGCGCGGCGCCCGGGATTTTGTGCCTAAGCCGTGGAAAAACGAGCGTCTGCTGAGCATCCTTCGCACCCAAATCGAGTTAAGCGCCGCCCTGCGCAAGACTCACCGGTTGGAGGAAGAAAACCGGTTACTGCGCGCGGAAACGTCGTGCCGGATGATTGCCGAATCAAAGGCGATGGAGCCCGTGCTTGAAGTGATAGCCCGAACAGGTCCGTCGGACGCGAACATCCTGCTCACGGGCGAGAATGGGACCGGGTCGCCGAGGGAGATCTACCCCCAGCGAGGGG
>CAZUUK010000322.1:0-2013 GCA_964622675.1 uncultured Planctomycetota bacterium | reverse complement strand
CCCGCGGTTGTCGAAAGCGAGCTTTTCGGCCACGTGAAGGGGGCCTTTACCGATGCCAAATCGGATCGAAGCGGCCGGTTTGAACTTGCGGATGGGGGAACCCTTTTTCTGGATGAGATTGCCAACATTCCCGTTGAATTACAGAGCAAACTTCTGCGCGTTCTGGAAACGGGCGAGTTCGAGCGCGTGGGTTCTTCCAGAACACGCCGGGCAGATGTCCGGATTGTCTCAGCCACGAACGCTGATATCGACAAAGAAGTGTCTGAAGGCCGCTTCCGCCAGGATCTGTTCTATCGTCTCAACACCGTCGAGATCCATTTGCCGCCTCTCCGAGATCGACGAGAGGACATCCCGCTTTTGGTGCAACACTTCCTTCAGCGCCACGCCAAGCACTACCGAAAGAGCCTTACAAAGCTTGATTCTCTGGCTATGGAGACCCTGCTCGACTACGCGTGGCCGGGCAACGTCCGTGAACTGGACCATATCGTAGAACGAGCAGTTTTGATGGCTCAGGGCGATGAAGTAGGGAGCGCCGATCTCGGTTTGCGCACTGATCGGCCAAGCGACGTGTCTCTGGATGAGATGACTCTCGAGGAGGCGGAGCGCCTGGTGATTCAGCGGGCTATGTCCCGTTACGAAGGAAATGCGAACGAGGCTGCGAAGGCCTTGGGGCTAAGCCGCAGCACCATGTATCGTCGGCTCGAGAAATATGCGCTTTAGAATAATGAACCATTCAGCATTGACCAGAGATACGGCCGGCGTTTCTGCGGATCAGCGCAAATCCCGGGCTTCACGTCGAATGAAGTTTGAACGGCGCCTTCTCGTTTGGGCGCTGGCCGGCGGCCTGCCAGGGGTTGTGGCGGCCCTGCTTCTGCTATGGCTTGGGGACCACCGGGGCGAATTGGTGTGGCCTTTGGCGGTTCTGATTTTTGCGGTATGGTTGGGCTGTGCGTACGCGCTGAAAGGGCGAGTCGTGTTCCCGCTCCGTACGCTTTCGAACCTTCTGGGCGCACTGCGAGAGGGCGACTATTCGCTCCGCGCGACGGGCGCGCGCCATGACGATGTGCTCGGGGAGGTATTGCAGGAAGTGAACGGGCTCGCCGACGATCTACGTGAGCAGCGCCTCGGCGCCTTCGAGGCGCGGGCATTACTCCAGAAGGTCATGATGGAGATCGATCTTGGGGTATTTGCCTTCGACGAACAGAACCGGCTCCAGATAGTGAATCGAAGCGGAGAACGTCTCTTGGGCTGTAAAAACGACGAGGTCCTAGGCCGCACAGCCGACGAGCTGGGGTTGGCCGAATGCCTGGCAGGTGAAGCGCCGAGGATTCTGGATGTTTCTTTTCCGGGCGGCGCGGGTCGCTGGGAACTGCGTCGAGGCACCTTCCGTGAGGGTGGGGTGCCGCACCAGTTGGTGCTTCTATCGGATCTGACCCGCACGTTGCACGAAGAGGAGCGCCAGGCCTGGAAGCGGCTGATCCAGATTCTGCGCCATGAGATGAACAATTCTTTGGCGCCGATCAGTTCGATAGCCGACAGTTTGGCAACCCTACTTACCCGAGACCCACGACCGGAGGATTGGGAAGAGGACGCGCGCCAAGGGCTGGACGTGATAGCGGCACGGACCGAAGCACTGCGCCGGTTTATCGAGGCCTACTCGAGGGTGACCCGGTTGCCCGAGCCGCAACTCGGGCTGGTGAATGTGAAGCAATGGGTTGGGCGTGTTCTCGAGCTCGAGTCGCGGATGCCCGTGTCCATCGCGCCTGGCCCGGACGTCACGATTCAGGCCGATGGGGATCAGTTGGATCAGCTACTGATTAACCTTGTCCGCAATGCGGTGGACGCGGTCATGAAATCAGGAGAGCGGGTCGAGATTGGCTGGCAGGTCCAGAATAACCGGTTTCACCTGTGGGTCGATGACGATGGGCCAGGCCTTTCCGACACCCAGGGCCTCTTTATTCCCTTCTTTACGACCAAACCGACAGGCAAGGGCACAGGGCTGGGTTTGGCCAT
>CAZUUK010000321.1:0-2373 GCA_964622675.1 uncultured Planctomycetota bacterium | reverse complement strand
CAGGGCACATTCCGGGCAGATCACCGGCTGCACTCCCTTGTCGTACCAGTCGCAGGCCGCGTTCATTCCTAGCCCGCAAAGCGCAAAAACCACTATAATCACAGCCCTAAACGCACGTGCCCTCATTCTGACACTCCTTTTCGCCATTCGCCATTCGCAAGTATTGCCCGCGGGCCGGCCTCCCTGCCTGACCCGCGGGCTTTCCACATGGAGGTTCCGATATCGATATCACCGCCGGCTGATGGCTGATAGCTGACGGCTGACGGCTTTCCGCTGACGGCTTTTCGCTTTCGCACTCCATTGCGTCGCATCCGTGCTCGGCGCCTGTCCGTCGGCGGCGCCGTCGCGCATAGAAAAGACCGGGTCCGCAGTTGCCCAGCACAGGCAATCGCGGACCCGGTCTTGCGAGCCGCGGGCTTTAGCCCGCGCGGTGTCACTAACGCGACATCGTCGCTCCGAGTCGTTCCGTCGATCTGTTCGTTCTTGCGGGGGCGGTGTGCGTCGCCCTTTGGTTGTCTCCCGGCCGGTTTCCCGGCCCGGCGCCTGCTATCTAGCGGGTCGCCGGAGGCCTGTCAACGGAAAAATCGAAAAAATCTTTCCCCCTCAGTCGACCCCCAAGAACTTGAAAAAATAGCCTTCGAGCATGGCGACGCAAAAACACCAGAGCGGAAATAGCATGAACACGAGGACTATCACCAGCCGCCACGTCCACCACCACCACCTCCGCCCTACCAATCCCCTTACGATCTTCACGGTTCGCCTCCCGCCATAGAAGCCAAAAACGGCCCGGCCAGGCGCCAATTTGAGCACCGCGCAGCTTTAGGAGGCTGAACGATTTGACCCCTGACCGGGCCCACGAAGCGTACAATTGCTTTTCTTCGCCGCAAGCCCGCCTATTCTTGGAAGAGCACGATTTTCATTAGAGTGTTTCATAATCGGACACTTTGTTTCTTGCCCGGTCCCCAAACATGGGGTATATTATCCACGGATGGCTCGATCGAGCCATGGCAGCCCGGCGGCGTGGGCGGTGCCCAGGGAGTCGCTTGCCAAGGACGGCAACCGCCCACCTACCTTTCACCCTCGGAGGGACTGCCATGGCAGAGCCTTTCTTCCAATGCGAAATCGAGCGTCACCGGCTGCTCTGCCAACTCGTCGAGCATGCTTCTGTAATCCATATCGAGCATCTTAAGCTTCTTTCGGGCGCCGCCGCACTTTGGGCAACACATCCTGAACTGCCTTTGCGTCCGCGGCCACCTGAATCTCCTCCAGTAATCTTTCCTCTTCGGGGCTAAGCGCATAGGCCTGGAACCACTTTTTCAGCCAGATATCGCGCTGCTTTTGGTCACCCACGGCGTACGCCATCGCATCCTGCCAGCTAAGCGTCTTGTCAAACAATAATTTTGCAACTTGCAATGCCCTCTCTTGCGCAGCCACGTCGGCCGTCTCAAACAGAAAATAGCCAGCCATCGACAATTGGGTCTTTGTGGTATGCCGGCGACCCTCCACCTTAGCCACCCATTCGCGCACTTCCCTCGGCAGACTGATTGATATCTGTATTGTTGGTCCGTCGCTCATCATGCCAACGATCTTCAGATTTTTTTTCCAAAAAACAACTTGCACACGGCGTGTACGCGCTGTACACTCTGTACATGAAACCTTCGACCGAAAAACCGATCCGCACCTATGTGCACCTTAAGGATGGCTCACGACGTGTTCGCAGTCGTTCCTTCACGATCTACGGCATTACAGTCGACCAAGCCCAGGCCGCCATTTTCAAGGCCCTCGGAATCAACAAAGACCGAAAGGCGGGCTGAGCTATGCGTCGAGGCATGATCCGAACCAAGAACAGCGGCGAGCCGCGCACGGTCGTCTCCTTTTACAACCCGACCGAGGGCAAGAGCTACTCGATCACCGTTTATTCCGGCGACACCCGCCGTGTCGCCCGCGAGGCCGCCGAGCATCTGGCCCGGCTGTTTCGCTGCACCGAGCTCAACGACCGCCGCCACAAGCGGCGTTTTTAGCTGTGTGCGGCCGCCGGGGCGTTCCCGGCGGCATGTTCGTTCTTAGTTGTGAGGGCCCAGCGCGGGCGAGGCGGTTGAATCCGAGGTAGTGGCCGCCGCGTGGCGGTCGGAAGGTAAAACGTTAAGGACTGATCGGGGCTTCGGGGCTTGCTTCCGCGAACCCGGCGGCCGTACCGCCGATAGCCGCCCGGAGCCAATCAGCCGCCTCGCTCGCAGGGCAATCGCCTGAACTCTACCCCGCCTGTCGCCGGATGCGACCGACGGGCCTGTGATATCGTCGGCAAGGAGGCTGTGACATGCCGGAAAATCATGCCGTGAACCGCTGGCAGGAAGTGCTTTATGCTCTGTGTTT
>CAZUUK010000320.1:0-2382 GCA_964622675.1 uncultured Planctomycetota bacterium | reverse complement strand
GCCCGGCGATAGTGGTAGACCCGCTTGCTCGGCTTACCGTCGTCTTAGCCTTTGTCCCCACTGCAGAACTTACAACCATCGAGTAGCTCCCCATGCCTCTGATTCAACCTATTAAGCGGCTGGCGTGCCCCTCTGTGCCAACATAGTTGAGACAGTCACCTCGGATAAATTAGTGTAGAGGGCAAGGAGGTGACCGATGGCTATGGTAGGAGAGAGGAGAGCTGGTGCCCTGGGTAGGGTTTTTGGAGACCCGCAGTGGAGTGAGGGTGAGCGGAGCGAACCCGAGCGCAACGGAGGGGCTCCAAAAACTGCCGTGAGCCAGGATGGGGTTGCGTCGCCGGAGCCGGTAGACCCGGAAGTGGTGGAGCGGCCCCGTCGGCGTCGATTCACTGCGGTGTACAAAGTCCGTATCGTCGAGGAAGCTGAAGGATGTAGGGAATATGGGCAGATAGGCGCGCTCTTGCGTCGTGAAGGGCTGTATTCGTCGCAGTTGAGCACGTGGCGCAGACAGTATCGCGCCGGTGCGTTGCGGGCACTCAAGGATGACACACGTGGCCGTCGCCCGAGCCGCAATCCTGTTGAGGCGGAGAATGAGCGGTTGCGCAGAAAGGTGGTGCGCCTGGAACGGCAGCTCGCGCAGGCGCACACGATCATCGAGTTTCAAAAAAAGTTTGCCGAGGTGCTGGGGATTCCCCTGACCGGCACCGAGGACGAGGAAGGGGAGCGGTGATGGAGGCGGTAGCTGAGTTGGCGCCCGTTGCGGGTGTGGCGGTGGCATGTCGCGCGTTTGACCTGCCGCGGGCAACCTGGTACCGCGCGCTCGAGCGTGAGCGACAGGCGCCGGCGCTACGGGAGCGTCCGATGCCCGCGCGCGCACTTTCGGAGCCGGAGCGGCGCGAGGTGCTCGATGTGCTGCACACCGAACGGTTCGTGGACGCACCGCCTGCGCAGGTCTACGCGACGTTGCTCGATGAGGGCGTCTATCTGTGCTCAGTGCGTACCATGTACCGAATACTAACCGCTGAGGGTGAGGTGCGCGAACGGCGTCACCAACTGGCTCATCCCCGCTACCAGCGGCCGGAACTGTTGGCGACAGGACCGAACGAGCTGTGGAGTTGGGATATTACCAAGCTGAAAGGGCCGCAGAAGTGGACCTACTACTACCTTTACGTCATCCTCGACGTCTACAGCCGCTACAGCGTCGGCTGGATGGTGGCGCAGCGGGAGTCGGGGGTCCTGGCCACTCGGCTCATCCACGAGACCTGCCAGAAACAGGGGATCGTCCAAGGGTACCTGACGGTGCACGCCGATCGCGGCCCCTCGATGAGAAGCAAATGCGTCGCCATGCTGCTGGCCGACCTCGGCGTGACCAAGAGCCACAGCCGCCCGCACACGGCCAACGACAACCCCTTTTCCGAAAGCCAGTTCAAAACGCTCAAATACCGGCCCGAGTTCCCCGCACGATTCGGTTCGATCCAGGATGCGCGGGCCTTCTGCAGGAAGTTGTTCACATGGTACAACACCCAGCATCACCACTCCGGCATAGGGTTGCTGACCCCGGAAACCGTACACTACGGCCGGGCAGAAGAGATGATTGCGGCCCGACAACACGTGCTCGACCGCGCACACCGGCTCCATCCCGAACGCTTCGTGCGCACACGGCCTCAGCCACCACAACTACCCCAGGCCGTATGGATCAATCCCCCACAACCAGACAAGGAGAACACACAGAACACGACACAACAACTGCTCACTAATTAAACAAAGGGGCTGTCTCAAACTCGTTGACAACTACCGCAACAAGGACTCAAAGACTCTAGGATGCTCTCGGTGGAGACCGTTGAGTACCGCTGGAAGATTCTCCCCATGTTTGCCCAATTCCCGTGTGCCTGAGGCCGAGGCTGGGTTGCGCACGCTTGATGGCATTATTTGGAAAATACGGAATGCGGACAGATATTCGACAAGCAAATCAAATGGTGGCAGAGCCTTTAGCCCTCTGGTTAAGAGCAAATCGTCATCGGGCCGAGTTTCTTTTTCCCTATCCAGCACTCGCGACAGGAACTCCTTCGGCGGAATAAGGAACTCCCATTGTTTTCGTTCATTAATGCTAATAAGTTCGTTCTCGGAAGGGTACTTGTATGCAAGCACATCTTCCCATCTATCATGGATCTCAGGGTTCCTGCATTGCACTCGGAGGAACTCGTGAACCACGGTATACTTCGAACTTATGGCTTGTTTGACTGCCTTAAATGCAAAGATGTATTCAAACCGCAATTCAAGATCGGTTTCCGTCTTGTCCGGCCGCACAAAATGGACGCTAAACGTCGCTTCAACGTGAAACTGTATTGCCCCTTTAGCTCTTCTATGGCGTCTGAAGCATAT
>CAZUUK010000319.1:0-2383 GCA_964622675.1 uncultured Planctomycetota bacterium | reverse complement strand
AGACCTGCGCGTCAAGCTGCGCATCGCGCCGGACGGCCGGGTCATCTGTTCGACTGCCCACAAAGCCGATGTGGCTATAGCCGAGTTCGATCCGAAATGGCGGATGCGGTTCTGGGGCGAAGGGTATGAAGGCAACATGCGCTATATGTTTGACGTGATCCGCAGGCCCGACCTGTACGGCGACCTAGCCTGAGTTTACGGGTTAGGCTTCTTTCTCAGCAAGTCTATCGGGGTAACCTATTGCCGCACAGGGGGTTAGCGCAGGCTCTTCTCGTATTACCCTACTCGGTGCATTTCTTATCCCCTATGAGATACCCATAAATACGGCCAGGATGGCGCTTTTGGCTTGACTTTTCCCCGTATATGTATTACCCTACTCAACAGGAGGTGGCAGACATGGCCAGCATCACCAAGAAGAAGAAAAAGAACCGTTCGTATTACTACGCAGTGCAATCGGCCCGCGTGAACGGTAAGCCGCGCATCGTGTGGCAGAAGTATCTGGGCACAGTGGACGCCATCGTGAAGCGAGCCGAGGGGGCCGCGCCGCCCAAGCCCAAAGAGACCGTCATTTTCGAGGCGGGCGGAGTGGCGGGGCTGCTCGGTATTGCCCAACGCCTGGGGCTTGTGGAACTCATCGACGAGACCGCGCCCAAGAGAGACCAGGGAGCCTCGGTGGGCCAGTACATGGTCTTGGCGGCGTTGAACCGGGCGCTGGCGCCGTGCAGCAAGGTGGCCATCGGCGACTGGTACGAGCAGACGGTGCTCAGGCGTTTGTGGCGTTTGCCGAAGACGACCTTTTCGAGCCAGCGTTTCTGGGACCATATGGACCTGGTCTCCGAGCAGGTAATCGACAGGGTCCAGAAAAAACTGACGGCACGTATCCAGCGCGAGTACGGCCTGGACCGCAATGTGTTGCTCTACGACACGACGAACTTTTTTACCTTTCTGGCCACGAGCAACAGCCGGGGCGCCATAGCAAAACGCGGCCGCTCGAAGGCCAAGCGCCATGACCTGCGCCAGGTGGGCCTGGCGCTCCTGGTCACGCGGGAGGGCCAAGTGCCGCTGTTCCACAGGGTCTATGCGGGCAACATCACGGACGCGAGCCTTTTCCCTGATCTCGCAAAGGAACTGCTCGGGCGCCATGATGAACTAATCGGGCCGAACAAGGACGCCACGCTCGTCTTTGACAAAGGCAACGTCTGCGACGAGGCCATGCAGCGCTTCGTGGTTGCCGGCAGACATTTTGTGGCGGCGCTGCCCGCCAACCAGGCCTCCGAACTCATGGCCGTCCCCCTCGAGATGCTCGAGGACGTGCCGGGCATGCCGGGGACGAAGGCGCGTGCCGTCCAGTATCCCTTCTGGGACAAAGAATGCACGGCGGTCGTGACCTATACGGAAAGCTTCTTCACCCAGCAACTCTCCGGCGTCACCACCAACCTCGTCAAGTGCCAGAAAAAGCTCATGGACCTTGAGAAGAGCCTGCGCAAGTGGCGGCGCGTGCAAGCGCGCGGAGGAAAGGCCCGCGGCAAACGGCCCACCGTGCGCGGCGTGCAGCAAAGCGCGCGCGGGATCCTCTCGCCCCAGTTCATGAAGGACTTGTTCCAGACCCGGGTGGAAGAAGAAAACGGCTTCCCCCGCCTGCGCTACGAAGTGGACCACACCGCGCTGGCCAAACTGACCCACGAACGCCTGGGCCGCACCGTGCTCGTCACGGACCGCACCGATTGGAAGCCAAAAGAAGTCCTCGCCGCCTATCGCAGTCTCACCGCCATTGAAGAGGCCTTCAAGAACATGAAAAACGTCACCTTCCTTCGTTGGCAGCCCGCCTACCACTGGACCGACCAGAAGATAAAGGTGCACGGATTCTATTGTGTGCTCGCGCTTCTCCTGGCGACCCTCGCCCGAAACGTCGCCGCCCGGGCCGGCCTCGACATGACCCTGCCCGCATTGCTCAAAGAACTCACCGCGATCCGCGAAGTCGCCGTGATTTATCCCAAAGGGACCCTGGCCCACCGTAAAGACCACCTCACCTTCAGCCGTATGACTCCCCGGCAAAGAAAACTCGCCGAATGCCTTCAAATCGCTGAGGTCCTCGGAGGGTAATACGCCGAAACTCTCCTAACTTATTGTAGGACAACTACTTGCTCGCATATGCGGACGCTAACCCGTAAACTCAGGCTAAGCTACCTTGAGTAAGTTTTTCGATAATGGGTCGCGATATCTTAAGTTCAAATCGTTTTTGGGTTCTCTGTTCAACTGTTGAAAGACTTCGTGAATGGCCTGTCGCAGGTTTTGGGTGTTTCCAAAGTCGTAATTGGCGAGACTGGCGCCTTTCACGTATTTCCAGATGCGTTCAATCTCATTGAGTTCCGGAGAATAAGGT
>CAZUUK010000318.1:0-2393 GCA_964622675.1 uncultured Planctomycetota bacterium | reverse complement strand
TGCCGCCCGCATCTCAATACCATACCGGGTTTTGCGGAGGAACAAGGTAAGCGCGATTAGTAGTACGGCAGTCACTGCGATCGTGACGATGTCCACCAGAGAAATTCGCAAACTGCCAATGGTTATGGTTTGAGCCAAGCTGTAGCCGAAACCAACTGCCTTAGAGCGCCCACCGAAGAGCATGAGCATAATATTTTCTAGGAGGTAGGCCAGGCCAAAAGAAGCGATTAGTAACATGGGCCCACCCGCTCCGCGGAGCGGCCGGAATACGAACCTGTCGCTCGAGAGCGCAAGAAGGATAACGGCGATCAGGGTCGTGGCAACTACGATTAACGCGGGCCTGCCGCTCATCAAGAAAATAACGTAAGCGCCTATCATGAAGAAATCGCCGTGGGCAAAGTTGATCAATCCCATAATGCCAAAGATCAACCCGATGCCCAAAGCGGCAAGGGCATAGATTCCTCCCGCGCTTACCGCGTCAATTAGATATTGGATTATCAAACTCACTGGACATCCTCAGTTTCAGATTTAACGCCAAAGTAAGCTTTCTTCAGGTCACTGACTGGAATCTCCTCGCTGCGCCCCGACAGCACGACATTCCCACTATTCATGACATATATACGGTCAGCCACCTGCAACGCGCGTTCCATGCTCTGTTCCACAATTAGCATCGTTAGTCCCCCGCGCCTCAGATCTAATAACACCTGATAAAGCTGCTGAACGATTAATGGGGCAAGCCCCAAGGCGGGTTCATCCATGACGAGAAGACGTGGACTTGTAAGCAGCGCCCGAGCGATAGCGAGCTGTTGTTGCTCTCCACCGGAAAGCGTTCCCGCCTTCTGGTTCTGCCTTTCCCCGAGAATCGGGAATACTTTAGAAACATATGCTAGGTCGCGCCCAAAGGCCTTTGAATCGCCACGGACGCCAGCGGCCAAGATCAAGTTCTCGCGTACGGTGAGGTCGCTAAAGATATGCCTTCCCTCGGGCACCAGGCTCAGGCCACGCCGGACAATCTCTTCTGGCGAAAGGCCCGTAAGTCTCTTCCCCTCAAGCTCGACAGATCCTGAAGCAAGGGGTAGTACACCAGAAAGAGCCAGTGTGGTAGTCGATTTTCCTGCACCGTTTGGCCCAACAAGGCAAACAATCTCGGATTCTGAAACGTGAATACTCACCTTGCGCACGGCATGGAGCGGCCCGTAGTCTACCGATAAGTCACGAACATCCAGCACTACTAGATTTTCTCCGTTCCAGAATAGGCAGCAGCTACTGCCGCGTTATTTCTAATTTCGGCTGGAGTTCCGGCGGCGATCATTTGACCACTAGCAATCACATGAATGCGTTCACAGGTTTGCATCACCACCTGAATATTGTGATCAATCAAAAGGACACCACACCGGAAGTCCTTGTGCAGGTCCATAATCATACCCATAAGATCGTTGCACTCGTCCTCGTTCAGGCCTGCTGCTGGCTCATCAAGAAGAATAAACAGTGGCTTTAGAGCTAGGGCACGCGCTATCCCCACACGGCACTGAGAGGCAAAGGGGAGAGTATTGACTTTGGTTCCGGCAAAATTACCAAGACCAAGCCGTTCGAGAAGGCTGTCAGCCTCCTTACGTGCATCCCCAAGACCCGTACCTCTCCCAATTGCACTGACCTCTACGTTTTCACAAACACTCAATTCCTGGAAAAGCTGTCCGGACTGAAAAGTACGAGCGATGCCCCATCTCGCCAATTGGCGAGGTGATCTCCCAGTCACGTCACGACTATCCAGGTATATAGAACCACTGGTTGGCCGTTGGAAGCCTGAAAGCACGTTCACAAATGTTGTCTTGCCGGCGCCATTAGGACCAATAAGCCCAACGATCTCTGTCTGCTTGATTTCAAGGGATAGGCCGTCGAGCGCCCGGACCCCCCCAAAATTTACAGAAGCCTCTCGTGCTTCAAGTGTTAGCATAGCGCGTGCCAATCTCTATCTAGCCAAATAACAATTCCATTGAAGGCTCCTCTTCAGCCCTGAAGTAACCGAGGGCATTGTGCTCACCATTCTCGACATTCATAATCATCATTGAACGCATCCGCGTAATGTGCAGTTCCGATGTGTATGTTGTGCCACCAACCGTCAAACTTTCGTTGCTGAACTTCTCTAATTCTTCCACAACTGCCGCAGCATCAAAAGTCCCGGCTCTCTCAACAGCCAAAGCCCATGCCTCGACTATACTGTATCCGTAAATGTAGTCGCCCACCTCAGGCTCCTCTCCATACTTCGCTGCGAAGTTGCTCATAACTTCTGCCTTCGCCGGACTGGTTTCACCTCCAAACAAAGACAATACCGCTGGGTAGTAAAAGTTGCTCAGTCCGGGTACAGCATCCAGCCAGTAAGCTCCATCAAAAAC
>CAZUUK010000317.1:0-2413 GCA_964622675.1 uncultured Planctomycetota bacterium | reverse complement strand
TTGCTCGGAAACGCTTCACTCATTCGCACGGCGAAATCTCCTATTCGCTATGAAAAAACAAAAGGGGGCTCCGGGCATACTTCGTCGGCGAGGGACACCCGGAGCCCCCGGGACTCGGTTTGACTCCCGTTCTCACACGGCACCGTGCCGCGCAAGCTGAAGGCGGTGGCCGGGCTTGATTCCGGCTGAGCCCCCTAGCGCGTGATGTACCATTATTCCCATCACGGGACCGGGGGCCGACATTGAATGGCCCTGTCTGTGCTTCCTTCAGCACCGCACCGCCGTAAATGTGTCATCCGATCCCGCCACGCACTCAGTGCCGCCCAACCCAACCCTGCCCGCTCAAAGGCATGCCTGAGCGTTGTTATTTGAAGGCTGCGGTCGTAAGACTTCCGCCTGAACCAATCATCCGATGCGCGTGGCGGATCGTTGTTAAGGTGATCTTCTTTGACATGACCAGCCTTCACGAAAGTAGCCAGCCGGATATTCGGGTCCTTGCGGGCCGCGTTAAGCATCCCAGAAAGCTTCGCCCCGCGGAGCTGGTTGCATCGATAGCATGACATCGCAAGATTGTTACCGTGGCTGCTCCCCCCAAGGGCGAGGGGGACAAGGTGGTCAACAGTGGAGGCATCCCACGACACGCGCTCGCAACAGTGGAAACAAACCCCATTCTGGCGAATGTAGAGCTTCCGTCGTTTTGCGCGAAGATTCGAGCCCATATCCTTTCTCAACTATCGCACCGCCGTAAACGTTCCATCCTCCCCGCCTCCGCACTCAGCGCCGCCCCATCCCGCCGCCTTGCACCCCGCACCAGCAGCACGAAGAAGCCCACGGCGAGCAGCCAGCCGACGACGAACGCGACGACCGGGAGGTACTCGGTGGCGGGGATGGGGGTGGAGGTGGTCACCGGGGAAAGTCCTTGTACTTGAGCTTCCACATAATTCGGTTGCCGCGGCGGTCGAACATTAGCGGCTCGCTACGGGCCACAATGCCTTCGGCCGCATAGCTGGTGTCTCCACCGTCGGCACGCGCCGCCAGAGACAAAAGAGTGATCCGTGCAAGTTCTACGGCATCATCAAGTAGCCAGATTCCGAGCTGTGGCACGGTGGGGACTCCCAGCTTTTCGGCGACGTCGCGGACGGCTTCCTGCTTCAACCACATGCCGCCGCAGATTACGTCGAAGAGCCGGAACCCCTGTGTATCGCGATAACGCTCGCCGCCCTTCTGAATCTTTGGGCCGTAGCCCTCGCCGAAGAGCAGCGCGCGGCCATCCGGGAAAATTTCTCTCAGCCGCTCTGGCATTGCGAAGGTGCAGAGGTGCGCCATCAGCTTCGGATGCAAGCTGGCGTTGTCGGTGCGACCGGCAATCTCCACATGGCCGTCATCGCCGAAGTAAATGCGAACGTTCGTGCCGTCGATCTTCTCGGTGACGGACCATCGCTTCACCGCGTCGAACTCAGGACAGCGGAACTGCCCCTCCACCACGTTGAACGTGTTCGGGTCGCGGTCGAATAGCGTCTCGATCTTCGGATACTTGTCCATCTACCCCACCTCCCCCCGCGCCTCACCGGCGCGCAATGCCGCTTCCCTCGCCCGCAGCTTCGCTCGCCGCCTGTCCGCATCCGACTCTTCTTGAAGGACGGCTCCTGCCCGCCACAGCAGGTCCGCCGACACACGGAAGTCCTTGCCGGCGAGGATCCAGACGGAGTTGCGGAAGCCGTCGAGCAGCACGTCGAGCAGTGCGTTGGTGTCGTTGTAGGCACCGTGGATGATGCGAGCGCCCCCGGGAGGCGGTTGGGTTGAGGGGACATGGACCCCGGCGCCATCGGCGCTGGGTGCCTCCCGGGGGCTGGAAAGTTTGGCGGTGGACTGGCTGCTCATGCTGACCCCCCAACAGTGTTCAGTCATGATGAACCAGCCTCTCGGGAATGTCAACCCCCGTGTCGGAAAGAATCGCTGCGGTCCCCTTCGGCCGCAACTCGATGACGGTGAGCCGCCACCAGTGGACCGAAACGCGCAGGGCCGCCAGCAGCCGGCGTTCCACCATGAGCCGCCGCCGCCAGTCCTCTCGACTGCGCTGCCAAATCCCCATGTGGTAAATGCCACACACTTTGAGAATCTTGTTGCACTCCAGGATTCTGGCACGATACTTGCTAGCAGCCTCGATTCCAGCCCGCCTCAGCACCCGATACTCTCGTGACCTCATCTGTCATACCTCCTTGGGGGGGTATCGGCAGAGCGGTATAAGAACATGAGCCCTTGACGGGCACCCGGAGGTTCAGGTATGGTTGCTGCGTGACCGAGACTCGCCCGACCGAAATTCATCCGATCAGCCGCTATCTCGCCAAAGTCGACCGTTCTCAGGCCGACCTCGCTCGGTGCGCGGGCGTCTCGGCTGCGCTCATCAGCGGCA
>CAZUUK010000316.1:0-2424 GCA_964622675.1 uncultured Planctomycetota bacterium | reverse complement strand
CACCATCGTCATCGTCGAATGCCCCAGCACCCGCTGCAGCGCGAATACATTCCCCCCGTTCCGCAGGAACCAAATCGCGAACGTGTGCCGGAACCGGTGCACATTCACTCCCTGTACGCCAGCCCGCTCCCCGATCCGGTGCAGCAGCCGCCGCAGCGCGTTCCGTTCCATCGGTCCGCCCCGCATCGTCGTGAACAGGAAGCCGGCCTTCCGCTCCGCATCCTCCCGCGTCGCCAAGTACCGCCAAATCACCTGCGCCGTTCGCGCCGAGATCGGCACCACCCGCTCCTTTCGCCCCTTTCCCTCCACTGTCACCCGCTGGTTGCGCAGGTCGCACTGGTAGATCCGCAAGCCGCACAGCTCCGAGGCCCGGATCCCCGTGTCCACCAGCAGCGTGATCATCGCCCGGTCGCGCATCGCCGTCGGCCGGCTGTTGGCACACCTCCGCTTCCCTGGCCGCACGTACCCCCGGCTCCGCTCGCACTTGGATAACATTGCCTTCACATCCTCCTCAGTATAGGGGATAATATCACGCCGCGTCTCCCGGGGTGGATCCACCTCCCGCACCACGTGCCGCCTGGCCACCCCCTCCCCTACCGCCCACGTCCAGAGAGCCGACAACCCCACGTAGTGCTTCCGCACCGAGTTTGGCGACATCCCGTCCAGGCTCCCCAGAAACGCGCGCACGTCCCCCGCCGAGATCTCGTCCATTGCCCGGTCCTCCTCGAGGAACTCCTGGAGGTACCGAAACGAGCGCACATACAGCGCCAACGTGTGCCGGCTCAGCCGCCGCGCATACGCCGCAATCAAATAGCCTTCAATCGCTTGTGACAAGGAAACAGTTGTAGACATGAGACCTCCGGTTCTCCGCGTCCAGGCACGACAAATCGAGGTAGGACCGATAATGCGCTGGACGCTTTTTTTTGATCACCCGAGAACAGGAGAGAAGAGGACCGCGGTAGAACACCAACCCCAAAAAACCTTGACCGGAGACCGCATACCCTGCCAAATCCGCCAGATATGCGGTCTCCAGTGGGCGAAACAGGGCTCGAACCTGTGACCTCTTCCTTGTAAGGGAAGCCCTTCTCACCCCCTACCGCAGTCCCCATCTCTCCCCCCAGCGACCAGCAAACCGGCCTCCGGTTCCCTCAGAGATGAGTCCTCCGGTTCAAAACCTCAGAACGTACAATGCAATTTATCAGTCCTCCCTACACGTTTCCAACGCACGCTCAGCCCGCTCCAGCAGCTCCTCGAACTCAGCGCGCTTCGCCTCTACCTCAGCCTGCGCCACCTCCCCTTCGAGCAGCCCATCATACCTCGTCCACAGAATGAACAACTCGCCATACCCTACCCCAATGTCGAAGAAGGCAGAACGACAGGCTCCTTTGTATTCGTTGACATTAGCCCCAAACTCCTTAGCATAAGAGCCCTTATGCTCTGTGAGATCGCGATTCCATGTCGGAGAAAAAGCTGCCCATTCGAGCTCATCGCTCCCCGTCGCCCCATCCAACTTCGCGACCTTGTCCTGCAAATACAACAGATGCACCGCCAACGCTGCCAGCTCATGATCGTCCACCTCCTGGACCGGCACGGTCGGCGCCGGATTCGTCCCCACCTCCCCACCCCCACCGCACGCCAATCCCATCAGCACTAACACCAGCAGCGCGAATAATGGCCATCGAAACGCCCTCATTATCCCTCCTTCTGCGTATCCCTCCTCTTGAGTTGCGCCATCTGCGCAATCGCCACCTCTTTTAACTCATCCGGCACCTGCCAGAACTCCCCCACCAGCCGACTCACCTGGGCATCGTCGTGCTGTGGCACGTCGTACTCAACCCTTTCCTCTATGACGCTTGTCTCTGCTCCAACAGCCACCCTCGGCAGACCGCGCAGCATCGCCAGCACCGTCAGCCGCATCCTCGCCGACAGCTTCCCCAAGATCCATACCGCTTCCTCAATATCTTCCTCGCGAGGTGACGCAGTGGGCAGCAGCCCCGCCTTGCGAAAGACCTGCTCCGGTGGAACCTCGAGTGCCCGTGCAATAGACTGCGCCACATCTGGGCCGACTTGTCGCGAGCCGGTGATAATGCGGCTCAGCGTTGCGTCCTGGATATGAGCCCGCCGTGCCAGCTCAGCCTGCCTCCATCCCTTGTATTCAATTCTCTCCAGCAGCCAATCCCCAAAAGTTTCCATGAGACAAGATTACACGAGTTTTCCATTCCTATGGGAATTTTAACATTACCCCCTTGACAAACTTAGCAAAATATGCTATAATCCTACCTACAGGAACGATAGTAGTACCGAAAGGAACGTACATGAACACCGACGGGCAACGTGTTGAACCTAGAAACGTATCCATGTATCCCATCCACTGGGCCACCGTCGACGCCTACGCCAAGGACGCCGGCTACCCTTCCACCTCGG
>CAZUUK010000315.1:0-2433 GCA_964622675.1 uncultured Planctomycetota bacterium | reverse complement strand
TCCCTTCCTCCATCGCTCATGATTTGGCCCTCATTCTCCCCCATCCCTCCCCCAATTTCCAGCATCACCCCCGGCGATTCCCGACGCCCGCTCATTTGCACTTGGGCTCGCGGTCCCACTCTGTTATCCTTCAAGCCTCCAAGAGCCCCCGACGATCTCAACACTCGGGCTGCCAATGCGCAACCAGTTCTACTCCGACAAAAAAGACCTCGTAAAATGGGGCTCCCTCCTCCACCTCGCCCGCTCCCACGATCTCAATCTAATCCTCCAGGTCGCCTACTTGCGCCCGGACCACCCGAGAAGCGCAGTTACACTGCTGGTTTCGCAATCAGGAGAAAAAAAGCCCATACCGCTCCCGAAAATCGTCTGGACCCACTTCCGCAACATCAAAAACATCCAACGCCTCCAGCAGCCAACCGGCCTCCGCATAGAACTCCTCGGCGAGTTTTTCGAAGACCGCGCCGCCTACACCGAAAGCATTCTCCGACGCATCCGCAGGCGCCGCGAGAAAAAGCTCGTCTTCCTCGACCCAGACACCGGCATCGAACCTGGCACGCCGGGCCCCGAGCACGTAACCGCCGACGAGATCTCCCGGATCTTCGCCGTCATGAAATCCCGCGACGTCCTCGTCCTCTACCAGCACGCCCGCCGCACCAAAACCTGGCTCGACGACACGTCCACCGACTTCGCTGAAGCCGTTGCTGTTGACCCCAGGTCAATCGTTACCCTCCGCTCCCCCCAGGTGTCCGATGTCGCCTTCTTCGCCGCCACCAAACCTACGAGAAAAGGCTCCTCCCATGCAACCCTTTGAATGGACCAGGCCGGCATACGAATCAAGTGTCTCGAGCCGCTGCTGGTGGTACACCCCCTATGACGATGGATGGGATGGGAGCGCAAAGCACGGCGCCCCTCTCTCCGCTGACGATGAACTCAGACAGGTCGTGGCGATGGAGCACCAACTCGACTCCGTCCCCCAATGGGCGCACCAGGTCGTCGAAAGATCCATCAATTGGCTCCCTCCCTGCGGCCATTACCTTTTCCCTCAGCCGTACCTCGAAGCTGTCAGCGCCATAGGCTCTCAGGCGCCCCCCGAATTCGTCCATGGCTGCTTTGCCGTCCAGCGCGTGCGCAAGAGGCAGATGATGGATTACGTTCTCTGTCTCGATGCCTGGCTGGCCGGCGCCGAGCCGCAGGCTGCCGCACGGGAGCTCAAGGCCTTCGGGCATCGCCGGATCGATTGGCACTCCGCCTGCGCAGGCCTCTGGAACGTGTTGGGCGAACACAGTCAACTCAAGGACCTCCTCATCGAACGCCTCATCCACTCTCAGCGATGGAAAATAAAAGACAGGCCCTGGCACGACGACTTGGCCGCCGATTTCGGTCGGGATCAATACCTGGGCACATTGTCGGAGACCGGAAATATTGCAACGGAAAACTGCTACATCGCTGGCTCCGTGCCCGGCTTTCGCGAAAGGTCATCCCCAAGAGTCCGGAAACTTGAGGCGAAACTTGCCGCAATCTGTCCCGACTGGAACTGGTTCCGATACCACATCAGGTATGGCTGGCTTTGCGCCCCAAAAGCATTCCGGTTCCTCGAACGGCTCCTCTGGGCCATCGGTCTTGAGAAGCCCTTGCAAAAGGGTGCTGAGGTGCCGCCCTTCCTTCAATGCGAAGATACGTACCCCAATGAGGATGAAGCCGCTCAGTGGTACACGTCGTTCCGCTCCGCCCTCACAGCTTGGTGGCAGCAGCGGCCGGAAACCGGAAGCGTCGCGAACGATGTCAACGATCGTCTCGGCCAGAGCACTCCTGCAAAGCGCTGGCTTGTCAGGCTGCTCCTCCGCAAGCTGAACTCGCTCGCAGCCAATGACGAGGGTCTCAGGCGCCTTGTCAAACCATCACATGGCCACAAGCGCGGCGCAAGACCTCTTCTCCCGGGGCCGGCCGGGCCCCATAAGAGACTCACCCAATGACCCCCCTTTTCCCCCGTGTATTCTCAAGTGACCAGCGATACAATGCCATTCACCTGCAATCTGACTTTCAGGAGGCCCACAATGCGCCCCGTATCCATCTCAATCGCCGCACTCCTTCTCCTGTCCGCCGCCTTCGCGTCTGAGCCCGACCCCAACGCCGTCTCGGACGAAGGCACCCGCGCCGCCGCCGCAAAAACTCTCCGCGACGCACGCTCCCTCCAGACCGACCCCACCCTCCGCGACTACGCCGGCTGGCTCGACTACCTCGCCTCTCAGCTCGAACAAAAAATACAAGAGGAGGAAACCCTCTCCGCCGGCACGAAAAACGTCACCTCCGAGCTCGCCGAATGGATCGCACGCATCAAGAAAGACCCCCAAACCCTCGCCAAACTTCGCGGCCGGCATGAATGGGCCCACCTCTCGAAAGTTGACGGCACCGGCCAGCCTTTCACCGTCGTAA
>CAZUUK010000314.1:0-2434 GCA_964622675.1 uncultured Planctomycetota bacterium | reverse complement strand
CCCATTTATTCTCCGGGGGGAAGCGTCCAGAGAGGTCCGTATCCGTCTTAAGGGGCGGTTCCGGGCCCATGTCCCTCCAACCTTTTCAAGAAAATCGGCGGGTTGGCCGCCTTTTTAGGGGATTAGAACGTAAATGTTGGACTCGTGTAGTCTGCGTCTGTCGTGATCTCTCTTACTGCTCCCGCGCCTCGGTGGCACACGGCCATGTCGAAGCGGTGGGAATAGTAGGCCTCCTGTAGGGGGTAGGCCGAGTAGGGGCCTTCCCAGAGCTTTAGTCCCTGAGCCGTTTTGTTGAGGGGCAGCCTCATGGTGATGGGTCTGATCTTCGCCTCGATAGCCATCAGATAGCCTTCTGGGATCCAGTCATCCTGGATTAGCGTGAAACCCTGGAACTGCTTGATGACTTCGAAGCCCTGTGTGGCGACGGTTTCGATGATTGAGTTAGGCGTCATTGCCGATGTCCAGCCGGCGAGGTTTTCGCATTCCTCGACTTGCTCTGAGTTCATGAACAGGAACAGTGGACCCGAGTAGCCGTGCTCTCTGATCTCCCTCTTAAGCGCGCTGAAGTCGCTGAGGGCGAGGTCCGCGGCTCCCGTCGTGTCGTAGTGGTCGTGGCTTGTGGTGAATGAGTTGCCCTTCCAGGAGGGAGGAGCGGCGCCGTCAGCACCGGTGGTTGCCATTTTGCCGTCCCACCAGCCCATTGACGCGGTAGCTCTCGCACTCGTGGCTGAGCCTTCAGTCAGGGCTCTGTAGAAGAACCTCTTAGCCAGAAGCCTCTGGTCGGCGCGTAGCGCCTCTCCCTGTGTCTCCTTCAGTTCGTTGGCCGTCGAGTCCTGGATCGCCTTCTTGGTGAAGGCGAAACCGATCTCGAAGTCCTCAAGCGGAAGCATTATTTCGGTGGCTCTGATCTTCTGCCAGGTCTCAAGATAGCCCTCGGCCGCGGTGACGAATTCCATGTTTCGCTGCCAAACGCGCACGCTTTCCTTCGTTGTCTCCCTCACGAATCTCTTGAGTATGCCCCACTCGACTTCGTTGTAGACTTGGACGCCCTGCTGGAACTCCTTGTAGAGCATCCGGCTGTCTATGTCGTCGGAGGTGAGGAGCCCGTAGCTGGGATCGACCAGTCTATCGTATCCGCCTGATGAGATCGTATCGGTTAACCATTCAGGCATTCTAGTGGCCTCCCACCGCGCTGAGGTTGTCGATGTGCACGAATATCAGGTAGGCCTCAATTGCGAAGCCAACTGGTTCTTCGGTCCCGGCTTGCGCGTCGTCTGGAGGGGAACCGGTACCATCGGCGGTATCCTGAGGATAGACGAGGGCGCCCGGCGTCTGTTCGGTCACCATTTTGAGGCGTCCGTGGGTGACTAGCACGAGCTCATCGCCGGCACTTGCCGCCATGAGGGCGCAGCCGTGGGTCTTATCTTGGCTGGTGTCGCTTACATTGATGTAACCGTTGCTATCGATGTAACAACAATCACCGATGCCGACGGTCTCTCCGGTTTTGACGGTTGCCTTTAGGGTCATTCTGGGATCGTACATGTCCCAGCCTACTGCTTCTGCTGCAGCAACGGTCATTAACTAGCCCTCCTCTTTACGCCCTTTTCGGCGATGAGATCCTCGATTCCGTGCTCTCTTAGAAGTCTCACTCTGGTTTCCTCATCTACTTCAGGAAGTTCACCAGGTCGTCTCACAGCGGTCTGCCCGACGTCCTCGAAACCTCTGAATTTCTGCGTCGCGAAAGTGCTCAAAAGCTCGTCGTGGTACATCACAGGAAGTTTGGCCATCAGCTTGATCACGTGGTCCCTCTGTTTGGGGGCTAGATGCTTCTCATCGATCTGCTCATCGACTTTCTGAGCGATCTCGGCGAGGCGTCTCTCCTCCTTGAGGCGTACGAGTTCAAGCTTCAGTTCGTCGAATTCCTCGCGGACCTTGGAGAGCTCGCTTGCCTTTTCCTTCAGTTCGTCGAATTCCTTGCGGAGTTCGGGGGCGAGTTCGCTTGCCTTCTTCTCGGGGTACTCGTATTCGTCCTTTTTCTTTTTCTTGGCCAGCTCGATCTCGTCCTTCCACTCGGATTCAGCAAGTTGCTCAACCTCGGATTCCTCCTCTTTCTTGGGTGCGGGGTATTTTTCCTTGTATTCCTTGGCGCATTCGGCCATGGATTTGCCCGCCTTCATGCATTTATCCATGAAATCCCTGTAGGTGGTGCCCGCGGGCTTCTCCTCTTCTTTCTGGAGATCCACGGCCTCCTCGGCGGCCTTCTTCTCCTCCTCTTCCTCCTCGTCTTCCTCGGTCTTCTTCTTGGCGGCCTTCTTCTCCTCCTCTTCCTCCTCGTCTTCCTCGGCCTTCTTCTTGGCGGCCTTCATCTCCGCCTCTTCATCATTCTTCTTCAGAAGAAGCGTGACGGCTTCGAGGAGTTCGACGTTGGACATGT
>CAZUUK010000313.1:0-2451 GCA_964622675.1 uncultured Planctomycetota bacterium | reverse complement strand
CGGATAGGGTGATTGAGGAGAGGGGGTTCTACTACTATCTGGCGAGGGGCGTGATTCTGCAGGCGGAGGATGAGAGGGGGGTGACGATTGTATGGTCCAGCCGGAAGGGGGGAGAAGGGACGGGAATGGCGATGGAGGTGTTCAGGGGACGGACGGAGGAAGGGATCGGGATAGGATCGAGCGAGGAGGAGGTGGTGGGGGCGTACGGGGAGCCAACGATGCAGCGGGATTGGGAAGCTGGGACGAGGGTGTTGATGTATAAGCCGATGGAGATGCTGTTGATGACGCGGGATGGGAAGGTGGTGGGGATTTCGGTTGCGGAGGAAGGTTACGAGTGGGATCTGTAGGGGGTGGCGGCGAGGGAGGGATTTTTTTGTGATTTGGGCGAACCGGGGGGAGGGGATGTGGGTCTATAGAAGTGAAGGGTGTTTCCTTCGAGAGCAACGGGCGGCGGTGAGATGAAATAATCGGCGATGCGGCGGCAGGAATTGCGAAAATGGGTGTTGACATTGCGTGGCGGTTTGCTATAAGGCTCGTTACGAAGATGTGAAAGTGCGAGTGGAAAGGAGGCGGAGGGTGAAAAACTTGACTCATATGCGCGCGAGTTCCGCCTCCTTGCAGCGGATTGCGTAGGGGGCGGTTCGGGGAAGCGCCCATCCTGCTGGTTTTTTCTTCCGAGATTGCGCGCTGAACCTTCCTTTTTCAGCCTTTGACGCGGCTACCTGAGTCTTTATTCGTCGGGCCTCGTTGTCTTGACAGCCAGTGCCGGCCCGGAAAGAGGCGCTTTGGCAATCCGAGGCTGAGGATTCGGTGAAACATTCAGAGGGGATTTCGTTTCATAGCTAGAGGGGCATTCTGTTCTGGCCGAGGGCGGCGCGCATGAAGATGCGTATGAGGAGGGAATCTGTGGGAGGTTGAAGGAAGTTTTGTGAGATCTGGCGAACGCTCTTTGGAGGTTCCGGCACTTATATATAGAAGGGATTTTTCCCGGTGGAGGAGCTGAGGCGTCTGGTAATCAGGGCGCAGGGGCGCGACTGGGAGGCGTACAGCGAGATAGTGGTGCGCTTCCGGGAGATGGCGTACGGGTACAGCTGCTCGGTGCTGGGAGATGCGCATCTGGCGGAGGACGCGGTGCAGGAGGCATTCATGGAGGCGTACCGCTACCTGCCGAAGCTGAGGGAGCCGGTGGCGTTTGCGAGCTGGTTTCGGAAGATAGTGTTCAAGCACTGCGACCGGCTGACGAGGCGGAAGCAGGTGCCGAAGGAGCGAACGATTGCTCTAGGTGAGGTGAAGGCGGAGGGGCCGGGTCCTGCGGAGAGGGCGGAGCGGCGGGAGATGACGGGGAAGGTGCTGGAGGAGGTTAAGAGGCTTTCGGAGAACCGGCGGACGGTGACGAAGCTATTCTATATAGAAGGATTTTCGCTGAAGGAGATAGCGGGATTTCTGGGTGTGCCGGAAGGCACGGTGAAGCGGAGGCTTTTTGAGTCGAGGAATCACTTGAAGGAGAGGATCTGAAGATGGTGGAAGCGACGCTGAAGGAGAGGGCGCTGCCGAATAGTTTCGCACAGCGATTGCTGATGTTTCCGTTTCCGCGGACGGAGCCGGAGGTCGAGATAGCCGACTTGCCGGGCGAGAGGATGATGGTGCGGTGCATGGACGCGCAGTGCTACTTCGTGCCTCTTGTGGAGGGAGGGATGTGCGATTGGGCGTTGTATGACCTTCCGGGAGGGCGGCTTACGGGGGTGAACGAGTGCCGGGTGGTCGGGGTTTCGAGGAGGGGCGGGAAGAGGTTTTTGAGGGTGTGGAGCTGCAGCGTGGAGCTGGAGCCGGAGAAGAGAGTGGAGGGGTTGAGGGAAAGGCACTACGTGGTGGAGAACGCAACGTGGCGTGAGATAGACGTGAAGAGGGTGGAGACGGGGGAGCTGGTGGTTTCGGAGAGGGAGCGGCCTGGGCATCCGGAGGATGCGCGGTACGAGCCGGTTCCGATGAATCTGATGGCTGGTAGGAAGTGGGGAGGGTTTGCGGGGGGAGAGGTGGCGGGGGTGTCGGAGGTGAGGGTCGGAGGGTGTGTGTGGCGATGCTTGAAGGTGATTCACGGGTCGCAGCGATTCAAGACGAGGGACGGTTCGGCGGCGGCGTATGCGGAGTGGTACGTTGCGAATACAGGGAGGACGGTTTTCTTCCGTAGGTTCAACGGGGAGGGATACGCGGAGGGTGGAAGTCCGCGGAGCTTCGAGTCGCTGGCTGGCAATATAGAGGTGGAGTACGAGGGGAAGTTATTCCGGCACAGCTACGACTGCATAGCGGATGTGGCGCTGGAGAAGGTGATGGGGTGAGCGCGCGGTGCGGGACCGGGCAATGGCTGTTGACAGGCTGCGCGGTGGTGGTATGGTTTTAGGTCATGGAGGAGTGAAGCCAGAGAGCATAGGAGGGTGAAGATGAGAGAAGGGC